>SUYO01000008.1 GCA_015060385.1 Bacteroidales bacterium
GTATGGTTGTCATAATTTACCGCCCATACCCATAAAGGAGCTGACTTATCTCTGACGTCAAGTTCATATCTGCAGGATCTGGTCCATTCGCACGTGTCCGGGAAATGGTTGGCTGTAAAAGATGTCGAACACCAGGAGTTCCTTATTGCCCTTACATTCGGTCTTAACGGTATCTGCTGCTCGGCTGTTATCAGGTCGTATCCAGGGACGCTTACCTCCAGGCGGTATTCATGCTCGTCCACCGCCTCATAATCCAAGGTCCACACCCCGTCCTCGACCTTGACAAAGCGCCCTGCCTCGCTGCCTGCAGTAAGATCATATAGCACGGCATCTGCCTCAGTCACGACCTCATAATCCGTCTTCGACGCACCCTTGGTATACCTCAGATGCAGAGTCTGCACAGGGTTGTTGCTAATCACGCACTCCACCACAACCACAGGCTTCTCCCCGGCATCCATCACCACCTCCCGCACGCAGGACGCGCACAGCACTGCGGCTACGCAGATCGCGAAAAACAATATCTGCGGAATGAAAGGGTTGTCTGAATATCTCATATGAGCAATTTTAGTTCGCCCAATGTAATGATTTATTTTGATTTTTGCAAATTTGTTTTGGAGAATTCAAAATAATATATTATCTTGGGCAACAAGAATTACTGACAACCTTTTCATATGGGCTGCCCGGGTACATACAAAAATAACATTAGTGCTTCCGTTTCCCCAATGTTCTACCTTAAGGACCATCTTGGAAGTGTCCGGGCAGTGGTGTCGCAGACGGGTGGCGTGCAGCAGACCAACGAGTATTATCCGTTCGGAGATCTGTTCCCGATCTCCGGGACTGACAATTCCGGCAACAGGTTCAGGTTTACGGGCAAGGAACTCGGTGCAGATACAGGCTTGTACGACTTCTCCGCAAGGTTCCTGCACCCGAGGTTCGGACGCTTCACCACCCTGGACCCTCTGGCAGAGAAGTATCCTTCAGTAAGTCCTTATGCATATTGTAAATGTAATCCGGTCAGATATATAGATCCGGATGGAATGGATTGGTATGCTTATTATCATGGAAGACAAGATAGTTATGAAAATATGCTGCCGTACATGTCATATGCATGGACTGAGGCAAAATCTCAGGAAGAACTTGATGCTCTTGGAATACAAGGCACCTACATGGGCGAAGCTGTGGTTGTATTTGATGGTTATTATGACGAGAAGCTGGGAAAGGATGGAACGTTGACAGGCGAAGGTGCCAAACCAGCTGATGTAACTGTTTATGGTCCAAGAGGAGCTGATGATATAGAAAGTTACATAGGTTTCACCATGAGTTCGGATTTTGAGACATTTGGAGCTATAGATAATGGAGTATATGATGTGTCATTTAAAAGTAATAACCCAGGAAATAAAATTCCTAAAACTCATACGGTTAATAAAGGTAAAGAATTGGATTGCTTGAATGGCGTCAATACCAGTTATCCGAACTTTGATGCACATAGCCCAACTCAGAAAAATGCCATATATGTACATCGAACCAATATAGGGGGATTTGCTGGATATAATAAAGAAAAAAACGTAGCGGTTTCAACTGGTTGTTTGCTTATTGATGATAGCGATTGGTTAAGGTATGAGACGCAGATAAATTTCACACCATACAAATTAGTAGTACGTCGCAAATGAAAAGATTTCTATTAATCCTCCTTGTATTAGTATCATTTCCTACACTAGCCCAGGAATCTATAATCAATGTATTCTTAGGCTCAAGAGATGTTCCTGTCAGCATATATGCTGGACCGGTTGGAAATGAACCTATTACGCAGATTTGTGAGAGTACCGAAACAGACAGATGGAACTCTATCCTTATAAAAGGCAAATCTGCACATAGATTTAATGTAGACATCTATACTCAAGAAGACAAATATATACCGGATGTCTGGATAGACAGGTCAGAATGTGCAGTTTATGCTAACTTCTGGTATGATTGGGATAAATGGTGTCTATATGATTCTCCTGACATAGGCTATCCTTGTGCTTCATTCGATACAGCTAATCTTGAATATGATGTTAGTTTTTTGTATATACTTGATTATGTTGTCATAAACAGTTATACGACATGGTTCAATGTCGGATTTATGTATAAGGGTAAATATTATGAAGGCTGGACAAAGGATGTTTGTCGGGATATCAATCATTCATGTCACTAATGTCAGAAATAAATCAGAGATTTATGAGGTACTATATTACACTTTTGCTTTTGCTGATTTCCACAGCACTACGTGCGCAATTTCTGGTTCTGAATTACGAAGAAGACATAATTGTATATCCTTCGGACTCAACGGATGTCATATTGGCAATCTTGCCTCATATATTTGTAAATGATGATGACAACGACTATAGTTGGACTGCAAAGGTTCTCAGTGTTGGCGAGCATCGGTTTAAATTAAAGATTGACCTTGACGATAGTTTGGAACCGATGGGCGACCCGATAATCGGCTGGGTTGATAAAAAACAATGCGGAGTTTTTTTGAGAAACAATAGATATGAGGGGCGAATAGCAATAATGGATATCTACATGTCTAAGTCTCTTGATGGGGACTTTATACCGTTTGATGTTGATGCTATTAACTTCCAATGGGTAAGTGTTACGGATTTATATTATCACTCCTACCATTATGGCTATATCTACAAAGTGCATTTCTGGTACAAGGATGTTCTGTATTCAGGCTGGGCGCCAAGATCTTGCCCCAACATTTATAACTCATGCAATTAACACGTCTGTTTAACGTATATAAATGATTAACATATCACCATATATACCTTCTTATACGGCATCCTACCTCTGGAGCGTTGCCTACTACGATGATCGTGGGAGACCGGTCCAGACGAGGGAACTGATGCATATCGGTGGAGTAAGGAAAGAATACTACGGATACGATTTTACGGGTAATGTAACCAAAAGAAAGACCGTACAGACACCTACAGTAGGAGGAACCGTTACAGTAATCCAGACGTTTACCTACGATGCTATGGGTCGTCCATTGAAGACTACACATCAGGTAGGAACCGGAGCTAATGTAGTAGTTTCCGATAAGACATATGATGAGGTCGGAAGGCTTGACGGCGACCTTCGAACCGGTCTTGCCCTGCTTAAGGAGGAAAGACATTATAATCTTCGATCATGGCTGACACATATCTCAGGACCACGATTCATAGAACTTCTCCAGTATGAGAATTCTTCCGTTCCTCAGTGGGGAGGTAATATCTCCGCCATGGGATGGGGCAATAATTCTACATCAGTACAGAAGAGCTATCAGTATAGATATGACTCTTTGTCCAGACTTGTGTCAGCGACATGCTCCGGAGCTCAGCCAGCCTCTTCTTGTTCAGAGTCATTCGCCTACGATGAGAACGGCAATATGATCGCGCATATACGAGGCGGTCAAACCACGCCTTATAGTCTGTCAGGAAACCGCTTGATGAGCATCATGAATCATGAGAATGAGTACGACGCCAAGGGACGTATGATTCATATGAGCTACAGTCCGGATGTAGGAACGGATTACAACATCCTCGACCTCCCTCAGAGGCATATCGTTGGAGGAGGAACCACAGTAGTGGACTACAAGTATGCTGCTGACGGGCGCAAGCTTCAGGAGAACGTAGCTTCGGGTTCTCTGCTCTCGCGCAGGGATTATGTAGGTGATTTCATCTACGAGACCGGTGTCCTGAAGAGGATTATGTTTGAAGGAGGGTATGTATATATAAACGGAAGCAGTCGTACCTATATGTTCTTCCTTAGGGACCATCTGGGAAGCGTCCGGGCGGTTGTGGCGCAGACGGGTGCCGTGCAGCAGGTCAACGAGTATTATCCGTTCGGAGATCTGTTCCCGATCTCCGGGACTGACAATTCCGGCAACAGGTTCAGGTTTACGGGCAAGGAACTCGGAGATGAGACAGGCTTGTACGACTTCTCCGCGAGGTTCCTGCACCCGAGGTTCGGACGCTTCACCACCCTGGACCCTCTGGCAGAGAAATCCTATGAGAGATCACCTTACATTTATTGTTCTTCAAATCCAATAAACAGAATTGATTCAGATGGCTTGTGGGATATAAAGATTAGTGCTCATGAGAATCGCGGTCAGTATCCATACGCAGAAATGACGGTAAGTGATAGGCATGGGAGAACTATTTACAAAACAATAGTAAAGGTATCAGGAACTCATAGAATGCGTAGTGCTGAGAATGGAGATACCCCTGTAGGAGAATACCGTATTTTAGAGTGGCGAAAGACAGGAAATAATCGATACAATATATCATCATTTGGACCTAATGACTTGTTGGCCCTTGAATACATCGGAGAAGAAGGTAAAGGCAGATATGGATTACATGTTCATGGTGGAGGAAGACAGGAAAATTCTCTGATGGGAACATTTGGATGCATACGAATCAATAATGATGACATTGCAGAGCTTAAGCAAATAACAGATAAATTAGAAGAAAGTGACTCTTTAGAATCCAAAGGTTCATTAACTGTATACAATGATTTAGAGACCCCATTAAAATATGATGATCGTATAACATTAAAAGATGATTGGGAGCGATACCTAGGAGAACTTCCACCGGCTTATGTAACACAATGATATCATGTTGAACATTCTTTTTATTCTACTTTTAATATTCATGAACATTGCGAATAATGTTCATGAACCAGGCATACATTATTCTAAAATTAGAATAATGATGGATTCAATTCGCGTAAATACCACAGATTCGATACGCGTTGAAACCATACATTTCAATTTCGATGATATGTATATGAAAGATTCTTCTTCAGGGAAGGATTATGCATATTTGTTCTGTTATCTTGTCAAGCACAATCTTGAAGAATTTGATGAACCGATTGCTGCCAATCTGTATGATATGTTTGATCGATTCCCTGATAAGCACTTGGAATTCATCGCCTATCTATCTCAGTTGCCGAAGCATGAGATAAAGTCTATTAAAATCAGGCTTATGTATTATTTGGCTCGTGAATTATTAGTTCGGCTTGATTTGGATAGAAGCCCAATGCCAGATTTTAAAGATTTTATAGCTAAATATCCATTTTTAGATGAACCCTACATAGAGGAATTATATGATGTAAATGAATTAAATCCATACAATTAATATAGTGAAATAAGCATATATGAGAATTAAAGTCGGTTTGACTTTGGGCAACAGGTTCAGGTTCACAGGCAAGGAACTCGGTGCAGAGACAGGTCTGTACGACTTCTCCGCGAGGTTCCTGCATCCGAGGTTCGGACGCTTCACCACCCTTGATCCTCTGGCAGAGAAGTATCCAGGCATCAGCCCGTACGCCTACTGCAAGGGGAATCCTGTGAACTTCGTTGATCCGGATGGAAGGAAGATAGTTTTTGCAAATGATGTAACGGATGTATTTAAGGCTCAATTTAATGCCGTATTACAATTTATGCAATCACGAGGGACTGCCGGAGATCTTGCGAAACTCGAAGCATCTAATACCATATATTATATAAGCGCTCCTAATAAGAAGTATAACAATAGGTTTGTTCCGACATTGAATACTATTTTCTGGAATCCGAATGAAATCAGAATAACTGACGAGTATATAAATATGTCTCCAGCGACAATATTGGCACACGAAGCTGCCCATGCATCTGAATATGATAGAGTCATGAACTCAGGAAGTTCACAAGAGAAGGCTCGTCTTGATGCAATGAAAACGTCAGGGTCTGATCCGGATTATGACACACTTGAAGAAAGAAGGGTCATAACAGGTCCGGAACAGGTAGCCGCGAGAAAGCATGGCGAAATCAGAGAGGATCAAGTTACGAGAAAGAATCATAAGATCCTGAAGAGACCTATAAGTATTCCTTATGAGATGACTCCTGAAGAATTATCGAAATCATTATTTGAACACAACAACTTATTTTAAAAATCATGAATAAAACAATACAATATTTCCTGTTTGCCCTGATTATTTTAAGCATAACAAATTGTTCATCTAACAGCAATAGAAATGCTGAACATGCAGAGAAACCAAGCAAATATAAGTATGCAATCATTCGATATGACATAAATAATGTAGCATCTTGGTCTGCTGATAATATAGGTGTTCTTGCACCAGAGGAATTTAGACCCTTAAATTATGGAAAAATGCGCGAAATAACAACTTCAGACCCCGTGTTTATCAGTAATTTAGAGGAAAGTATTAACAAGAGACATTTTAAGCTTAAAGGTAATGATAATTTTGGCTACGTGTGGATGATGGTTAGGCTGTATGGATATAAAAGTGAAATCATTGACACCTTGGCGATTTCCGATGAATACGGATGGTTCAATCATGATGTTTTCAGAGATAGTGAATTAGTTAAGATCGTTGGAAATAAAATCTTTGAGCATGATACTGAATGGAAAAGAGAAGTGATTGAAGAAAGATTCTATGTAAATGGTAAATGGCGGACTTATAGTGATGTGTTTTGGGATATTCTGACCGGTAAATTTACTAAGGTCGCAAATATTGAAATGTCTAACCCACAAAATGATTAAAAGAAGGAACACCCATATATTCTATGCTGCTGACGGGCGCAAGCTTCAGGAGAACGTAGCTTCGGGTTCTCTGCTCTCGCGCAGGGATTATGTAGGTGATTTCATCTACGAGACCGGTGTCCTGAAGAGGATTATGTTTGAAGGAGGGTATGTATATATAAACGGAAGCAGTCGTACCTATATGTTCTTCCTTAAGGACCATCTGGGGAGCGTCCGGGCGGTTGTGGCGCAGACGGGTGCCGTGCAGCAGACCAACGAGTATTATCCGTTCGGAGATCTGTTCCCGATCTCCGGAACTGACAATTCCGGCAACAGGTTCAGGTTCACAGGCAAGGAACTCGGAGATGAGACAGGCTTGTACGACTTCTCTGCAAGGTTCCTGCATCCGAGGTTCGGACGCTTCACCACCCTGGACCCTCTGGCAGAGAAGTATCCTTCAGTAAGTCCTTATGCATATTGTAACTGTAATCCGGTCAGATATATAGACCCAGACGGAATGGATTGGTATGCTTATTATCATGGAAGACAAGATCGTTATGAAAACATGTTGCCACATATGTCATATGCATGGACAGATGCCAGATCACAGGATGAACTTGATGCCTTGGGAATCCAGGGTACCTATCTTGGGGAAGCGGTCGTTGTCTTTGACGGATTCTATGATGAGAAGTTGGGTTCAGACGGAACATTGACCGGGGAGGGAGCCAAGCCAGCGAATGTGACGATATACGGTATCAATGGAAGTGATGATGTATCTCATTATTATGGACTTACTGTATCATCTGATCCTGATAAATACTCAATGCTACAAAATGGAGAGTATAGAGTATTTCACCAGCAGATGGAAACAAGTGTTTATGGAAGAGGCTCGTTAACATATAGAATTTCTGATTTGGAAGGAAATCTTGACCTCTCGCCTGCTGGAGATATAAACAAATTTAATGGCACGTCTGTCATGACAGAGATTTTCCTTCATAGAACTGATTCTGATGGTAGGGCGACTCGTTCCTCTGTCGGATGCTTAGTAATTGATGGACGATCATGGAAGGATGTGGAAAGACAGTTAGGGACGGCCTCAAATATTTATCTAAAGTTAATGAGACAATGAGAACTATACTAATTCTATTAAACTTAATATTGGCACACAATGGTATATCGGTTTTCACCTTACATGAAAATGGGGAAAATATAGTATTTTATCAAGACATTGGTATGACAGAACCAAGAATAACAGTTCATCCAGATAAATCTGAATATAATGCAGGTATCATGTTAGAACTTGTGTATTCTTTAGATAACTGCTTATGTGTAAATATTGGTGAGGAAGATTATTTATATTGCAAGAAGGGCTCTTTAGCAGTTAATACCAGAAACCCCGACAATGCCACCTTAACGTTATTTGAATATCCTGATAGAATGAGTAAAATAATTGATACCTCTACAATACAACAGACTGTGCAAATTTATGGGATTGATGGTGAGTGGCTGTATGTAAAAGCGATTAATGATCTTGGTATATATGTATATGGATGGATTCCACCTGAAATGCAATGCTTTACCCCATGGACGTCATGTCCATAAAGTCTAAGAAGCTACAATCGAATAATTATTGAGGCCAATGTTTTCAAATTTAAGAATGTATTATCCGTTCGGAGACCTGTTTGCGACCTCCGGAACGGAGATGACCGGGAACGGGGGTATTTGAAAAATCCACCACAAACACCTAAAATTCAGTAACTTACAATAAAACCTTAAACTTTTTGCCGTTCCCGGTCCCCCTTGAAAAGAAGGGACCGGGAACGGCAAATAATGCTAAGATATTATCTATCAGCTACTTACTAAATTCACCTGTTACAGGTGGCTGCAAAACAGACACCGGCTACAGCAAAACTGGCTCCGGCAGCGGCTTATCGTACCCTGATGCGGCGGCCGATGCGGAGGGTTGTGGTAGGGGTGATTCCGTTAAGGCGGCAGAGCTCCTTTACGGTCGTGCCGTTGTTGATGGCTATCCTTCCGAGGGTGTCTCCTGAGCGGATGGTATAGTACTTCATCGCTGCCTTTTCGGCATCTTCAGCCTCATCCTCCTCGTGGTTCTTCATTTCGTCCTCGAAGTCCTGCTCGTAGTTGCTGTAGATATTGAAGTATTTCTTCTTGAGGACGAAGAGCCTGTGACGGAGCTCGCCAGTCTTGAAGTCGATGAGCCACTGAGGATCGAAGGCAAAGCCGTTGTAGCGTGTCTCAAAATGGAGATGAGGTCCGGTAGAACGGCCTGAAGAGCCTCCAAGACCTATCACATCTCCGGCATTAACCCAATCGCCTACCTCTACATTCCTTTTTGAAAGGTGGGCATAAAAGGTTTCCAGACCGTTTTCATGCCTGATCACAATAAGGTTTCCGAAGCCTCCGAAATATTTCGACATCCTTACCTTTCCTGTAAATGTAGCATATACAGGATCTCCTGTCTTCAGCGGGATGTCCACTCCCTGATGTCTTCGTCCGCGGCGCGGACCGAATTTTCCGCGCGGATGGATGTCCCCGATGAACGGACAATGGTACTGGTCCAGACTGTCCACAAGCCAGATGGACCACGAAGACGGAAGATCCTCCTGCTTCACGCTGTAGGGATTGGTCACGTTTTCGGTCCAGTTCTCGTCGAACACCCCTGTAACCTTCTGATATTCGGGAGTCTTGTAGTACTGCCAGGTATTATCGGCGTAGAGGATGACCTTGATATGCTCGTTGACGGTATCCAGCGTGTCTATCGGATCCGTAGGGGACTTGGTCAGAGGAGTCGGAAGGGACTCCAGAGCCGGACGGGGAATGACCAGCCGGGTCCTTGCCGTATCTATGCGTACAGGGTTGACTGCACAAAGTTTGTCTGCATACAGCAAGGCTGCCATGCAGACAAACGACATGATTATTTTCTTATTCGTCTTTATGGTCATTTACTTTGCTCCAAACTGTTCGGTAAGAATCTTCCTTACTGTAGCTACCTTCTCGTCGAGAAGCTCCTTGGATGTAGCCTCGCAGAGGAATCTGAGGTAAGGTTCCGTATTAGAAGGACGGATATTGAACCACCACTGCGGGAACTCCACACGGTATCCGTCGAAATCCATATAGGCGGTAGCCTTCTCCTGAGCCATGAAATAGTCGCGTACAGCGTCCATCGCTCCCTTCTTGTCCTCTATGCGGAAGTTTATCTCGCCAGAGTTCTGATATTTTTCGATGCGTGCGATGAGCTGGCTGAGGCTGACTCCCTGGGCCTTCATCTTGGCCACCACATTGGTCACGAGGATGGCGGCAAGCATTCCGCTGTCGGAATAGAAGAAGTCACGGAAGTAATAATGGCCCGCGAGCTCTCCGCCGAACACTCCGTCGATCTCACGGAGCTTCAGCGCCGCATATGCACGGCCGACCCTCCATGTGTTCATTACTCCGCCCATAGGCGCGAGGTACTCGCCGACCGCCTTCGAACTGCGGATGTCCTGGTGGATGTAGCCTTTCTCTCCCCTTTCCTCAAGGAAATAATGTCCGAGCACGGCGATCATAAGGTCCGGAGAAATGAAACGGCTGTTCTCGTCGACGAACATCACACGGTCCGCGTCGCCGTCGAAGATCACTCCGAGATCTGCCTTTGTCTCTGCCACGAGCTTCTTCAAAGCCTCGACATTCTTCTGCACGAGAGGGTTCGGCTCATGGTTAGGGAAGCTTCCGTCCATCTCTTCATATATGTAGGCCGGCTGGTCGCCGAAGATGTCACGCACCAGAAGCGAAGCCATTCCGTTCGACACGTCCATCGCGATCTTAAGACCGCTCCAGTCACCCTTGTACTTGAGGAGGAAGGCGAGATAGTCAGCCTTTATGTCCATAGGACGCACCTGTCCCTTCACTGCGGCAGGAGGGCACTCGCGACCGCTTTCCACCCACTCCTTTATCTGTCCGAGGCCTGTATCCAGACCCACCGGAAGGGCGTTTTCACGCGAGACCTTGAGACCGTTGTACTCGGCAGGATTGTGCGAGGCCGTAATCTGCACCGAGGCCTTGAAGCCATAATGCGCGGTGCCGAAATAGACCATCGGTGTCGTGCTGAGTCCTATGTCGTACACATCCGCTCCGGCATCGGTGATGCCCTTGAGCAGGTATTCATGGATCTCCGGCGAAGAAACCCTTGCGTCTCTTCCTACAAGCACCTTGTCTGCAGAAAGCAGCTCCGGAAGGAAATAACCCACCTTGTAGGCCAGAGTCTTGTCGAAGTCCACATTGTAGACTCCTCTGATGTCATATGCGTGAAATGCTCCCATAACTTATCTCTTTGACTTGTATCTTGTCTGGACCGAGCCCTTGGAGATGGCCTGCAGCTTGCGGGCTATCATCTTGCGTCGGATCGGCGACACGTTATCTACAAAAAGGTTGCCTTCGAGGTGCGAAAGCTCGTGCTGGACCATACGGCAGGCGAATCTGTCGAACTCCTCCACCACCTTCTCGAACTTCTCGTTGTAGTACTCCACCTTTATCTTTGCCGGCCTTGTAACCTCGGCATAGATGCCGGGAACGCTGAGGCAGCCCTCCGAAAACTCGCAGGTCTCGCTGCTCTCCTCCAGCACCACAGGGTTGATCATGACCCTGAAGAAATCGTGGAGATAATCGTATGTATCAGACAGCTCACGACCGTCGACGATCACGATGTTGGTGTTCACGCCTACCTGCGGGGCGGCAAGGCCGCAGCCGTCAGCCACCTTCAGGGTTTCCTTCATATCCTCGATCAGCTTGAGGATTCCTTCCTTGTCATTGAGGTCGGCATCGACGTTCTCTCGTCTGAGGACCTCTGATCCGTATAAATATATTGGCAGTATCATAATTCTGTTGTTTTCATTCATAATAATGAGATCCTCACGTCGGGCCTCCGGTCCTCCTCAGGATGACATGGCAACGTCACTCCGGTCCTCCTCAGGATGACATGGCGGCATAGGATCCCCACGTCACTTCGTTCCTCGGGATGACATGGCAACGTCACTTCGGCCGTCGGTCGAGCCAGCTCTGGAGGATGATCGCCGCGCTTATCTTGTCGACGGATTCCTTCTTCATGCGGTCCTGCTTCTTCATTCCCCCGTCGATCATCGCCCTGTGGGCCAGGACAGAGGTGAAACGCTCGTCCTCAAGGTCTACGGGAATGTCAGGAAAAGCCTTTGCAAGATGCTTCAAAAAGATGTCTATATCCTTTGCAGCCTCAGAAGGAGCGCCGTTCATATTGCGCGGATAACCAACGACAAAGCGCACGACATTCTCATTTTCGGCATATTTTTTAAGATAATCTATTATCTTTGCAGAATGTACCGTTTCAAGAGCGGACGCAAAGATACCGAGCGGATCGCTCACAGCGACTCCGACCCGTTTTCTACCGTAATCTATGCCTACAATCCTATCCATCGGAGGGCAAAGTTACTAATAAAAAAGAATTTATGGCACAGAAGAGCAGAGAAAAGAAAAACAGGACCTTCCGTCTTGCCTTCATAGACGACAAGACCCATGAACACCTTGTCACCCTCCACTTCACAAGGACGACGTTCTTCGTGGCTGTCGTGACCATACTGGTACTGCTGTGTGCGGCAATTTATTCCATCATAGCATTCACCCCTGTCAGGACCTTCATCCCGGGCTATCCGGATGCCCGCAGCAAGAGAGCGGCGATCCAGAACGCGATTACGATCGACTCCCTTGAGAACGTGATCTTCCGCTGGGAACTTTACTCGGAAAACCTCAGACGCGCGGTCGAAGGCGAGGAACCTGTAAAGATCGACAGCCTCATCAAGGCGAAGAACGCAGCGACAGAGCTTGACATGGAAGCCATAGCCCGTCAGGACTCCCTGCTCAGGGAACAGGTCAAGGAAGAGGAGAAGTTCGGAATCTCCGGCAGGACCCAGCGAGACCTCCCTATCGAAGGCCTTCATTTCTTCACTCCTGTGACCGGCGTGATATCCCAGGGCTATGATCCTGCCGTCCACCCATACATCGACATCGCAGCGCCGGAAGGATCGGTCGTGAAGGCGACCCTAGACGGCACGGTGATATTCGCGGGATGGAGCGACGAGGCGGGTCACACGATCCAGATCCAGCATGAAGGAGACATCGTATCCATATACAAGCATAACGAGAAGCTTCTCAAGAAGGCGGGAGACAAGGTCACCGCAGGCAGTCCTATAGCCCTTGTGGGCAATACAGGCGAGCTCACCACCGGCGACCACCTCCATTTCGAGCTCTGGCACAAGGGCCAGACGGTAGATCCTACCCTATACATTAAATTCTAGAAGGATGGAAAAAAGACATATAGCCATACTCGGCTCCACAGGTTCGATAGGCAGACAGGCCCTTGACGTGATCGGGCAGCACCGCGACCTTTTCGAAGTCGAGCTTCTTACAGCCAACAACAGCACCGACCTTCTCATAAGGCAGGCGATCGAATTCGACGTGAACGCCGTGGTAATATGCAACGAAGACAAGTATCAGGAGGTCAGGGACGCGCTTGACCCGCACGACATCAAGGTCTTCGCAGGCATGAAGTCGGTATGCGACCTCGTGACCGGCGACAACATCGACATCGTCCTTACCTCGATGGTCGGATTCAGCGGTCTTTCGTCGACGGTAGCGGCCGTGAAGGCGGGAAAGACCATCGCGCTCGCAAACAAGGAGACCCTCGTGGCGGCGGGAAGGATAGTCATGGACCTGGCATCGAAGACGGGCGCACGCATACTTCCGGTCGACTCGGAACATTCGGCGATCTTCCAGTGCCTTATGGGATCGGCTGGCGCACCGGTGGAAAAGATACATCTGACCGCCTCGGGCGGCCCTTTCCGCACATGGTCAAGGGAGGAGATAGCGAAGGCCACACGCGCCCAGGCGCTCAACCACCCGAACTGGAGCATGGGCAGCAAGATCACCATCGACTCCGCGACAATGATGAACAAGGGACTCGAGATCATCGAGGCCCGCTGGCTCTTCGGTACGCCGGGTGACAGGATCCAGGTGGTCATCCATCCTGAATCCATCATCCATTCGATGGTCGAATATGCGGACGGATCAGTGATCGCGCAGATGGGTCATCCGGACATGAGGGAAGCCATCCAGTTCGCCTTCAGCTACCCTTTCAGACTGTCTCTGAACAACAGGAAGCTTGATTTCGCCCAGCTCGGAGGTCTGTCCTTCTTCGCTCCCGACCTCGAGAAGTTCCCGGCTCTGGGACTGGCTTACGAGGCTTTGGAAAAGGGCGGAAACATGGCCTGCATAATGAATGCGGCGAACGAAGCTGCAGTGGCTGCCTTCCTCCAGGAGAAGATCGGATTCTACGACATATCTTCTGTAGTCAGGGACTGTATGGATGGTGTGGATTTTGTAGCGGAGCCTGACCTGGATACGATCTTCGCGACTAACGAAGAGGCCTTTGTCAAGGCTGTTGAACTCATTGAAAAGATATCATGATCGCAATCATAAAGACACTTCAGGTAATACTGGCCCTGTCGGTGCTCATCCTTGTGCATGAGCTCGGACATTTCTCGTTCTCGAAGCTCTTCGGCATACGGGTGGACAAGTTCTTCCTCTTCTTCGACGCAGGCGGCAGGAAGCTTCTCAGCACAAAGACAGGCTGGTTCTCGAGACTCTTCCCGAAAGGAAAGGAATGGGAGACAGAGTACGGAATAGGCTGGCTGCCTCTCGGAGGCTACTGCAAGATAGCCGGAATGGTAGACGAATCCATGGACACGGAATATCTCAAGAACGAGCCGCAGCCGTGGGAGTTCAGGACAAAGCCGGCATGGCAGAGGCTTCTTGTGATGGCTGGAGGCGTACTCTTCAACTTCATCTTTGCTATAGTGATGTACATCGCGCTGCTTGCAGGATGGGGAGAAAGCTACATCAGCAACGAAGACAACTGCATCTATGTCAATGAACTTGCATACGACATGGGCTTCCGTAACGGAGACCACATCATCAGCTTCGACGACTACGAGCCGGTGAACTTCCTCATGCTTCAGGCGGACATGGCAAGACAGACAGCCGGAAAGGCTACAGTCCTCCGCGACGGAGACACTCTTGACATATATCTTGACCACAACAGGATCGGCGACGTTCTGAACACGCCGGGAATGTTCGATCTGGCGAGACCGTTCGTGATCGGTTCGGTGGCAGAAGGTTCCGCTAACAGCGGAAGCGACCTCCGGTCGGGAGACAGGGTCATCAGGGTGGCCGATAAGGACATACGTTTCGTCCAGGATGCATGGCCGATACTTGAGGCTCACGCCGGCGAGACGGTTCCCATTGATGTGGTAAGGTCATCGGACACCTTGGCGATGAGCCTTCAGGTGGACACTACAGGAAGGCTCGGAGTATATCTGGCAGCACCTGAGATCAAGACCATGGAGTACAGCCTCGCGTCTGCGATCCCTGCGGGATTCCGCAAGACCTTCACCTCCATCGGAGAGTACCTCCAGGACCTGAAGCTCGTCTTCACACCAAGCACGGAGGCCTACAAGTCGGTAGGAAGCTTCATCGCGATAGGACAGGTGTTCCCTGAGGCATGGGACTGGTACAGCTTCCTGAGCATCATCGCGCTTCTGTCCATAATGCTGGGAGTGATGAACCTCATCCCTATCCCGGCCCTTGACGGCGGACACATCCTGTTCACGATATACGAGATGGTGACCGGACGAAAGCCAAGCGACGGTTTCCTCTATGTGACCCAGATCATCGGAATGATCCTGATCTTCGGCCTTATGTTCCTGGCATTCGGCAACGATATTGCAAGACTTATAAGATAGAGACAAATATAAAACAGAACAGATATGAAAAAGTTTCTCAGCTACATGACTCTTGTGCTTGTCGCAGTCATGACAATCACTTCCTGCAACGAGCAGAAGACAAGAAAGGCCCTGCTTCCCAACATCAGCGGAAAGGCAGGAGATGTGGTCATCGTGATCGACAAGGGTAATTGGGAAGGAACCGTGGGCAACGTCCTCAGGGATTCCCTTGCATGCGAAGCCCCTTTCCTACCTCAGAGAGAGCCGCTCTTCGGACTTGTGAATGTTCCTCAGAACGCATTCACAAACATGTTCCAGATCCACAGGAACATAATCGTGACCAACATCAATCCTAGCGTGACAGAGCCTGGAGTAGTATTGAGGAAGGATGTGTGGGCAGCGCCTCAGACTGTCATCTATATCAATGCCGCTGATACCGAAAAGGCTGTCGAACTCATCAAGGAGAACACTGCCCTGATCAGAACGACCCTCGAGCAGGCCGAAAGAGACCGCATCATCAGAAACGTGAAGAGATACGAGGAGCTCAAGCTGGCACCGGTCGTGACACAGATGGTGGGAGGTTCGCCTCACTTCCCTTCAGGCTACAAGCTCAAGAAGAGGACCAGCGACTTCATCTGGATCGAGTATGCGATCGAAGGTCTCACACAGGGTATCCTCGTGTACAAATATCCGGTAGTGGAAGGCGAGGAGATGATGAGCCTTGACAACATCCTTGAGAACAGCAACATGATGCTTGAGCAGAACGTGCCGGGAATGTTCGAGAATACCTACATGACTACCAGCACAGCCGTAAGGCCGGGCATCGAGTACAAGCGCTACAAGGGTCTCGAATTCGCTGAAGTAAGGGGATTCTGGGAGGTATACAACGACTACATGGGAGGACCTTTCGTTTCGCACGTGTTCTACAGCCAGGACGGACAGGAGATGATCGTGCTCCAGGCCTTCGTATACGCACCTAAATATGACAAGAGACAGTACCTCAGACAGGTGGAGTCAGTGATATACTCTTTCGAGTGGGCTGACACGGGAAAAGAAGAGGAGAAAGATTAAGAAATATTTTGTCAGTTCAAAAACTTTTCTTACCTTTGCACTCCCATTTGTTAAAAGTGGTCAGTTTGGTCGGTTCGTCTATCGGTTAGGACTCAAGATTTTCATTCTTGCAAGAGGGGTTCGATTCCCCTACCGACTACGAAAAATATAAAAAATAAGAACAATGGCAAACCACGCTTCAGCAGACAAGCGCTATCGCCAGAGCGAGAGGCGCAGATTGCATAATAAGTATTATGCAAAGACAACAAGAAACGCAATCCGTGCGATTCGTAACACAACCGACAAGGCAGCAGCCGAGGCAAACGCACCTAAGGTCTATGCAATGATCGACAAGCTCGCAAAGATCGGTGTAATCCACAAGAACAAGGCTGCAAACCTCAAGAGCGGTATCGCAGTTTATATCAATAAACTTTCATAAAGAAAGCTTCCCTTTTAAGGGTTTTCTTATAGCTAAAAAGGAGACAGTCGGATGATTGTCTCCTTTTGTTTTCCTTCCCGGCCACAAATATGGCAGTTCTTGTGGCCGGGAGGGAATCAATAAAATCAGCGGCCGGTACCTTCACAGGGACCGACCGCTCGCCAATATTTATGTAAATAACCAGAAGGTTCTTTTTAGAATGCACATCCGAGGGTAATTCCCAAGGTGTTGCCTATATATGGATTGCCTGTAAGATAGGCCGCTGAAATCTTTATCATGGCGATATCCACTCCCAGACCGGCAGATACATATGATGGCTCGAACGCAGTATTTGTAGAGAAATGATATCCGGCCATCACGGAAATCATGTCCAATATCTTAAGGTCGACTCCAGCTGATGCCACCACGGCTCCATTCTGGCCCTGGGACATGTATCCGGCATCAAGTCCCACTCCGAGCGTCAGGGTCTTTCCGAAGCTGAAGGAATGCCTTGCACCTGCCTCTAAGAGCATCGGGAGAGTTCCTGAACCGATGTTCGAGCCGGAAACTCCTACTGTCAATGACTTGAGCCTGAAGACAGCGTTGACATCCGCACATACAGCTGAAGTACGGGCGCCCTCGGCAAGGTTCGAACCCACATATTTTGCCATTACAGAAACTCCCAGACCTGGAATGATCCTGTATGCCGCACCGATTCCTGCAAACATTTCGCTCGGCGAATATTCACCTGTACTGTTTCCCCATTCGTCATATGTGTCATAAGGGCTGTATGCATTCATTCCCGCCTCCGCAAAGATGGCAAGCTTTCCAAGACGGTAGCCAAGATCGGCTGTCACGATATTGCTTGCAACTCCCTTAGGGCTCCACATAAGATATGACACGTCAGCCTTGATCCTGTCATCATCAAGAGCGATCACAGCATCGGAGCCGGCGTTCACTCCACCTGTTGCAAGTTCCCTCACATCGTCAGGAATATTGAGGAAGGAACCTGTCTGGGCTGTTGCTGCAGTTGCTGTCAGTACGAGCGCAATCAGCAGGGTAAAGTATCTTGAAATTCTCATAACTTGACGATATTTTGAGTGAATACCTTACCGGACTTGCCGGTCACCTGTACGCTGTATACCCCTGGAAGAAGGGCAGAAACATCCTCCAAGGCAGGACTGAACGGATCAGGGACCACCTTGTTCTCATACACAAGGGCACCCGACGAGCTCACGATCTTAAGGTCTGCTTCCGATGCATCTGATGACCTTACATAAAGCTTACCGTCAGCCACAGGATTAGGATAGAGGTCAAATTCCTTGGAACCGTCCCTTACCAGGGTCCTGAATGAATCCTTTGCAGTCCTGCCCATCGCATCAGATGCAGTAACTGTTACAGCTACCATTCCGTACGAAGCAGCCGTCACAGTCATATTGTTCTTTGATACAGAAATCTTAAGGACTTCATCATCTGAAGAAACCGCAGTATACTTAAGGGATTCTCCGTCTGCGTCAGTAAAGTAATCAGCAAGGTTTATAGTCTTCGATGCCGAATCGGAAGATAGTATGAGATCCTCAAGGGCAGACTTCACCACAGGGTCAGTATTCGGTTCAATCACGAAGGAGAGGCTGCACTCAGCTGTCTTTCCATGATCGTCAGTAACTACAATGCGCGAGCTGTAAGAGCCCGGAGCGATCTTCTTGGCATCGATGACAAGATAATAAAGGTCATCTTCCTTTGAGAAGGTATCTCCGTCGGTAGCATTCTCATATGTCACGTCAGCGATCGAATTCTCAGGATCTGTGATATTGAACCTGAGCTTTGCCCACTCATGCTGCTTATAGGTATGCTGGGTTCCGTCAAGAGCCTCGATTGCAGGAGGAAGGTTATCTGAGGTCGAAATCGATATGTTCTCCGTCATTTCTGAAGTATAGCCTAATGCATCTACGCCTACAACCGATATATGATAGGTCGTGTTCTGAGCGAGCTTATCCAACGTGAAGACAAGGGTATCTCCTGCAGTCTTTCTTCCCACAGGTACCGTAACCTTGTTCATACCATCGGTAACCTTATCAAAAGGTGTCTCCGACCAATAAAGGTCAACATACTTGCTGTTTACTCCGTTGTTTTCCTCAGGAACGATATATTTGAGAGCGAAAGCTGTCGCTGACAGCTGCTCATAATTTGCAAATTCAGGCACATTCGGCATGAATTCGCCGTAATGTGCGACGGCTGCAGAAGCATCGACAAGACCATGTCCCATCTGATCTGCAGGCAATGATATATCTGATGCCGTCTTTAAGAGTCGGTCAATCAGCTGTTCTCTTGTGAATCCGGGACCGCCGAATTCGGAAACGATCAATGCAGCCACACCGCTGACATGAGGGCAGGCCATAGAGGTACCCTGCATACGGCCGTACTCGCTGTCTGCAATTGTGCTGATGATCATCTGATTCTTCTTTGTATCTCCACCAGGTGCCATGATGTCCACCCAGTCTCCATGATTTGAATAATAGGCCATCTCGTAGTCTCCCGCTACTGAAGAAACCGAGATACAGCCTTCATATGATGCCGGATATGCTTCTGTGACAGCGTCGTTACCGGTAGCAAAGATAACGACACCACCCTTCATCGGGCTGTCCGGAAGCTGATTTCCATCCTCATCACATCCGGCATATGTGTTGAAGTAATCAATTGCCTCCCTCACATATCGAGGGGTCTCTGTAAGATTGTTTTCAGGAATGAAGCCCCAGCTGTTCTGTGCGATCACCGCTCCGTGATTGGCAGCCCAGACGATTGCCTCAGCTTCATTGCCCTGATATTCGCCCTCGAATATCTCACAAGCCATGATCCTTACACCCTTGATTCCTTCAGCTGCATTACCTCCGGCAATTCCGCTTACTCCGATACCGTTGTTGTTCACTGCGGCAATGGTACCTGCCACATGAGTTCCATGGTCCTGAGGATTGATCTTGTTATTACCGAGAATGGCATTGTATCCGTAGATCGTCTTTCCCTTAGCATCAACAGACGTCCACATGTTGTCCTTAAGGTCTTCATGTGCATAGTCGACTCCTGTATCGATGACGGCTACGATTACCTCATCGCTTCCCACGACTCCTCTTCTCCACGCCGGATCGACATTGATGTCACAACCGGCTACGAGACCGTTGACAGCATTTCCTGTATTCTGGAAATGCCACTGTTTCTTGAACTCAGGGTCGTCGAATAAAGGCATGGCATCATTGATCACAGCCTTAGGGACATATTCGACAAGTTCCACTCCTTCTACGCAGATCAGGTCATGTCCTGCCTTGGTAAGCGGAAGTGACTCGTCAAACTGCACATTGTACCACAAATGCAGCCCTTCCCTACGCATTCGCTCTTCATATCTTCCTCCGTCCTGGAAAGTACGGCTCAGAACGGCACCGGGTATGATTCCGGAACCGGAACCTTCGGATTCAAGCTTTAAAGCAAGGGCGTCTGAGACACGGATTACAGCCTTACCCGCCACATATGCATCTTGTTCTACATTGAATTCGTCTGTCTTATCCACAGTAAACGGTTCATGCTGGCAAGAAACCAGCATCCAAACAGCGAAAAGAGATAGTATACGAAGAGTCTTTTCCATCATTTTAATTATAATAAGGCTGACCCAAGGTTACATGAACCTCTGGTCAGCCTCATTTAGTTCAGAAATTAAAGTCCTAGCAGTTCTGCAAGGTCTGGTCCACCAGGGAATGAGATGTAGGCCACTGAAGGACTACCCCACCAGCTGAATGATCCGCCTGAGAAGTTGAGGATAGGATACCAAGCAAACTGAGCGACATCCGGCATAACCATCATGTTGGCAGCAGATGTTTCAGTATCACCGACTGCAGCTCCGTCAAGCATATGACATGTCATACCTGAGAATGTGAAGCCGAGGTTGAGGATCTGTCCCCATGTGATGCTACCGTCTTCGTTGATGAAGAACTCAAGGTAAGGAACCTCCTCCACGAAGTCAAGTCCACCTGCAGTTACAGACTCCTGATCCCAAGGATTGATAAGTCTGTAAGTCTCGGTTCCGTCCGGTGCCTTGATGAGCTGCTTCTCGAAAGGTCCTCCGATCCACCAGTCATCATACCACTGAGCGATACCGAGGTTCTGCCATGCCTTCCTGCATGTGATAGGGAATGCATCTGCAGTATACTCTGAAATGTCACCTGAAGTGATCTCGACAACAATCGAGTATGAAGCTGCAGGATCAAGATTGTCATATGAATATGAAACGGCTGCAGTTGCAGTAGTCTCACCGGCAGCGAAAGATACTGTAGTATTCTTAAGGGTAAAGAGTCCTGATGTATCTGTCAGTGCAACTGTGATGTCCATAGCGCCGTCAGCCTTTGTTCTTACGAAAGGAACGAGGATGTCAGATCCGTCGATATCAAGATTTCTTGGAGCTGTGTCGTCAGCCTTTACATAAGTCTTGTTTGCATCCTCCTGTGGAGCAGGAGTGTAGTCATAATCCTGTACACAGGCTACGAAAGCTAAGCTCATGAGCGAGCCAAAAACTATTTTATTAATTGTCTTTTTCATGTTGCTGTCGTTTTAAATTAGAACTGTGTTGAGATTGTCTCTACCTTTCCGGTAGGGTCAGGATTGTTAAGTGTAGTCATGACTCCATCAATTTCGGTAGGAACCTCGTCCTCCTTCATGATATAGTCATTGTTCTCATACTCAGACTCCGGAATCACGAAGTTCCAGAATGGACTCACTTCCTCGATGTCATACTTGAGGGTCTCGTGGATAACGTTTGAACCCTTGTACCAGGTCTTCACACCCGGACGGATACGCTTAGCATCGAAGAAACCGACTCCCTCGCCCCAGAACTCTACTCTCTTCTGGTAAAGTACCTCCTCCTGGAAGTTCTTTACGAAACCTTCATTGAACTTAGAAGATGCAACGAAGTATGAGTAGCTTGGGTCACGGTATGTCTGCATGAATGACTCGAGAAGAGCTGCACCTGCAGCCTCACCGTCTCTCATTCCGACAGCCTCTGCCTCGATGAGGTACATTTCCTCAACACGCATCATAGGCCAGTCTGCAGCACCACCTACTGAATAAGTCTCCCAGTCGCCGCCCTTGCAACGGATCTTGAATGACATGTAGTCAGGAAGTGACTCGAAAGGATATGCCTTGAGGAAGCCTGTCTGGTCTGCCCATTCATAGTAGTCAGCATCATATGTCTCTCTGTCCGGATCAAGGAACGACCTCTTACGGAAGTCATCTCTGTTCATACGGTCATACATCCAACGGTGGATAGCCATGCGAGTAAGAGAGTTGTATCCCCAGTCAGCCTCACCTGCGAGGAATCCTGTAGGGTTACAGAGGTTACCCATGTTGTTTGCAGAAAGGTTGTAGTACCACATCCATGAGTTGTTGCCCGCTGCGTCGCAGAATGCAGCTGCAGGGTTGTGCCACTCAGCCTCTGTCAAAGGAGTCTTGCCTGAAGCGTCGATAGCCTTGCGTGCATATTTAGCAGCATTGTCATAATCCTCAAGTGCCATGTACATACGGGCCTTCAGACCGTAAACCACTGGAACGCCAGGGTAACGTCCTGTTGCAGGAACATAACCTTCGAGGAGCTGCTCAGCCTTGTCAAGGTCAGCAAGAATGAATGCAGACATTGCCTCCTTAGGTGCACGTGCAGTCTTGTACTGAGTCTCTTCCTCTGAGCTTGAAACGATGATAGGAGTAGTGAGACCAACAACCTTTGAAACGTCAGTGTACTTGTTCTCCGCAGGGAGATACAGGTTGTAGAGGTCATGGTACATCAGCGCTCTGTAAACATATGCTGTTCCGAGGTAAACCTTCTGGTCAGCATTGAGTTCCTCAAGCGAGAGGAGCGGTCCGATGATGTCGTTTGCAGACTTGATGATCTTGTAGAAAGTCATGAACGGAATAGTCTGATTATAGGTATTCGCCTTCATGTTTCTTCCGTAAGAACCGCAATATCCTGTCCACCAGTCGTAACCCTCTGTTGCAGAGTTGTTCACGATATCATTGGTAAGACGCGCATAAGTAATGAGGATACCAGCGTATGACATATCGGTCTCCTGCTGTACACCTGATCCAAAGAAGTAGTATGGCTGATATATCTGAGCAACGAGGCCGTCAACAGCAGCCGCCATACCTGCAGCTGACTGGGCAAGCTGCTCTGATGTTGCCGCTCCTTCAAGAGGGAAAGTCTCCTGAATACATGAAGATGCAAGAGAAACAGATACGGCACCTATAAGTATAGTCTTAAATATGTTTTTCATTGTTCTATCCTCCCTCAATTAAAATTTAACTGTGATACCACCTGAAACTGTTCTCATAGGAGAATAGGTAGTGGCATTTGTAGAAGATGAGAAGCCCTGACGTGGGTCGAAGCCCTTACGTGCAGACCAGTAATAGAGGTTCTCTGCAGAAACATAAATTCTGAGTGAGTTTACGAGGAACTTCCTTGTGAACTTTGCAGGAAGAGTGTAACCGAAGTTAACATTCTGAAGGTTCAGGTAAGAAGCCTTTGTAAGGAACCTTGTAGATGTAGCGTTGCTGTACTCATCAGCATACTGGAAACGTGGAATAGAAGCACCCTTGTTATCTGGTGTCCAAGCATTGAGGAGGTCAACGTGGTAGTTGTAACCGTTGGCACCTGATGTAGGAGAGTACATGAATGTCTGGTATCCGCCATCCATCTGCCTACCACCTACCTGGTATGTGAAGTTGATAGCGAAGTCAAAGCCGTATGCGCTTACTGATGTACCGAAACCACCGAAGAGAGGTGCGAGAACGCTTATGTTTGTCATATACTTCGAAGCCTCAGAATAGTCATCTGTTGTCTCACGGCCTGTGATGTTGCCTTCTTCGTCAAGAATGTTCTTGTACCAGAGAGACTTACCTGTCTCCTGATCGATACCTGCGAACTCATATGTATTGAAAGTATACATTGAAGCACCCTCAGCAACGAAGAACGAACCGCTTGTGAAACCGTTGTACTCATTTCCTTCAGCATCGTATGCCTTAGAATCCTTTACGTTGTCAGCGAGTGAAACGACAGTATTCTTAAGGTATGAAGCGTTAAGGTTGATGTCCCACTGTACGTTCCTGTTGTTTACGAGCACGAAGTGGAAGTCACCCTCGACACCATAATTGTTCATGTCACCGACGTTCTTATAAATAGAAGAATAACCCTGTGACGGAGCAACCGGAGTAGGGAAGAGCATGTCTGTAGTCATACGGTTGAAGTACTCGATGCCTCCGTTTACTCTGCTGTCGAACAATGAGAACTCGATACCTGCATTGAAGTTGGTATTTGTCTCCCAAGTGATGTCCTTGTTACCCTTTGTAGCGAAGAGAGTAGAGATCTTGCCGTCAGATGGTACGATACCGAAGATATCTGTATATCTGTAAGAACCGATAGAGTCGTTACCCTGGCTACCGATGGAAGCCTTGAGCTTGAACTCATTTACCCAAGAAGCGTTGAACCAGTTCTCCTTGCTCATGATCCATGCAGCACCTGCGCTCCAGAAGTTACCCCAACGGTTTTCAGGATGGAAGCGTGAAGAAGCATCACGACGGAACGATCCTGAAACGAAGTAACGCTCCATGTAGTCATACTGTGCACGTCCGAGATAACCTTCGTTGTTGTAGTGTGTCTGATATGAAGATGCGCTCTGTCCGTCAACTACAGCACCGTCGAGTTCCTTGTTATCCTGCGAGAACATCTGGCTCTTGCCGGCACCTACATAGTAATATCTGTCGCTGTAGTACTCATGTCCTACGAGAACGCCCACATTGTGGTTACCGAACTTCCTCTGGTAGTTGAGGAGCTGCTGGCTGTTCCAAGCATAAGAACGGCTGTGACCTACTGAAACTGTACCGCCTGTAGAACGGAACTGTCCGTAATAAGGGTTGTATACATAGTTGGAACGTGTCTCGTCAAGAGTAGCCGATGCATTTACTGTGAATGTAAGGCCCTTGATGATGTCAACGTCGATATAACCCTGAGCAGAAAGTGCGTTACCCTCTGAGTTGTTTGTATTGTACTTGTTACCGAGTACAGGGTTTGCGTCAGTGATGAACGGACGTGAGAGACCTGGGAAACCACCGTTTCTGAGGTTAGCGTTACCGTGGTCAAGGACAGCGATTCCGTTTACGTCATAGTACTGCGAGCCGTCAGCATTTCTCACATAGAGAGGGTAGATAGGAGCGATCTGCGATGTGAACGCCCAGATGTTGGCTGTAGAGCCTGAGCTACCGTTGTTGCTGAGCGAGTTGAACTCGAACTTGGTGTATGACATGTTGGCACCCATCTTGAGCCAGTCAGTTGCCTGATAGTCAGCCTTGAGACGTGCAGAAAGACGCTCGTGGTCAGACTTCTCTGTAATACCCTGGTTGTTGAGGTAGCTGAGTGAAGAGTAGAAAGACATTCTCTCCTGAGCACCTGATACTGTAGCTGTATACTCCTGACGGATACCCTTGCGGTAAACCTCGTCAGCCCAGTTGTCAGCCTTCACGAGATGGTCACCCATCACGTAGCCTTCTGTAGCACCTGGGTTGAACTTACCGTTACGTCCGATAGTATACTGGCCTGCAGGGATAGTATAAGTCTGATATCCGAGACCGCCGGCAGCTACGTTGTAGAGATTCTCGTTAGCTCTCATGTAAGCCTCATCCGGAGTAAGTGCGAGACCGTCATTTGCTGTGTAGTAGTTGTAGAGAGCCTTGTAGTGCTGCTCGTAGAAAGCACGTGGATCCGAGATAGTCTCATATCTCTGAAGAGCATTTGTGTTCACACCGACCTTTGCATCGAACGATACTGAAGCCTGACCCTGCCTTCCCTTCTTTGTTGTGATCATGATGACACCATTGGCACCACGAGCACCATAGAGGGCGTTTGAAGCAGCATCCTTGAGGACTGTCATGGACTCGATGTCGCTTGGAGCGATGTTGTTCATATCGCCGTCGAAAGGAGCACCGTCAACAATGATGAGAGGGTCGTTACCCGCGTTGATTGATGAAATACCACGTACGCGGATTGTTGCAGAAGAACCAGGGGCGCCGTTTGCTGAAACGAGCTGCACACCTGCTACCTGTCCTGCGAGGGCGTTGGTAACGTTTGAAACCTGCGACTGCGCAAGCTTCTCGTCATCCAGCACCTTAGCGGAACCGGTAAACGCTTCCTTTGTCGATGTACCGAACGCGACAACGATTGTCTCCTCGAGAGCCTGTGTGTCAGGGTCGATTGCAACATTGATAGTCCTGTTGCCTGCAACCTCGACCTCCAGGGTCTTGTATCCGATAGAAGAGAATACAAGGACTCCGTCTGAAGGGACTGTCATCGTGAACAAACCATCTGCGTCTGTGCTGGTACCTGTCATAGTGCCTTTCACCTGAATAGAAGCAAAAGGCACAAATTCACCTGTTGATGAATCCTTTACACTTCCGGTTACTGTGATGTCCTGGGCGTAGACCGCCGAACTGATCAGAACCGCCAACACTGTGAAAAATAGTTTCATTTTTCTCATAGTTGTTACTTTTAGTTGTTAAACATAAATATTGATTATTTTCTTCCGTACACTACACTGAAAATTTTCATGCACTAATAATCGGGCGTTTTTTATAACACCATTTCGTACAAAGTTCAGCATAATTTTTCAATTTGCCAAACTTTCTTATATATATAAGTAGTTGTAATTTATATGAATCCGTAACATAGCGGCGTCCTGGCTGCTCGGTCATCACCGGATTTTGACGCTATTTTCTTACAATCTGTAACCGTAACAAGTTGTAAACCGACGAGATTATAATCTTCACGAAAATTTAACAAAAGTGTATTTTTTCATCCATTTTCAGCCTCGATAAGGTATTTTCTCAGGGTATTTCTATGAATTCCATACATTTTCGCCACCCTCGTCAGACTGTTTCCCTGCCGGATCAGAAAGGCCGCATTGTCATAATCCTCTATGAATGACCTTTTCTTCTTCGAGCTGCCCGAAGGTCTGCCAAGTCTGACACCCTGTAACTTTTTGACAGCCAAAGCCTCTTTCGTGCGCTGCGAAATGAGGTTCCTTTCGATTTCTGCGGCCAGAGCAAAAGCAAACGCTATGATCTTGGAATTGATACTGTCGGAAAGTGTGAAATTATCCTTGATCGTCCTGATAGCCACTCCCTTTTGAGAGCATCTGTTCAATATTTCCATGATCATAAGCATGTTGCGCCCTAATCTGGACAATTCCGTGCATATAAGCAGATCCCCGCTTTTCATGGAGCGGATAATCTTTCCAAGTTGTCTTTTTTCGACTTCGATAGTACCGGATACAGACTCCGAAATCCATTTGTCGACTTCAATACCATTCCTTTCGCACCAGCATTTGATTTCATGTTTCTGGCTCGCATGACACTGTACTTCCGTACTGACTCTGATATAAGCATAAGTAGGCATGTGTTTAATTGTTAGAGATGAACATTGACCTGTTAAACGCCCGATTATTAGTGCATTAAGAACAACAGTGTAGTGTACTGGGAAATAATCAGAATCAATATTTATGTTTAACAACTAAAAGTAACAACTATGAGAAAAATGAAACTATTTTTCACAGCGTTGGCGGTACTGATCTCTACTGTGGCCTTTGCCCAGAATATGACAGTGACCGGAAATGTTACAGACTCTCAGACAGGAGAACCTGTTCCTTTCGCATCATTGATGGAAAAGGGCACAGCCAATGGAGTCAACACTGACGTTAACGGACACTATTCCATTTCAGTGCCAATGAATGCAGTGCTCGTGTTTTCTTCAATAGGTTATGAGGATATAACCGTTGAAGTACAGGGCAAGTCTGTCATCAATGTTCAGCTTGCACCCGACGCAATGGCTCTCGACGAAACCATCGTCGTGGCTTATGGCGTTCAGAAGAAGTCATCGTTCGTTGGAGCGGCGACTCAGGTGAGCGGTGAGAAGCTTGAGCGCATGCAGACCACAAACATCAGCAAGTCTCTCGAAGGTGCTGTCGCAGGTCTTCAGACAGCCAGCTCTTCAGGTACTCCAGGTTCAAGCTCAAGCATCATCATCCGTGGATTGGGTTCTATTTCAGCATCGCAGTCTCCGCTTATCGTAGTGGACGGTGTGCCTTATGAAGGATCACTCAACTCAATTCCAGCTCAGGATATCGAGTCTCTTACCGTCCTCAAGGATGCTGCCGCCAACTCAATGTATGGTGCCCGCGGTTCAAACGGTGTCATCATCATCACAACGAAGAGAGGTGCAGCTGACCGAGTACACGTTACATTCGATGCCAAGGTCGGCGTAAACTCAAGAGCCGTTCCTGCTTATGACGTGATCACTGATCCAGGTCAGTACTATGAAATGGCATGGGAATCTTTGAGAAATGCAGCTTACTACCGTGATGCAAGCCCTCTCACTCTTGCTCAGGCTAACATGTATGCTTCAGCTGCCTTGATTCCGAACCTCAACTACAACACATATAAGGGAGTAGCAGACAACGAGCTCATCGACCCTGCTACAGGTAAGCTCAACCCGCTTGCAACTGACCTCAAGTGGACAGATAACTGGAACAAAGACGTATTCCAGAACGGTCTTCGTCAGGAGTACAGCTTGAGCGCATCAGGCGGATCAGACAAGACTCAGGCTTATTTCTCTGCTTCTTATCTTAAGGATGGCGGTTACGTTCCTATGTCAGGATTCACCCGTCTTGCAGTAAGAGGTAAGGTTGACCATCAGGTTACAAAGTGGCTCAAGGCCGGTATCAACATCTCATACTCAAACACAAACCAGCAGCAGTATGGTGGAGCAGCTTCAGGAAGCTCATATAACAACCTCTTCTTCTTCGGTCAGAACATTGCTCCTATCTACCCTATCTATCAGTATGACCTTGCAACAGGCGAGCGTCTTTACGGTGCAAAGGGCGAGGATCTCTATGACTGGGGTGAGTTGCGTGCCTTCGGACAGCTCTCCAACCCTTACGGCCAGTTGATGACATCCCTCAGCGAGACCATTTCAGACAACATGTCTTCAAGAGGATATCTCGACATCCAGATTCTCAAGGACCTCAAGTTCTCTGCAAACGTTGCATTCGACGTATTCAACCAGAAGGGTGACTTCTATACTACCCCTGCCGGTGGTGATGCAGCCAACGTGAACGGTCGTGGTGAGCAGAGCACTTCACGCTATACAGCTCTCAACGCAAACCAGCTCCTTACTTACTACCCTACATGGGGTGACCACGCTCTCAACATTCTCCTCGGACACGAAACAAAGAGCGACACTTCATATGGCCTTTCAGGTCACATGACCAATGTTGTAGACCCTACAGTATCAGATTTCTCTAACTTCATCACTTATCAGGGTCTTGACTCTTCAACTACTGAGTACTTCCTTCAGGGATTCTTCGGCAGGGCAGAGTACAGCTATGCAAACAAGTATACCGTATCAGGTTCATATCGTATGGACGCTTCTTCACGTTTCCATCCGGACAGAAGATGGGGTTCATTCTGGGCAGTAGGTGCTTCATGGAACATCAAGCAGGAATCTTTCCTTGCAAATGCAGGCGCTGTCGACTACCTCCGCATCAAGGCCAGCTACGGTACTCAGGGTAATGATAACGTAGGTTATACAAAGGTATATGAAGACCTTTATACTATTGCCCGCGTAGACGGTGAGGCTTCAGTTACAAAGGTATTCCGTGCAGCTCCTGAGGTAACTTGGGAGAAGTCAAACAACTTCAACGTAGGTTTCGAGTCTAAGTTCTTCAACAGATTGTCAGTAAATGCTGACTTCTTCATCAAGGAGACCAAGGACATGATCTACTCTAAGCCATTGGCACCATCTGCAGGTTCCCCTGCTTCTCAGCTTGTCAATGACATCGACATGAAGAATACAGGTGTCGAGTTCGAACTCTCACTTGATATCATCAAGAAGCGTAACCTCGTATGGAACGTAGGAATTAACGGAACTCACTACAAGAATGAGCTTACAAAGCTTCCTTCTGACAAGACAGATCCAACACGTTATCCTGACGGATACCAGAGCGGTTCATACTGGCGCAAGCTCGGTGGTTCACTCTATGACTTCTATCTTTATGAGTGGGCTGGCGTAGACGATGAAACAGGTCTTCCTCTTTACAACAAGTATGAGAAGGATGAGAATGGAGTTGAGACTGTAACTCAGGTGAATTCTTCTGCAGAGGCAACTCTCAGACAGACAGGTAAGTCAGCTCTTCCTAAGTTCTATGGCGGTTTCACAACATCACTCTCTACTTACGGATTCGACTTCAGTGCAGCATTTGCATACCAGATCGGTGGTTATACTATGGACTCTAACTATCAGTCACTCATGGGAGCTGGTCGTATCGGTACAAACTGGCACAAGGATGCATTCGACAGATGGACACCACAGAACAAGGATTCTGAGATTCCAAGACTTCAGAATGCATACCAGGAGGCTAGCTCTACTTCTACAAGATGGCTTACTGATGCTTCATACATCAGCCTCAGAAACCTTACTGTAGGATATACTTTCCCTGAAAGAATTGCAAAGAAGATTTCAATGCAGTCACTCAGAATCTTCGTTACAGGTGATAACCTCTGGTATCTTTCAAGAAGAAAGGGTCTTGACGTTCGTCAGTCATTCAGCGGAGCTACAGGCTTTACTTACTCAGCTCTCAGAACCGTTTCCGGTGGTCTTACTGTAACATTTTAAGCATATAGGAGACAGATAATATGAAAAAGATATTTATAATTCTTGCAACAGCTTTGCTTGCTCTCGCATCTTGTGAGAAGAGCTTCGACGTGAAGTATACTTCACAGCTGACAGGTAGCAATGCTGCAGCAATGGTTGAGAATGATCCTACATTCCTTGACTCTTATGTTCAGGGTCTTTATGGAGCAATGGTCGAGTATGGTGCAGGTGGAAGCTCAAACCATGATGACTACGGTATCATGTCGGTTTATACCAACACCGAGTACATGGGTGGTGACATCGTGCTTTCAGGCACACAGAACTGGGGTCTTTATGACTATATGTTCGACTACAGAGCATTCAACTACTCACGTCCTTATCAGCTTTGGAGTACATTCTATACTCTCATCGCTAATGCAAACATCATCATCGACTTCTTCCCTGCAGATCAGGAGCCTACAAATGAAGTTGCCAAGGCTGCTCTCGGACAGGCTTATGCGGTAAGAGCATTTGCTTACATCTATGAGATGCTTTACTTCCAGGATCCATGCAACGCTAACGGTGATTTCAATGCTGACGCTCCAGGTGTTCCTGTTATCTTCGCGAACCGTGATGGAAAGACTCAGGACGAGATGGATACTGCAAAGGGTAGAAATACTATGGGCTTCGTAGCTGCTGAGGCTGAGAAGGATATCAACAATGCACTCAAGTATCTTGAGGGATATGTTCGTCCTTCAAAGAATATGATCGACTGGCAGGTAGCTCAGGGTATCGCTGCACGTCTTTACCTCTTCACACATCAGTGGGAGAAGGCTGCTTCTGCAGCTAACGCAGCACGTCAGGGTTATGACCTCATGAATGCAAGCAGACTTTATGCAGGTATGATGGATGTTGAGGACGCTGAGGTTCTCTGGGGCTTCAACCATACAACTGAGACTCAGACTACCTACGCCTCATTCTTCTCACACTTGAGTAATGACAGCCCAGGTTATGGCGGACTCAACCAGATGTCTAAGCTTATCGACGCTAAGCTCTACAGCCAGATCTCTGTAACTGACTATAGAAAGGCATGGTTCAACACTCCAGACGGCGATCCTTCAGCAGGACAGGTAGGTGCTCAGCAGCCACTCGCATCTAGAAAGTTCGGTTATGATCCACAGTGGCTCCAGGACTACATCTACATGCGTGCAGCTGAGATGTATCTTACAGAGGCAGAGGCTCTTGCAAGGCTTGGTAACGCTCAAGGTGCTCAGTCAGTTCTTGCTGAACTCATGGCAAAGAGAGATCCGCTTTGGGCAGGTACTGCAACAGTTGATGAAATCGCTCTTCAGAGAAGAATCGAGCTTTGGGGTGAGGGCTTCCGTTACTTCGACCTTCGCAGAACTGCTACAGGTATCGTAAGAGATTACGAGGGTTCTAACCATAATTATGAGCTTATGACAATCGCTGCTAACGTTCCAGCTCACGACAAGCTCTGGGTATTCCAGATTCCTCAGAGGGAAATGCAGGAGAACGTACAGCTTACAGAGGCTGACCAGAACGAATTGTAAACCTTAAAGATTGTTAAAGATGAAAAGAATTTCAATAATACTGATGATGCTTTCTGCAGCCGTGTTTGCTTCATGTAACAAGGCTCTTGAGAAAGCCGAGGTTGAAGCAGGCTTTGCTCCTGCACAGCCAGTACCGACTGTCAGCAATCTTGTTGTATCTGAGGTAGACGAAGTAGAGAAGATCGCTGTACTTACTGCAACAGTTGAAGGTATTACTTCCGGTATGGACAGCCTTGAAGTAGGTTTCATGTCTTGCCTTGATGGTACATTCCAGAATTCTACTGCGGTACTTGTAAACCCTGAGAACGGAACTATTACTGCAACAGTAAGCGTTATGCCAGGTGCGAAGAACTACTTTGTAGCCATGGCAGCTAGCCTGGGTGGTGCATCATATTCAGATGTAATCGCTTACGATGTTCCAGATATTCCTATGTATGCTAAGCTTGCTAAGTCATATGCAGGTACTTATTATTCATATTTTGAACCAGGCGTTCCAGTTACTCATGCACTTAACCTCATGGTAAGTGATGATCATACAGAGGTGATACTTTACAACTTTGACCCATTCATCGGTGGTTATGTTGCTCCAGGTCTTGATGCAAACTGCTTCACAGGAAAGCTTGATCAGGAGAACTACACTATCACATTCACAACTGATACACCTCCATTCTTCTTGCTTGGATTTGCTGATGCAGCAGTTGTTGTTACAGATGCAGAAGGCAATGCTCTCAGTGAGTTTGTGGTAACTATCAGCAAGGATTGCCAGAGCATAACAATCCCTGAGTATGGAGTATACTCTGTAAATCAGAGCGGTTACTATGAGGCATGGGGTGGAAATGAAGATGGTACAGGAGCTATCACACTCCAGGCTAGGTAATTCATATCCAATCTTATAATTAAGGAGCGGCACATGCCGCTCCTTTCGGTGTTTCAACCACACTAATAATAACACAAAACCAACACATTCTAATGAAGAAATTCAGAATCATTACAGCTGTATCTGTCATCGCCTTGTTATCAGGATGTCAGGCTGAAACTCTACCTCAGGAAAACTTTCGACATCCTGAGATTGATGCTCCAGCGTCAGCAGTTGTCGAAGGTCTGATCCGAATCCAGGTTTCCGAGAAGCAGGCTGAATTATGGCTGTCTTCTGCTGACGAGGCCGGAAGTGTATCTGCATTTGACAAAAGCATGTTAGACGGATTGGATGTAATATCTGTGTCAACGTCTTTCAATATCGGAGGTAAATATATTGAAAGACAGAAAAAGGCCGGTCTGCATCTATGGTTCGATGTGAGATACAACGAATCAGTCCCAACTACCAAGGCTTCAGAACAGATACTGTCTTCAGCTGAAATCAGGCTTGCCGAGCCTGTTTATAAAATGCAGCCGATGCAGGTACAGATGAATGATCCTGAGTTCAGTAGATTTCAGTGGCATTACAACAATGTCGGTGAATATGGTTTCAGGCCAGGAATCGATATCGGACTTGTGGAGGCCTGGAACAAATTCGGCGTTTTCGGAAACAGCGAGGTCATAATTGCTGTCGTGGATTCTGGCGTAGAATATTCTCACGAAGACTTGAATGCCAATATGTGGGTCAACGAAGCCGAACTTGACGGTGTCGAAGGGGTCGATGATGATGGAAACGGATATAAGGATGATGTACATGGATTTAATTTCGTAACATCATCCGCAAAGATCAATTCCGACTCTCATGGAACTCATGTAGCTGGAACTATCGCTGCCGTAAACAATAACGGAATCGGTGTCTGTGGTGTTGCCGGAGGATATTATCCGGATAAGCCGGGTGTACGCGTAATGACGCTTCAGGTGATAGATAACAATTATCCGGAAGCATCAGCAAACCTTCCTAAGGTGTATCAGTATGCAGCTGAGAATGGTGCTGTAATCCTTAACAACAGCTGGGGATATATGGAGACACCGAAGAGTATGCCTACCGCCGATAAGAAGGCGATAGACTATTTCGTTGAATATGCCGGTCTTGATCAGAACGGCAATCAGACAGGCCCTATGAAGGGCGGACTTGCTATTTTCGCAGCAGGTAATGAGTCCGAGGAGCTTGCTTATCCTGCTGCCTATGAAAAGGTTCTTTCTGTGGCAGCTCTCGGTCCTAATGGAGAGGCAGCTTATTACACAAATTATGGCGATTGGGTTGATGTTTGTGCCCCAGGAGGAGATCATAAGGTTGACAGGCAGTATGGCGGAATATACAGCATCGGATTGAACAATACTTACAATTCACAGCAGGGAACCTCAATGGCCTGCCCTCATGTTACCGGTATCGCTGCTCTCGTACTTTCTGCATCCGGTGGTCCAGGCTATACTTGCGATGATCTTTGGAATGCGGTTATAGCAGGTACTGACCCTTCTATTTATGATTATAATCAGGATATGGCAGGCCTCCTTGGCGTAGGTATGGTCAATGCCAGCTTAGCCTTGTCCACAATGAATATGACTCCGCCCGAGGATGTGACAACTCTATTGGGCGAAGCAAATGCAAATACGGTATATCTTTCTGCCGATGTGCCTTCAGATGATTCAGGAGATGCATATTACTATCATGTATATTACTCTGCAGATGTGACAGAGGTCCCTGACCTTGATACCATGAATTCAGTTGATGTCGTCATCAACAAGCAGGAATCGGTTGAAAACGGAATGAGGCGTTTCGCTTTAAAGGGTCTTGAATTTCAGACTGAATATCTGTTCGCCGTAGTTGCAGGTGATTTTGCAGGCAACAAGTCTTCTGTGCCATGTGTTACAAAAGTCACCACCAAGAAGAATACCCTTCCGGTCATAAATGTAAAGACCAAGGGAAAGGATGTTTTAAATCCGGGCGAGACCTCATCATATGTCTTCGAGGCTTCCGATCCGGATGATTTCCATTTTGTGACTTGTACTTTTGAACCAGGTAATACAACAGGTATGGCCCTTGAAAACCTTATAGATGGATCATATCATATCAAGATAGATGCCTCAAAGCTTCAACCAGGACAATATACCTGTGCATTTGTGGCCTCCGACCAGTTTGGAGGCAAGTCCACATATGAAATAGAATTTGAAGTCAAGAGTAACTCTGCTCCAGTGATCAATGGAACTATCAGGCCGATTGTCCTGAATGGTGTCGATGATGAGGAGGTGATCAATCTCTTCGATTATTTCAGCGATCCTGATGGAGATATTCTGATGTATTCTCTGAGAGGTGCGGATGATCTGGTAAAATGTAACATCTCGAATGGAAAGCTCACTGTAAAAGCCCTGGCGATAGGAAAGTCGGTAATGACTGTGACAGCTACAGATCCTAGTGCCAGGAGTGTAGCCATGGATGTTGATGTGATAGTACGCAATCCTGACAAACCGTACGATATTTATCCTAATCCAGTCATAGACATTCTCAACATAAGCGCTGGAGAGGATGTGACCGGTAATGTCATCCTGTATTCATCAACAGGACAGAAATCGTATGAAAATGCTGTCGAACTCAACATTTACAGCCCATATCAGATAGATCTTTCCGGTCTTGCACCCGGACGATATCGACTTGTAATCGATACTACAGGAAGTGATTATGAAACAGATATTATAAAGCTCTAGGAATGATGAAGAGAATAATTATACATTTGACTGTCGTATTTATGTTTCTATCCCCTGTGATTTCCAATGCACAGGCACTTCCATTTACTGCTGTTGACTATGATGCAGTAACTCTTGCAAAAGGTGGAGTGTCATTGACAGAAACCTCTACAGTCGCCAATGCAGCATTTGCAAATCCTGCTGCAATAGTGTTTTATGATGATATGCTCGATGCATCATTAGCTTATACCATGTGGCAGCCTGACTTTTCAAACACATCTGTAGCATCAGCCGGTGCCGCCCTAAAGATCGGCAAGAACATAGGTGTAGCTTTAGGTTTTTCCAAAGGATCCTGCCCTGAGTATGAAACCGTTGATGGAAGCGGAGCGGAGACCGGCAGCTTCAAGCCGGGAAATCTTCAGCTTGGGCTGGGAGTTGCTTATAAGATAATCCCATTCCTTTCGGTTGGTGCTAACATCGGATATGCAGTTGAAAATCTTGCCCCGGAGATGTCTTATGGAGCTTTGAATGCAGATGTTTATGCGATGCTCAAATTGGGCTCCTTGAAGGCTGCTGTGGGTGTTTCGGAGTTGGGTGGAAAGGTGACAAGTCAGTCGGGAGCTTCATTCTCTCTGCCGACATCGGCTAATGTGGGAATTGGATATGATCTTGAACTTTCAGATACCCATGCAGTCAATCTTAATGCCGATGCAGCATATTATCTTATGGGAGACATTGCAGCTGCTGCCGGCGTTTCATATACATATTCAAAGATGGTTACAGCAAGGGCCGGCTATCGTTATGGCGGCAGCTCCGTAATCCCGTCTTTTGCATCAGCAGGTATAGGTATTCGTCTTTTCGGGGCAAAACTTGACTTTGCCTATCTGTTCGCTTCCGATGTGATGAAGAATACCATGAGCATCTCGATCGGATACAGTTTCTAAAAGAACCTTCTGGTTATTTACATAAATATTGGCGCGCGGTCGGTCCCTGTGAAGGGATCGGCCGCTGTTTTTTTTGATTAGAAAGAAAACAAGAATGTTTTTCTTTTTCTTATTATGATTTTCTGTAAAAAGTATTATCTTGGCGACGGTAAATAGGTAAGTGTTGACGACTGATGTTTGGCAGAATGTCGAAAAGACAAAAAGTTTAAACATCAACAAAATGAAAAAGAACAAAGAAAGGATGATGTCGGGGAGTGACATCGTGATGGAGGGAAAAATATGGATTGACAAGAACGGCGTGAGACGAAGATTTATCGATCCAATGACAGACAAAGGATTCAAGTTGTTGTTCGGATCGAAAGGTATCTCCGATCCCCTATTGAAAGAGGTATATGACAAGGGAGAGATTGCTGCCCTACCGGAATATTTGAGAATAACTTATATCAATTACATCATGTCAAGGAACGACGAATTAAATTCAAGAGCAGAAATGATAGAAGATGCCCTGGCCAAGGGAAGGGAAGAAGGTATTGTAATTGGGCGTGAGGAGACCAAATCAGAACTTGCGAAAAAACTTAAGAAACTTGGTATAGGAATCGAGATAATCACTGAAGTTACAGGACTGGATGAAGAAATGATTTCAGGATTATAGGAATCAGCATGAATGTTGGCGTGCGGTCGGTACCTGTGAAGGGATCGGCCGCTGGTTTTTCTAAGGGGGCCAAGACGTTGAGCGGGAAAAATGCCGTCAAAGGCTGTTTTTCCGCTCAACGGGGTCCTGAGAAGGGACGTTGAGCGGGATTTCGGCCTCCCAGCCCCGATTTCCCGCTCAACGTCTTGGGATACAACTCCAGACACGACGCGGATCCTGAGCCTTGACTTTCGTTTCGTGGAAGCAGACGCAGCGAATGGCACAATAAATGCCATCGGACCTTCAGATTTTAATGATTATAAATTATGAAGGTCATTCTTACATTTATGAGTGCCTTGGCGGCAGTTGCCGTTTCCGCACAGGACCTGCCCCGCAACGTTGAGGGAAGGGTCACGGACGCAATGACGGGCGAACCGATACCATATGCATCGGTACATCTTGAAGGAACGATGCTGGGAACCAGCACTGATGGTGAAGGCATATACGAGATCACAGTCCCCTCGGACGGCATACTGGTATTCTCATCGATAGGCTACAAGACCCGGGAGATTCCTGTCGAAGGAAAGTCTGCAGTCAATGCAGCACTGGAGCCTGATATGGAAAGTCTTGAAGAAACCATAGTGATTGCCTACGGAACTGCAACCAAGAGTTCCTTTACAGGCTCGGCTTCAATGGTCGATGCACAGACGATTGAATCCAGGGTCAGCACAGATGTGACAAGCGCACTGGCCGGCACAACACCGGGAGTCCAGGTCATTTCATCCTCGGGTGACCCGGCTTCTTCAGGAGCGACTGTCCGTATCAGGGGAATCGGTTCGATGAGCGCAAGCAACTCCCCTCTCTATATCGTGGACGGAATGCCGTTCGACGGTTCCATCTCGGACATAAATCCGAATGATGTCGAATCGATGTCCGTTCTGAAGGACGCTGCCGCCTCTGCAATCTACGGAGCCAGAGGCGCAAACGGAGTGGTGCTCATCACTACGAAAAGGGCTTCTGGAAGCACTGAAGCCAAGATAAGGTTCGATGCGAAATGGGGTTCCAACACCCGTCTCATCCCGCAGTACGACGTGATCACTGATCCCGCAGAGTATTATGAGACCCATTACAGGATGATGTACAATTCCCAGATATATGCAGGGAAGTCACCTGAAGAGGCATATGCCTATGCGGATGCAGGCCTGTTCGACCAGAACAACGGAGGCCTCGGCTATCAGGTGTTCACGATTCCCGTCGGGGAAAAGTTCATCGGGAAGGACTTCAGGCTCAATCCGAAAGCTACGCTCGGATACTCTGACGGAGAGTATTATTATATTCCAGACGACTGGTACAGGGAGACATTCCACAGTTCCTTCCGCCAGGAATACAACATGGCGGTGAGCGGAGGCCGTGACAGGCTGACATATTACGGAAGCGTGGGCTACCTCAACGACGGAGGAATCGTCGACAATTCTGATTATCAGAGATATACGGCAAGAATCAATGCAGACTGGCAGGCCAAGACGTGGCTGAAGGTCAGCACAAGCATGAGCTACTCCCACGCCGATTCGCAGACAGCCTCATATTCAAGTTCATACGGTTCTTCAGCCAACGTCTTCTACGTTACCAACATGATGGGTCCGATATATCCGCTGTATGTCCGCGATGCCAAGGGAAACATAATGTATGAAAACGGGATGAAGGTTTATGACTCGAACCAGACGAATTTCGTCCGCCCTTCATTCGTGGGCAACGCCGTCAGGGACAACGAGGTCAACAGCAGGCAGAACTACACAGACTTCATAAGCGGGAAATGGGGCGTGGTCATCACTCCCGTCAGGGGTCTTTCACTTACCGCCAATGTCGGTCTCACAAATGAAAACACCCGTTACAACGCCCTCTACAGCAGATTCGGGTCTCAGGCATCCACAGACGGTCTTGCCTATGTAAGCCACAGCAGGACCTTTGCCGTCAACAACCAGTACCTGGCGGAGTACAAGACCGACTTCCACGGCAGCGCGCACTCCCTCAACGTCCTCGCAGGCTATGAGCTTTACAGGATGAAGGAGCAGTTCCTGGAGGGTCAGAACGACAGGCTGTTCGATCCGTACATAGGGGAACTGGGCAACGCTGACGGCAACAGTTCGAAGCAGCTCTCGTCCTATACCGCGGACTATATCACACAGGGTTTCCTTGCAAGGGCCCAATATGAATACGGAAACCGATATTTCGCAAGCGCCTCATACAGACGCGACGGTTCGTCACGGTTCGCTCCGGGCCACAGGTGGGGAAACTTCGGAAGCGTGGGAGCTGCATGGCTTATGAGTTCGGAAGGGTTCATGGACGGCGCATGGTGGGTCGACATGCTTAAGTTCAAGGCAAGCTACGGCGTACAGGGCAACGACAACCTGTATCCGTCATCGAACTATGCGCGCAAATACTATCCGTACGCGGACAACTACACCCATTCCTTTAACGAGCAGACAGGAGAATATTCGACAGAGCTCGCCTATAAGGGCAACGAGTCCCTGACATGGGAGTCGTCTCATTCATTCAACATCGGCGTTGATTTCGAGATACTCAGCGGTCTTCTGAGGGGAAGCATGGAGTACTTCTCCAGAAAGACAGTCGACCTGCTCTACAGCAAGGACGTCCCTCTGTCGTCAGGCAATCCTACCGGTTATTATCCGGTCAATGTCGGTTCGATCCTGAACAGCGGCTTCGAATTCTCCTTCGACGGCATCATCATGAACAGGAACGACTTCCTGTGGACATGGAACCTTAATATGAGCCATTACCGCAACAGCATCCTGTCCCTCGATCAGTCCGTATCGGAAAAGGGCATAGTCGGCGGCAACTACATCTACAAGGTGGGAGGTTCGCTGTACGAAGCATACATGAGGAAATATGCCGGCGTAAACCAGGAAAACGGAAAGGCCCGGTGGTACAGGAAGGTCATGGACAAGTCCGGTGAATGGACAGGAGAGTCAGTCGTGACCGAGGTATTCTCAGAGGCGTCGCAATATGAACTCGGATCCGTGCTGCCTAAGCTGTACGGAGGATTCGGAACATCGATGAAGTTCTACGGGGTGGACATTTCCGCACAGCTCTCCTTCCAGCTGGGAGGAAGGTATTATGACGGCACATATCAGGCACTCATGCACACATCCCCGGCTGCCGGCACTGCCTGGCACAAGGATATCCTCCAGTCGTGGACTCCTGAGAATCCTTCCGACATATTTCCGCGTCTGGACGGAGATACAAGCGTAGGACAGACGGCTGTAAGCAACTATCTCATAAGTTCAGACTACCTGAGCGTCAACAATGTTACCATCGGATACACCTTCCCTGAGGACATGTTCTCCATGGCGAAGATCAGCGGCCTGAGAGTCTATGTAACCGGAGACAATCTTTTCGTGCTTTCTGCACGAAAAGGAGTGGATCCGCGGTATTCGATGGGCCTGGGTTCGCTCACCTCCGGCTCCGGCCTCAACAGCGGATCGTATTCGGCAATGCGTACGGTCATAGCAGGTGTCACATTGACATTCTAACGTCTTCCCCGACATGAACGGGGATACAAACATAGAGAAGAAATGAAAAAAGGTTTTATATACATGATGGTCCTCGCTGCAGTATCCTGCGGCAGGATGGATGAACTTGAACCGGAAGGAGGCATAATCCTGAGCGGCCAGCTGCAGGAAGTCAACGCACTCATCCCTTCCCGCGCCGACGCTTCCTTCAACGGCATGTACACAAAGCTCGGAGCACCGGGAAGCGTGTTCGGAGGTACAAGACCCGATGATTTCGGTTTCATAATGATGGCATTCTCGAACGACATAGAAGCTGCGGACGTGGTGCTGGCGAACAGCGGATACAACTGGTTCTCCGCATGCGGGCTCCTGTCATCCCGCAATGCGGATTACGCAAACCCTTATGTGCGGTATGCTGCTCCTTACAACACCATCGCGGCTGCGAATGAAATCCTGAAGTCTTATCCGTCTGACAGTTCAGACCCGGACATAAGGCATAAGATGGCTCAGGCTCATGCGATGAGGGCCTTCGCCTACCTGAATCTCGCGCCTTATTTCCAGTTCGGGTATGTCTTCGGTGCCGAGGACCAGCCGTGCGTACCGCTGGTGACTGAAGCCACCACTGACTTCACGGACAATCCCCGGGCATCGGTCGACGAGGTATATAAGCTGATAATCAGTGACCTGACATATGCAATCAGCAATCTTCAGGACTATGAGCGCACCGACAAGTCAAGGATAGACAGGCAGACAGCACTGGGACTCCGCGCACGCGCGTACATGAATATGGAAGAATGGACTCTGGCGGCAGCAGATGCCGCAGAAGCGGCAAAGGGATATGTACCGGCATCCTTGGCCGAGGTATCGGAACCATCCTTCTATGACATAGCGGAACATAACTGGATCTGGGGCTACGACATGACTTCCGACATAGCGATGAAGAATCCTTATGCCACATCCAGCGCATGGATCAGGTCCTTTTCCGGCGACGGATACTCTGCCGGCACGCAGGTATACTCATGCATCAACAACCTTCTGTACGATAAGATACCGGCAACTGACGTAAGGAAGGGATGGTGGGTGGACGAGTCGCTGGACTCCCCTCTTCTGGAGGCTGTCACATGGAACGGAGTCAGCGGAAACGACGTTGCCGACCTTGAGATAGACAATGTAAAGATGAAGTTCCTCCCCTATACCAACGTGAAGTTCGGAATGTACTCTGTCGGAGGCACGCTCAACGACGAGGACTGGCCGCTCATGAGGGTGGAGGAGATGATACTTATCCAGGCGGAAGGGCTTGCCAGGAGCGGATCGGAAGCTCAGGCCAAGGCTTTGCTGGAAGATTTCGTCAGGACTTATCGTGATCCTGCCTATTCGGCTGACGCCTCAGGGCGAAGCCTTGCTGACGAGATCTGGTTCCAGCGCAGGGTCGAACTTTGGGGAGAAGGATTCTCCAACAGCGATACCAGAAGGTTGGGCAAGCCGCTTGTGCGCTTCCATGAAGGCTCGCAGAGCAATGTTCCTTCCGCCTTCAGATTCAACATGACCGCCGATGACGGCTGGTGGCTGATGAGGTTCACCTCCAGCGAGAAGAATACCAATCTGGCGATCATTGACAATTCAGGCGGCACCCAGCCGGTGCAGGACCAGAACGGGGGCCTGCGCGACGGGGTGACCGATTGAGCTTTATAAGGCTATACCCGCATGTAACCCGATCGTTGGCCCTATGCTTGGACCTATAAAGAAGTTGGACTTGCCCCACAAATGGAATGCAATGCCAGGTTCCCAGGAAAACCACACCCGCCAGTCTCCAGGCAAGATGGGCCACTCCGGTTCTGAGGTAGAAGTGCGTTGGTATCCGTTTTCCATATACCAGTCGCTCAAGGCATAAACACGCCGTGCTCCCAGCATAATATCACTATACAGAGAGAAATTCTTTCTATGTCCGAGAGGAATATAGTGTCGATGATACAGGAAAAAATTCACGCGCTGCCCAGTGACAGTCCCATTTACCGGGCCGAGGATCAAGAAGTTCTGCCCCCAACCGGCTCCAATTCCGAACACCTTTTTCTGGCTGGTACGGATACCGCCGGTCAACATTACCGAGCAGTCAAGGAGCATTGCGTTTGCCCTCAGACTTAACTCCGGCTTCCATTCTTTGCGTCCTTCTGCCGATAAATGGGCTTTAACGCCTTCAAAATAATTGCGAACCAGAAAACGTGGCTGTTCGAAGTTCAGTTTATCGGCGGTAACGGGCGTTGTCGTCTCTGCTGTCTGAGCTGCGGCAGAGACGGCAATGAGTGAGGCTAATATCGTTATTATCAAGTATTTCATAATACTATTGGTTTTCAAACATAGAACGTAAGTCTTCAAGGGTGGCGCTACCTTCCAGATAGAGGATTGTAATCAACCAGTCGGAATCAACCATCCTGGCTTGATAACAGAGGTAACGACGAACCCTAGCATATGGCGTAGGCTGGATCAAGGCATACGTCAAAAGTTTCCCGGTGATTTCAGTTTCGGCAGATTCCGCGGCATCAGCATCCGCTAAAATAAACCCGGCCACTTTCATTGCCGTTGACTCATCTACATGGAATTGTACACTGTGGTAATAATCCAATTTATAGGTGGCCATCCTTTCGCCACGCACTTCCGTAACAACCATCTGCTTCGCAGGTACCACCTTACCTCTGAAGACCGGATAGCAGTTCAACCCCCTCTGGGCCGAGGCAATGCCAGTAATCAACAGCAAAGCCATCATGCATAACAATATTCTTTTCATCGCTGGAACATTTCTCTAAGCGAGGAGTCTACAGAAGACATTATCTGCTCATTATTATCTGAGATCTCTCCATATGAATAGCGGACGCAAAGTTCATCCTGATTGCGACTTTCTGCAGTCTTTAAGTTCAGACCTATGGCAACAACAGCTACTATGCTTGCCGCTACAGCAGCAAACGAATAGATACGTATGGCCCTTGCCCGCTTTTCTTTCTTCTCCTTACCTATGGACAGGTATCCGAATACGCCCCGGATTTCCTCGAAGTCCGGATCGTCCACCCTTTCCACATACCGGGCCAGTTCCCGCTCCTCTTCCGGAGTAGTCTCCGCCTCCCAGTAGCGCTGCATCAGGGCTGTGTATTTCTCTTTATCTGTCATATTTCAGTGCGTTTCTAAGTGTTTTACGGGCGCGGGAGAGCTGCATCCTTACCGCTGCCGGCTCCATCTTCAGTTCTTTGGCGATATCTTCCAAAGTACGTCCGCCATATTCCTTCTCTTTCAGTATATATTGTTGAGTTACTGTCAATTCTGACTGTATCTTCCGTTCCATTTCAGCGTAAGCCTTTTCTTTCTCGGCTGTATCCGGACTGTCGTCCGGACAATCAGTTTCCAAAGCTACAGTCCGTTCCCGTCGCCTTTCATTCAGGCTTGCATTCCTAACTGTCCTGCTCAGCAACGCCTCGGCTTCTTTCTCTGACTTAAGCGGATACTGTCGTCGCCAGAGCCGAACGAAGCTATCCTGCAGGATATCCTCCGCCGCACCCGCATCCGGCAGCAACCTGCCGGAAGTCAGTTTCAGCCTCTGCCTAAGTCTTATGAACGCGTCTGTCAAGTAGTCAGCCATTGCCGTCAGGGTAATATCTAATTTCGCTCCGTCTACCTATATAACACATGACACCAGGAAACGTAACACAAAAATACGCTATTTTCATATACAAAACCCCCGAAAGTCTGGTATCTGACTTTCGGGGGTCAGGTCAGTCATCCTGACCTTATTTGTCGTATCTGAAAATTCTTACATCATGCCGCCCATTCCGGCGCCTGCAGGCATCGCTGGAGCTGCCGGCTCAGGAAGATCGACGATAGCGCATTCTGTAGTAAGGAACATTCCTGCAACTGAAGCGGCGTTCTCAAGAGCAACGCGTGAAACCTTGGTCGGGTCGATCACACCTGCCTCGAACATGTTCACATACTCGTCTGTGCGGGCATTGTAGCCGAAGTCAGCCTTGCCCTCGCGGATCCTGTTGATGATGACGCTTCCTTCCACACCAGCGTTGGCAGCGATCTGGCGGAGAGGCTCCTCGATGGCGCGTGCCACGATGTGGATACCTGTAGTCTCGTCGTCATTGACTCCCTTGAGGTCCTTTATCGCCTCTGATGCACGGATGTATGCTACTCCACCGCCCGGTACGATACCTTCTTCGACAGCTGCGCGGGTCGCGCTGAGTGCATCCTCTACCCTGTCCTTCTTCTCCTTCATCTCGACCTCGGTAGCCGCACCTACATAGAGGACTGCCACACCGCCTGCGAGCTTGCCCAGACGCTCCTGAAGCTTCTCGCGGTCGTAGTCTGAAGTCGTGGTCTCTATCTGCTTGCGGATAAGGTCGGCGCGTTCCTGGATAGCTTCTGCAGAACCGGCTCCGTTGACAACAGTAGTATTGTCCTTTGTAACTACAACCTTCTCAGCCTTTCCGAGCATGTCAGGAGTAGTGTTCTCGAGAGTGAAACCTCTTTCCTCTGAAATCACCATTCCGCCTGTGAGGACAGCGATGTCCTGAAGCATCTCCTTGCGACGGTCACCGAAGCCCGGCGCCTTTACTGCAGCTATCTTGAGAGTACCGCGGAGCTTGTTCACTACGAGAGTGGTAAGAGCCTCGCCGTCAACATCTTCGGCAACGATAAGGAGAGACTTTCCTTCACGTGCGATAGGCTCGAGTACAGGAAGGAGGTCCTTCATCGTAGAGATCTTCTTGTCTGTGATGAGGATGTAAGGAGTATCAAGCACCGCCTCCATCTTGTCACCGTTTGTCATGAAATATGGAGAGATGTATCCCCTGTCGAACTGCATTCCCTCGACCACCTTTACCTCGGTCTCGGTACCCTTTGCCTCCTCGACAGTGATGACGCCGTCCTTCTTCACCTTTGACATTGCGTCAGCTATGAGCTTTCCGATGTAGTTGTCGTTGTTTGCAGAGATTGTTCCGACCTGCTCGATCTTCGCATAGTCCTCACCCACTTCCCTGCTCTGCTCGCGGAGGTTCTCAACTACTGCCGCCACAGCCTTGTCGATACCTCTCTTGAGGTCCATAGGGTTGGCCCCTGCTGTCACGTTCTTGAGACCTACATTGATGATCGCCTGTGCGAGTACGGTAGCTGTAGTGGTACCGTCACCTGCCTGGTCGTTGGTCTTTGACGCAACTTCCTTGACCATCTGTGCGCCCATGTCGGCGAACTGGTCCTCGAGCTGGATCTCCTTTGCGACAGTAACTCCGTCCTTTGTCACCTGAGGTGCACCGAACTTCTTGGCGATCACTACATTACGACCCTTTGGTCCGAGGGTCACCTTCACTGCGTCAGCAAGTGCATCCGCGCCTTCCTTCATCTTCGCGCGTGCATCGATATTGAATTTGATTTCCTTTGCCATAATCTGATGAATTATTGTTTTATAGATATCTCGACTCGCTTCGCTCGCTCGATATGACAGGTCAGGCGTCATTCCGATTGACCGTGAATATTGTCATTTCGACTGACCGTTAATATTGTCATTTCGACCGACCGTAGGGAGTGGAGAAATCTTTTAAAGTATTGCTAAAATGTCAGACTGTTTCATGATGAGGTAATCCTTGCCGTCAACAGCAACCTCGGTACCGGCATACTTGCCGTAGATTACAACATCACCTACCTTGACTTCCATCGGTTCATCCTTCTTTCCGGGACCTGCCGCTACGACTGTTCCCTGCTGTGGTTTTTCCTTTGCAGTGTCAGGAATGAAGAGTCCTGACGCTGTCTGAGTCTCGGCCGCCTTCGGCTCGATCACTACTCTGTCTGCTAATGGTCTGATCATATCGTTTGTATTTTTTTTGTTTATTTGTTTTCATTCAATGGGATTGCCACGTCGTCCTTCGGGCTCCTCGCAATGACAGGCTCCGGCAACCCGTCGTCCTTCGGGATGACGGACGGGCTTAGGACAAACAAAGTGCCAATCGGAAAAAACTGACATTTTGTCATACGGACAAAATTATTTAACTTTGGCGAGACTAAAACCACAACACAATGAACGTCCTAAACTGGATTATCCTCATCGCAGGATTCTGCCTGATACCGTCAGGAGTGCTCTGGCTCTGCAGAAAGTACGCTTTCCTCAAGAAGATAGGTCCCGTGATGCTTCTTTACGGACTCGGAATCATAATCGGAAACATCGGGCTCATGCCCGAGCAGATGCCTGCCGTTCAGGAACTTCTGTCGAATGCGATGGTCCCGCTTGCCATTCCTCTGATGCTCTTCGGATGTACCTTCAACATGAAGGGGGCCAGGTCACAGATACTGGCGCTGGTTACAGGAATGATCTCCGTCGCGACGGCGGTTGTCATCGGATACTTCATCTTCGGCCGCGACCTTCCGGAGGGGGCGAAGATCGGAGGCATGCTGACAGGAGTGTACACAGGCGGAACGATCAACCTTGCGGCCCTGAAGACCATGCTCGGAGTCGATGACGGAACATACATCCTCATCAACTCATATGACATTCTTGTCAGTTTCCTTTACCTTTCCTTCCTGCTTGCAATAGGCATAAGGCTGTTCAGGAAGTTCCTGCCGAACAGTCTGGGAACATTCACAGCCAAAGACGAGGCCGCAATAAGGAACGAGATGGACAAGGAAGACCGCAAGCCGGTCAGGAGCTTCTTCACACGCATCGGCCTCGCCTACACTGCGAAGCTTCTGGGACTGACTCTGGTAATTGTAGGAATATCCGCGGGAGTGGCGCTTCTTCTGCCTTCAAGCATGTTCATGACCATCTTCATACTCATGCTGACCACCCTCGGAATAGCATGCTCGTTCATCAAGAAGATACACAACATGAAATACAGCTATGACATCGGCATGTACTTCATATATATATTCTGTATCGTGGTGGCATCGATGGCGGACCTGAGCAAGCTCAACCTGGCAGCCGGCATGGAGCTTCTGGGATACCTGCTCGTGGCTGTCTTCGGTTCGCTCCTGCTTCAGATCATATTCGCAAAGATATTCAGGATCGATTCCGACATGATGGTGATAGCATCGGTTACATTCATAAACTCGCCGCCTTTCGTCCCTATGATGGCAGCGGCCATGAAGAACAAGGATGTGCTCATCCCGGGACTCACCATCGGAGTCATCGGATATGCCGCAGGAAACTATCTTGGCTTCCTGATGTCCCAGCTTCTGGGACTGCTATAGGTGGAGACGGAAATGCCAGAGGATGACTCCTACGCTGACCGAGACATTCAGCGAGTGCTTCGTGCCGAACTGAGGAATCTCGAGACAGAAATCCGATGCATCTACGACATCCTGTCGTACTCCGGCAACCTCGTTGCCGAATACGACGGCATATTTCCTTCCCGGTTCCGGCTCGAATGCATCAAGCATCACGGAACCTACTGTCTGTTCTGCACTGACGACCGTATACCCTTCCTCCTTGAGACGGCGGATGGCGTCCATGGTGTCGTCCACATGTTCCCAGACCACGCTGTCCTCCGCACCGAGAGCAGACTTATGAATCTCGGCAGAAGGTGGTACGGCACATATTCCGCACAGCCAGACCTTGTCGATCTTGAATGAATCCGATGTACGGAAAGCCGATCCCACATTATGGGCACTCCTTATGTTGTCAAGCACCACTACGATGCCTGATTCAGGCAGTTCCTTGTACTGATCAGCCGACACACGGCCAAGTTCGATATTCAAAAGCTTCCTGTTCTGCATAAAAGATGAAAAGTTATGGGCGCAAAGGTAGTCAAAAAACAAAAAATGTTTATTTTTGCATTCTCTAAAACATAAGCTTATGAGACAGGATGTACAAATTTTCAATCTGATCAAGAAGGAAGAAGACAGGCAGACATCGGGAATCGAGCTGATTGCCTCTGAAAACTATGTAAGCGAGCAGGTGCTGGAAGCCCTCGGTTCGATCTGCACAAACAAATACGCAGAAGGATATCCGGGAGCAAGATACTACGGCGGATGCGAGGTTGTTGACCAGATCGAGCAGCTGGCCATCGACAGACTCTGCGAGCTGTTCGAGGCAGAGTATGCAAATGTACAGCCGCACTCAGGAGCACAGGCAAACATGGCGGTGATGATGGCATGCCTCAAGCCGGGAGAGACCTTCATGGGTCTTGACCTTGCCCACGGCGGTCACCTTACCCACGGTTCTCCTGTAAACATGTCAGGTATCCTCTACAACGCAGTGGCTTACGGACTTAAGGAGTCTACGGGAATGATTGATTACGACCAGATGGAGCAGAGAGCCCTCGAATTCAAGCCTAAGCTCATCATCGGAGGTGCTTCCGCATATTCAAGGGAATGGGACTATGCCCGCATGCGCGATATCGCCGACAAGGTAGGAGCCATCCTTTGGGTGGACATGGCGCACACCGCAGGTCTTATCGCTGCAGGTCTGCTCAGCAACCCGGTGAAATATGCACATATCGTGACATCCACAACACATAAGACCCTCCGTGGTCCTCGTGGAGGCATCATCCTCATGGGCAAGGATTTCGACAACCCATGGGGCCTCACTACACCTAAGGGTATCGTGAAGAAGATGTCCCAGATCCTGAATTCAAGCGTGTTCCCGGGAGTACAGGGTGGTCCGCTCGAACACTGCATCGCAGCTAAGGCGGTTTCCTTCTATGAGGCTCTCCAGCCTGAGTACAAGGAATACCAGAAGCAGGTGATATCGAATGCACAGGCAATGGCAGAGGCCTTCTCTTCAAGGGGCTACAAGATCGTTTCAGGCGGCACAGACAACCACCTCATGCTCATCGACCTCCGCAGCAAGTTCCCTGAACTTACAGGAAAGGTTGCAGAGAAGGAGCTCGGAAAGGCAGACATCACCATCAACAAGAACATGGTGCCGTTCGATTCACGCACTCCTTTCCAGACATCAGGTATCCGTGTGGGTACTCCAGCAATCACATCAAGAGGCTTCGTGGAGAAGGACATGGAGTTCATCGTAAACCTCATCGACCAGGTGCTTGCAAATGCAGCAGCCAACCTTGATCTCATCGCAGGAAAGACAGAAGAAGGACGCGAGGCCTACGAGGAAGTGCTTGCAAACGTAAGGAAGCAGGTCCGCATGAAGACCAACGGAATGCCTCTCAACAGATATTAGACATCCTTTCGGATATAAATGATGTCCCGACGGAGAGGAAAGGGAAATGCTTTCCTCCCTGTCGGGACATTCTGTATGAAGATTGCATAACCATATACCGGACATATTATGAAAAATCTTGTTAAACTGATCGCCCTTGCGGCATTTACCCTTCTTACCATGAATTCATGTTGCAATTCAGGCAGTACTGCCGATGCTGTTCTTGAGAACATCCACAACAGAAAGAGCGTACGTCAGTTCACCTCCGAACCAGTTTCCGACAAGCAGGTCGAAACCCTGCTCAGAGCAGCCATGGCAGCGCCTACTGCAGTCAACTATCAGCCTTGGAGATTCGTAGTCGTGACTGAAAGGGCAGAGCTTGATGAGATCGCAGGTATCCTTCCATATGCCCAGATGCTCAAGCAGGCACCTCTTGCAATCATCGTATGCGGAGAGACCACATGGATGGGCGGCAGCGAGAACCCTTACTGGCAGCAGGACTGCGCAGCTGCAACAGAGAATCTTCTTCTTGCAGCCGAGGCGATTGGACTTGGAGCAGTATGGACAGGAGTCTATCCGAACAAGGATCTCTACATGAAGCTGCACGACTATCTTAACCTTCCATCGAACGTACAGCCTATGTGCTGCATTCCTGTCGGACATCCTGCAGGAAACGACCAGCCGAAAGACAAATGGAAACCTGAAAACATCCATTACGGAAAGTGGTAGATCCTGCACATCGGCACCGTCGGCACCTGAAATTACAGTTTTAAGCACCCACGGTGCACGAAATGCCTCAACATGACTTATAATTGACATCGTCGGTGCGAGAATTCGAAGATTCTCGTACCGACGGTTCTGATAGAGAATAAAATGAATAGTCTGGAAGAATACATATATAGCCATGTGGTTCCCGGATATGCCGGCTTCGATGCAGCCCACCGTGAGGATCATGCACTGACCGTGATCGGTCAGGCGATGCAGCTTCTTGAAAGTATGCCGCAGTGGCTTCGTGAGGCCAAGGATGCAGGGCAGGACGTATCAGAGTGGGAGGTAGAGGTCAGAAAGGATATACTGCTTGCAGCTGCAGCCTGCCATGACCTGGGGCTTGTAAACGGCAGGGAGAACCACCATCTGGATTCCGGAAGGATAATCCGCTCGGAAGGAAGGCTGAGGGAGTGGTTCAGCTCCGACGAAATAGAGATCATCGCACAGGCTGCTGAAGACCACCGTGCTTCCGGCAAGTCAGCTCCGAGGAGCATCTACGGGATGCTGGTGGCAGAAGCCGACAGGGTGATCGACGGTGATACGATAATCCGCCGTACCCTCCAGTTCGGTCAGAAGCATTACCCCGGACTTGACAGAGAGGGACATATCGAAAGGGCTGTCGTACACCTGCGTGAGAAATACGGTCGCGGCGGCTACCTCAGGCTCTGGATTCCCTGGAGCGACAATGCGGCACGCCTGTCGGAGCTCCAGGACATGATCGCCGACGACGCGGCGATCCATGAGACCACGTTAAAGGAGTTCGAAAAGCTCTGCAGCGATTGAGCGGGAGCGGATTGAATCAACCTGAGCCTTGTATATCTTATGAGCCGCCTCGAAAGCAGGGCGGCTTTCTTCCTTTATAGGTTCTGCAGGAGGAGATTCCATCTTGAGAGGGTTGATAGGGGTTCCGTTCTTCCAGACACGGAAATCAAGATGAGGACCGGTCGAGCGTCCTGTAGAACCCACATATCCGATGACCTGCCCCTGACGTACCCTCTGGCCGGTCTTCAGGCCGGGACCATATTTCGACAGATGGAGATAGGCTGTCGAATACACTGAATTGTGTCTGATCCTGACGACATTACCTCCTGCTCCCTCATATTTCATGCTTGTGACGACTCCGTCACCGATACTCATCACCGGGGTTCCCTTAGGAGCCGCATAGTCGACTCCCGTATGTGGCTGAACCTTACGCGTAACAGGATGCCTGCGCGCATATGAAAAGCCTGAACTGATACGCGAATAACTCAGAGGAGCCTTCAGGAAGGCCTTCCTCATGCTCTCTCCCTTTTCGTTCCACCATACGTTTCCTCCGTCTCCCTGATTGTACATCACCATCGGAAGATCCTCTCCCCCATGGCTGAACACGGCATAGCGTACGGTATCCACAGCTATAACCTCGCCGTCACATACCTTCTCTTCATACAGAACTCTGAAGCGGTCACCTTTCTGAAGGGCAAAGAAGTCCACCGTCCATGCATATATGTCTGAAAGATTCACGATAAGCAGCGGAGACACATCGGCTGCAATCATATCGTTCCAGAGAGAGGTGCTTATCATCACGTCCGCATACTTCTTCTGAATGGTCACTGGTTTCTCGTACACCCACGCCGAATAAGGAGGACGGCATGAGAAGACTATGCTGCTGGCACGATCGCGGTCATAGACCAGATAGAGGAGATCCTCATCTTCATAGTACGCCCTGTAGGCCTGACCGACACGGAGGGTCCTGACATCAAACACGGAATCACAGGCCTCCGTAAGATTGTAGGCCTCCTGGGCGGACATTCCGAGCGAACCCAGAAGGGTCGAGAAGAACTGTCCGTTCCTTACCTTGCCTTCCTTGACAGAAAGGGAATCCGGGCAGAAACCGAGAGGATGTTCCGCAGTCTCATCTTCGGCACACACATCACAATCATCTGATGATGAAGAAGATACATCTCCACTACATGAAGAAAGAGCTATAAGGGCAGCTGACGCCATAAGCGCCGCTGACTTGAAAAGAAGTGTTCGGGTGATTTTCATGCCGGCAAATATACAAATAAAAACATAGCCTGAAAGGGCTTCAGGCAAGGGTGTTGATAGAAATGTGGAAAATTTTGTAAAAAAGTGGAATAAAGTGGAAAATTATTTCTAATTTTGCGACACTAATGGCGTATAGACTATGACTGGATTCTTCGGCAAACATAGCGCAAAGGTTGATGACAAGGGAAGACTCGTGATTCCTTCTGGCATCAAGAGCGTCGTGCCTGCCGATCAGTTGGAGTTCGTCATCAGGAAGGACATGTACTCCAACTGTCTGGAAATGTACACGAAGCAGGAGTGGGCCAACATGTCTCAGGCCGTAAGGGCGAAACTCGACCTGGCCTTTGATGAAGACCATATGCGTTATTGGAGAACATACATGAGCGACACCGTGACGGTTGTTCCGGATGCCAAGCTCGGAAGAATCACGATCCCGAAGGAGATACTTGACAAGGCCGGAATAGAAAAGGAAGTCATCTTCCTCGGCGTTGACTACAAGGTCGAAATCTGGGCAAAAGAAGAACTGGAAGGCGGAAGCCTCAGCCCTGAGGAATTCCGGATGATGGGTAAGAAGATAGCTGGTCGGATCTAAACGAAAGGAGGCCTGAACATGTCTGAATACCACATTCCAGTATTGCTTGATGAAAGCGTTTCCGCTTTGATCGGCCCATCATCAGGAACATATGCAGACGCCACATTCGGCGGAGGAGGACATACCTGCGAAATACTCAGGAGACTGTCCCCCGAGGGGCATGTGATCTCCTTCGACCGCGACAGCGATGCCATAGCCAACAAGCCTGACGACAACCGTCTGACGCTGATACGCAGCGACTTCCGTTGGATCCACAACCATATCATCCATCAGGGATATCCCGAAGGAATCGACGGAGTTCTCGCAGATCTGGGAGTATCTTCGCACCAGTTCGACACAGCTGAACGCGGATTCTCCTTCAGATATGAGGCTCCCCTGGACATGAGGATGAACCGGGAGGCGGTAACGACAGCGGCTGATGTCGTGAACGGATATGAACAGGAGGAACTGGAGAAGATACTGAGGCTTTACGGAGAGGTCGATGGCAGCAGAAGGATAGCCCAACTGATCTGCAAGGCCAGGGAGACCTCCGAGATTAGGACGACCACAGACCTGGGGAAAGCCATAGAGAGTGCCCTGCCGAAATTCGCCGAGCACAAGTTCCTCGCAAAGGTCTACCAGGCCCTCCGGATCGAGGTCAATCAGGAGATGAAGTCGCTGGAGAAGTTCCTCAGCGGAGCGGCAAAGTCCCTGAAGCCTGGAGGAAAGCTAGTCGTGATAACCTATCACTCACTTGAGGACAGGATGGTGAAGAACTTCATAAAGGCAGGAAACATAGAAGGAAAGGTGGAGAAGGATTTCTACGGCAACTCCAAGGCGCCTCTCAAGGCAGTCAACAGAAAACCGATACTGCCGCAGGAAAGCGAGATTGCGGTAAACACCAGAGCTCGAAGCGCGAAGCTCAGAATTGCAGAAAAGGATGAATAAGACAGCATATGCAATAAAGGAGTTCTTCATATCATTGGGACGAGGAGACCTCCTTACAAGACTGAGGGTAGACAGGCTGCTGCCTTACATACTCTACCTTTTCGCGCTCGGATGCATAAGCATCTGGATGAGTTACCACGCTGAGCAGACCATGCTCAAGGTGGAGAAGAACAACGAGATAATCAGGACACTGAAGATCTACAACGCCCAGAAGACATATGAGCTTGTGGGACTTGACAGGATAGCGACAGTTGAAAAGATGCTGGAAGAGGCAGGGTCGCAGGTAAAATCGCCGGAAAAGCCGGCAGATGTATTGGATTAGAACGGAATGGCAAAGCGGAATAAGGAAAAACCTGAAGACAGACACAGGATCAGCAAGATCCTGTGGTCTTTGTACATTACCTTCCTTGTCCTGTCTCTGGTGCTGATAATCAGGATAATCGACATCCAGTATTTCTGGGAACCCGATCCTCAGACCGTAGAATACTTCCAGCCGAGGAGATATGAGAACAAGACCAGACCGGAAAGGGGTGCGATAATGGACATGAACGGAAAGCTGCTGGCCATCTCTACGCCCTTGTACAACATAAACATGGACTGTGCAGTTCTCAAGGACGAGTTCCGTGCAGGCAAGACACCAAGACAGACGGATTCCCTCGAAAGGGAATGGAGAGCAAAGGCGAGACTCCTTTGCAACGAGCTTCCCAAGGTGCTTGCAAAGGATGGAAAGACCGCAGACTACTACTACAATCTGATCATGAAGAACCGTGAATCGGACAGCATGAGAGGAAGGAGGAACGTTCCCATAACAAGGAACATAGACCATTCTACATACCTGAAGCTCTGCGACCTTCCCCTTTTCAATGAAGGACAGTTCAAGAGCGGAATGATCAAGACCGAGGTTGAGACCAGACAGTATCCGTATGGAAGTCTTGCAGCCAGAGTCATCGGAGACGTAAGGATAAACAAGGAGAATCCTGAAGAAAGCCGTTATCTGGGAATCGAAGGTCAGTACGACTATGTTCTTCACGGAAAGGAAGGTTCCCAGTGGATGAAGAGGACCGACAAGGGAAGCATAGCGGACCCGGACAGCACTGTAGTAGAGGTTGAGAACGGAAAGAATATAAGGACAACGCTTGATATTGACATACAGGACATTGCAGACAGAGCTCTCAGAAGGCACATCACAGACGATGAAGAGATCGAAGGAGGGTGTGTTGTAGTGCTGGATGTGACGACTGGTGCCGTAAGAGCCATGGTGAACCTGCAGAAGAACAGCAAGGGAGAACTTGGAGAGTACTTCAACATGGCGATCGGCCGCCCCGGTGAGCCGGGCTCGATATTCAAGGCTGTGACCTTGGCCACACTTCTTGAGGACGGCAAGGTAACGCTTCAGGACAAGATCCCCACCAACAAGGGAAGGATAACCGAGATGCCGGAAATAGCTGCGGACAGCTACATCACTGACTGGGAGAGGAAGAACAACACCAGTTCCATAAGCGTACAGGACGGATTCAAGATCTCGTCCAACTATGTATTCAGAAGGCTGGTGCTAGACAGCTACGGTGACAAGCCTGAAAAGTTCATAGACAAGCTTTATGAGTACAAGCTGAATGATGCCTATGACTTCGACCTGGAGGAGAAGGGAGGAACAAGTTCCAAAGTGCCCGATCCGGGTTCGAGCGGATGGAGCCGCTCGACGCTTCCGTCTACCGCAATAGGATACTCCGTGATGGAGACACCGCTCAACATCGTGACATTCTACAATGCGATAGCGAACAACGGAAAGATGATGAAGCCTTACCTGATCGAGTCGCACGAGGAGAACGGAAAGGTGGTCAAGAAGTTCGGTCCTGAGATCCTGAACGCCTCTGCCTTCTCGAAGGCCACTGCAGACTCGCTCACGAAGGCGCTTACCATGGTTACGCTGGAGGGTACAGGAGCCACAAGGCTCAAGAATGCAAAATGCACGGTCGCAGGAAAGACAGGTACAGCCAGGATGGTGCTTGATGTTTCTGAAAGAAAGGGAAGCCATGATCCTTACAAGGATATAGACGGACGCAGGAAGTATCAGGCTACATTCGTAGGATTCTTCCCCGCAGAAGAGCCTCAGTATACGGCGATAGTCACCGTATACACCAAACCGACCAGAAGGAGCGTGTATGGAGGAGTGATACCCGCGATGACGTTCAGGGAACTTGTGGATCAGGTATGGTCACTCGACAGCCGATGGGGCGAAGAGTATGCAAAGAAGGCAGACATACCGGCAATGAAGCCGGAATATATAGCGACGATGAGCGGCACCGCGATCCCGGTGCCCGATGTGAAGGGGATGGGTCTGAAGGACGCACTTTATGCAATCGAAAACAACGGTTACAAGTGCGAATATGAGGGTATGGGTCATGTTGTAAGTCAGACCCCTGCTGCCGGGACCCAAAGCAGGAAAGGTGAAACGGTTAAACTTGTACTCAGATGAGACTTGACAGAATAATAAGGAACAGCGGATGTGCGGTCGCTGCAGGAAATCATCTTGCAGAGGTCAGTGCCGTATGCAATGACTCCAGGAGGGTGGTTCCGGGAGCCTTGTTCGTCGCTGTCAAGGGATTTGCAGCCGATGGACACGGGTTCATCGCCACTGCCGTCGAGAAGGGGGCATCAGTAATCGTTTATGAGGATGAAGTTTCCCTCAGAGAGCAGCTCGACAAGGTTCCGGACAGGGAGATCACGCTTGTGAAGGCAGAGTCGTCAAGATATGCCCTTGCGATAATCGCGGCCAACTTCTACGACAATCCGTCCGAGAAGCTGACTCTTGTCGGTATCACGGGTACGAATGGAAAGACCACGACTGTGACCCTCCTCCACAGGATGTTCACAGCCATGGGCTACAGCTGCGGACTGCTGTCGACGATAGCGAATTACGTGGGTACCAAGGGAACTGAAGCCGTAAACACTACCTCCGACCCTCTGACCATAAATTCTCTTCTTGCAGAAATGGTGGATGCGGGGTGCGGATACTGTTTCATGGAGGTCAGCTCGATCGGAGTGGAGCAGGAAAGGGTAGCAGGTCTGAAGTTCAAGGCTGGAATATTCTCTAACCTGACCCACGACCATCTCGACTACCACAAGACCTTCGCCGAGTACCTCAGATGCAAGAAGCTGTTCTTCGACACCTTGCCGTCCGACGCGTATGCGATCATCAACATCGATGACCGCAACGGTCTGGTGATGGTGCAGAACACGAAGGCCGAGGTCGTGACATATTCGGTGCGGGGCATAGCGGACCATACCTGCAGGGTGATGGAGCAGAGTTTCGAAGGCATGCTTCTGAAGATCGACGGGATCGAGGCATGGAGCGCCCTGATCGGCCTGCACAATGCCTACAACCTTCTGGCTATCTATACGACAGCCGTCGTACTTGGAGCCGGACCGGAAGAGGTACTCGTAGCCATGAGCACATTGAAGCCGGCCCCCGGCCGTCTTGAGAACCTGCGAGGTCCAAGAGACATTTCTGTCATCATAGACTACGCCCACACCCCTGACGCTCTTGAAAACGTACTCAAGACGCTCAGGGAGATAGCACCTGACAGGGAACTGATCTGCCTCTTCGGATGCGGAGGAGACCGCGACAGGACAAAGCGCCCGGAAATGGCTGCAATAGCCCAGAAACTTGCCGACAGGATTGTCGTCACTTCCGACAACAGCCGTACCGAGAAGACATCCGACATCATGGCGGACATCAAGGCCGGAATGGACCTGAACGGAAGATCGAGGTCTCTGTTCATCGAAGACAGGGAGGAGGCAATCCGCACGGCAGTGATGATAGCCGGACAGGGAGCGACCATACTGCTCGCCGGAAAAGGGCATGAGACCTATCAGATAATAGGAACGGAAAAGAGACATTTTGACGAAAAGGAGATCGTAAGGGAGATCTTCACAACAATGGAAGAGTAAGAAAATGATATACCATCTTGTAGAATACTTGAAACAGATCGGGGTAGATCTGCCCGGACAGGGTCTTTTCGGCTATCTGTCATTCAGGGCGATCGCCTCATTCACCACAGCCCTTCTCATATCCATCTTCGCTGGAAGAAGGATCATAGGATGGCTGCAGAAGAAGCAGATCGGAGAGACCATACGCGACCTCGGGCTGGAGGGTCAGATGCAGAAGAAGGGAACCCCTACCATGGGAGGAATCATCATCTTCATCTCCCTTGTCATTCCCGTGCTGCTTTTCGGTGACCTTACGAACATCTACAACATCCTCCTGCTGATAAGCACTGCGTGGTTCTTCTTCCTCGGATTCACAGATGACTACATAAAGGTATTCAGGAAGAACAAGGAGGGCCTCAGCGAAAAGAAGAAGCTGCTCGGACAGGGAGCGATGGCCCTTGCAATCGGTCTTGCGGTATGCTTCAGCGACCAGATTGTGGTCAGGGAGCAGGTGGAGACCGACACTCAGGTCGAGACGACTGTGGAGAAGGTGGATATGGTCAAGAGCACAAAGACCACCATACCTTTCGTGAAGAACCATGAGTTCGACTACAAGTGGCTTTCTCCGTTCGACGGAGCGATGGGATGGTACTGCAAATGGGCCGTATATGTGCTTATGATCGTCATCGTCATCACGGCATGTTCGAACGGAGTCAACCTTACCGACGGCATGGACGGTCTTGCGGCGGGAACATCCGCCATAGTCGGGATAGTGCTGGGAGTCTTCGCATGGCTTGGAGGCAACATAGTCAATGCGGAATACCTCAACATCATGTATATTCCGGGAAGCGGCGAACTTGCCGTGTTCATGTCTGCACTTGTAGGCGCTCTGATCGGCTTCCTGTGGTACAACACCTATCCTGCCCAGGTTTTCATGGGAGATACAGGTAGTCTGATGCTGGGAGGTATAATCGGAGTAAGTGCAGTACTTATCCGAAAGGAGCTGCTGATACCGGTATTGTGCGGAATCTTCTTCGCGGAAAGCGTATCAGTGATCATGCAGAGAAGCTACTTCAAATATACGAAGAAGAAATATGGTGAGGGAAGAAGGATCTTCAGGATGGCCCCTCTCCACCACCATTATCAGAAGGAAGGCATCCCTTCGATGATTCAGAAGCCTTCGGGAGTGCTACCTGAAGCAAAGATAGTATCCAGGTTCTGGATTGTGGGTATCATCCTCGCAGTCATAACCGTAGCAATGTTGAAAATAAGATAGACACCGAATATATATGTCAAGAATTGTAGTGTTAGGTGGAGGAGAGAGCGGAGTCGGATCCGCAGTCCTCGCAAAGGTGAAAGGTCACGACGTTTTCCTCTCGGATATGGGCAGGATCTCCGAGGATTATGCCGCCATGCTTGAGAAATGGGAGATTCCGTTCGAGCAGGGGAAGCATACCGAGGATCTTATCCTGAATGCCGATGAGGTCATAAAGAGCCCCGGCATACCTTCGACCGCCCCCATGGTGCAGAAGATCGCAGACAAGGGGATCGGGGTGATTTCGGAAATCGAATTCGCAGGGCGTTACGACTCTGCGAAGAAGGTGTGCATAACCGGCAGCAACGGAAAGACCACGACAACATCCCTCATCTACCACCTGCTCAAGCAGGCGGGTCTGAACGTGGGTCTCGGAGGAAACATCGGAAAAAGCTACGCATATCAGGTGGCTACCGAGAACTATGACATATATGTACTGGAACTCAGCAGCTTCCAGCTGGACAATGTCTATGACTTCAAGGCAGACATAGCCATAATCACCAATATCACTCCTGACCATCTTGACAGGTACGGACATGACATGGAGAATTATGTCAAGGCAAAGTTCCGCATCACACGGAACATGTCCAGCGACGACTGCTTCATCTTCTGTTCAGACGACGACATAACGATCAAACACCTCGACCAGATCGTGCTGAAGGCAAAGAAACTTCCTTTCACCCAAAAGGGAGAGGTTGAGCAGGGAGCCTTCGTCAAGGAAGACAGGATGATCATCCGCTACAAGGAGCAGGAGTGCGACATGTACCTCCAGGAGCTCGCTCTCGGCGGAAGACACAACATATACAATTCAATGGCGGCAGCCATTGCCGCAAAGGTGATCGACATCGACAATGAAGCCATACGCAACGGACTGGCTACATTCCAGGCTGTGGAACACAGACTGGAGAATGTGCTGAGCATCAAGGATGTGCTTTATATAAACGACTCGAAAGCGACCAACGTCGATGCCGCATGGTACGCCCTCGAATGTCAGAAAAGGCCGGTCGTATGGATCGTAGGAGGCACAGACAAGGGCAACGATTACGCAAGCCTCATACCTCTGGCGAAGGAAAAGGTGAAAGCAATGATATGCATGGGTCTTGACAACAGGAAGTTCCACGAGTCATTCGAAGGAGTGGTACCGGAAATCCATGACGTGACATCCGCAAAGGATGCGGTCGGTCTGGCTCATGGCATTGCCGTTCCCGGTGATGTAGTGCTGCTGTCCCCTTGCTGCGCAAGCTTCGACCTTTTCAAGAACTACGAGGACAGGGGAAGACAGTTCAAGGAAGCCGTAAGAAATCTTTAGGACATGGGAACTGCAGGCAAGAAAAAGACCGGGACCCAAAGGAAGGGGTTCTGGGGTTTCATAGACAATATCGAAGGAGACAAGGTCGTATGGATAATCGTATTTCTGCTGATCATGATCTCCATTCTTGCCATATTCTCTTCGACCTCCCTGCTTAAGGAAGGAAGCAAGGACAGGATGGACTTCGTTACTGAGCATCTTGTCGTCGTAGGCATGGGACTCGGACTTATATTCGGACTATATAATGTAAAGAAGATCGGAATATTCCGCATCCTCTCGCAGTTCGGATTCGGCGTTTCCTTCATATTGCTGGTTCTGCTTGCCGCTCATGTGAAGATTCCCGGAGTCATCGAGGCAGAGAGGATTAACGGAGCATGGAGAACTCTGAGAGTCGCCGGATTCCAGCTCCATGTCTTCGAGGTCGCAAAGGTGGCGATGGTACTTTACCTGGCCTGGGCCATACATGCATTCAAGGAAGGCCGTCTTAAATACGGAAGCACTGACCTTAAGAAACGCATCATATACATGTACGCCCCTATCGGCATCGTATGCGGACTGACACTTCTGGGAAGCGGTTCGAGTGCTGTATTCATCGGAGCGATCCTTATCGCGACCCTCCTTATCGGAGGCATACCGTTCAAGGAGATAGCCGCATTGGGAGCGATTTGCCTCTGTCTGCTTATAGGAGCGGTAGGCATCTACAAGGCCACAGACGGAAAGGTCCTGAAGAAATTCGAAAGATTCGACACGATGACAAACAGGATTGGGGCTGACTACGATGCTGAAAGACTGAAGGAGGTACAGCCGCGGTCCCGGGAGTTCTACAGGATACTTGACGAAATCAAGCAGCCATACAGCGCCAAGATAGCGGTGCATGAAGGAAAGATTCTTGGAAAAAGCAGCGGCAACAGCACCCAGAAATATGTGGTCTCGAACATTTACGGAGACTATATGTTCAGTTTCCTTATAGAAGAATACGGACTTATCGGAGGCATGATAGTGATATTCCTTTATGTGAGCCTTCTGGCTAGAGGTTCGACGATAGCGAGACTGTGCAGCAACGAATACGCGAAGATCGCTGTCGGCGGTCTGAGCGTGCTTATAACCGGTCAGGCATTCATGCATATGTTCGTCAATGTGGACATCGGTCCGATGACGGGACAGACCCTGCCTCTGATCAGCCACGGAAGCTTCGCATTCCTGGTGTTCTGCATAGCCTTCGGAGTGATACTGGCGATCAGCCGCATGGCACGAAAGAGGATACGGGAAGAGGAGGAAGCTGCCAAACCTATATATGACAGCAGCCGGGACGACATCCAGACAAGCATGGACATACTCGAACAGATTGACAGAGATTTGTAGATATGAAATACAGAAAGATAAGGGCAATCATAAGCGGAGGGGGTACGGGAGGACATATCTTCCCTGCCCTTTCCATCGCTGATAAGCTTAAGGAACTCAATCCGGAGACAGAGATCCTCTTCGTAGGAGCCGACGGAAGGATGGAGATGGAGAAGGTGCCGGCAGCCGGATACGAGATAAAGGGACTTCCGGTTTCGGGACTACAGCGCAAGCTGACCCTCTCGAACCTCGTACTTCCGCTGAAGGTCATCAGGAGCGTGAGGATGGCAAAGAAACTGATCAGGGAATTCAAGCCCGACATCGCCATCGGAGTCGGCGGTTATGCAAGCGCTCCCCTTCTTTGGGCTGCAGGACGCATGGGAGTTCCTACGCTCATCCAGGAACAGAACGGATATGCGGGACTGACGAACAAGATTGTCGGAAAGAAGGCTCTGAGCATCTGCGTGGCATATGAGGGCATGGAAAGATTCTTCCCTGCGGACAGGATCGTCCTCTCAGGCAATCCTATCAGAAAGGACATCGTGCCTGCAACTCCCGAAATGAAGGAAGAAGCATTCAGGTTCTACGGGCTTGATCCTGAGAAGAAGCATATCTTCATAGTAGGAGGAAGCCTTGGGAGCGGTACGCTGAACAATGCCATGAAGAAATGGATCAGCGAGGGCTGCCCGGGAGGAAAGGACATCGAGGTGATCTGGCAGTGCGGAAAATACTATAAGAAGTCCATAGATAACTTCATGGAGGAGGCCAAAGCTGCAGGAAAACCGGTCGACGCCATCCAATATTCAGACTTCATCATGAGGATGGACCTTGCATATGCTGCGGCAGACATCGTAATATCCCGCTCCGGAGCAAGCTCGGTATCCGAGCTCTGCGCCGCACATAAGGCCGTGATCTTCGTACCGTCACCGAATGTGGCCGAAGACCACCAGACCCACAATGCCATGGCCCTCGTCAGGAAGGATGCCGCCATCATGATAAAGGACAGCGAGGCAGGAGAAAAACTGATGAAGACTGCATGCGGACTGATAGAAGACAGGGAAAGGATCGCTCTTATGGAAGAGAACATTTCAAAGCTGGCTCTCCGTGAGGCAGCGATGACAATAGCATCGGAAGTATACAGAATAATATGAAGAACATCTATTTCATAGGAATCGGCGGCATCGGAATGAGTGCCATAGCCAGATACTACAATGCAAAGGGATACAGGGTCAGCGGATATGACAAGACCCCGTCTCCGCTTACGCATGCCCTTGAGTCGGAGGGAATCGAGGTCCATTATGAAGACAACACCGACTTCGTTCCGAAGGACGTGGAGTCGACCCTCGTGGTATATACGCCCGCCGTTCCGAAGGACATGGGAGAACTTGTATATGTGCAGGAAAAGGGCTACCGCGTCATCAAGAGATCCAGGATGCTCGGCGAGATTTCGGCCGGACAGAGATGCATGGCGGTTGCCGGAACACATGGAAAGACGACCACCAGCACGCTTGTAAGCCACATCTTCACTTCGACAGGCGAAGGATGTTCTGCCTTTCTCGGAGGTATTTCGAAGAACTACGGCACCAACCTTCTCATCCATGAGAACGATGTCGTCGTGGCGGAGGCCGACGAATTCGACCGTTCGTTCCTTCAGCTCTTCCCCGAGATCGCGGTCATCACTTCGATGGACCCTGACCACCTCGACATCTACGGCGACGAGGCCCATATCCGCGAAGCGTTCAAGGCCTTCGCATCACAGGTGAGCGGCACCGTGATTGCAAAGCATGGGCTCGACATCACTCCTGCCGACACCAAGGCAAGGATCATGACATATTCGTACGACGACCCTTCAGCCGACTTCCATGCCGTGCTGACCGACGGGGACGGCACGGGCTTCACCCACTTCGACATCCACCATCCGGGAGGTGTCATAAGGGACTGTGTAGTGGGAATACCGGGCTGGGTGAACATCGAGAATGCAGTGGGAGCCGCAGCGATAGGACTGACATACGGCCTTGACCCTGAAAAGATACGTGAGGCTCTGTCTTCATTCTCCGGAGTAAAGAGAAGGTTCGACATACAGCTGAAATCTGAAAGATGCATATACATAGACGATTATGCCCACCATCCGAGGGAGATATCCGCTTCTCTGACATCGATCAGAGGAAACTTTCCGGACTACAGGCTGACAGCCATCTTCCAGCCGCATCTCTACACAAGGACACGCGACTTCGCTGAAGGATTCGCCCAGTCGCTCAGCTGCGTGGACAGGCTCATACTTCTTGACATCTACCCGGCACGCGAGGAACCGATTCCGGGAGTGACGTCGGAGATCATCTTCAAGGATGTGACCGCTCCTGAGAAGATACTTCTGAAGAAGGAGGAGCTGATGGATTACATGAAGGGGCTTCAGATAGGAGAGAAGGAAGTCTTCGTAACCGTAGGAGCCGGAGACATAGACAGATTTGTTGAACCTATACGTACACTGCTGGATGAAAAGATCCGTTAAATATATCCTTACAGGTATCTGCGGCTTTGCGCTCGCGGCCTGCATCGTCACATCATTCACAGCCGGAGCCTCTGCCAGGAAGAACATCAGGTGCACCGGACTGGAGGTGGTGGTCCTTGACAGCATGCAGAACAGTTTCGTGTCGTCAAAGGATGTAAAGGGATATATCGACAGGGAGTACGGCAGATATTTAGGCCAGGCGATAGACAGCATCGACCTTGTAAGGGTGGAAGACATCGTCGACGGCAGAAGTGCAGTGCTGAAGAGCCAGGCTTTCGTTACCGTAGACGGCATGCTGCATGTGGAAGTAACACAGAGAAAACCGGTGGTCAGGTTCCAGAAAAGCAGCGGTGGATTCTATGCCGATGCTGATGGATACATATTTCCGCTTCAGAGGACTTACGCATCGCATGTACAGGTGATCGACGGTAACATCCCGCTGGCTGCAAACAGCGGATACAAGGGAGCGATAGAGGATCCGAGCGAAAGGGAATGGTTCCACAGGATGATGGACATCGTGAATTTCATGGAAAAGAGCCGCACCTGGAAAGACAAGATAGTACAGATACATATAGATGGGGACAGGAATGTCATACTCATCCCTCGGGAAGGAAACGAAAAGTTCATCTTCGGTCAGCCGGTTGATATCGGGAACAAGTTCACGAAGATGGAGAAGTACTATACACACATCGTTCCGGCAAAGGGCAGGGATCATTACAGGACCGTAGACCTCAGATATGACGGTCAGATAGTGTGCAGAGAAAAATAAAACAGCAACATATATGGAGATACAGGACAGATACATCACAGCAATAGATCTGGGAACATCCAAGATCGCCCTCACCGTGGCCAAGGTGGAGGGTGAAAACACCCAGATCGTATATTACAAGGAGACTCCGTCGGAAGGTATCAAGAACAGCAGCGTATTCAATGCCACTCAGGCGAGCGGTCCGCTTTCGGAAGCGATCATCGAGGCCGAAAACGCCCTGGGGATCAAGATCACCCAGGCTGTTGTCGGAATGCCGAAATATCCTGTGATACAGCAGAGCAGCACAGGCAAGGTCGACGGAAGAGGATATGACACGGACATCACTGCCGAGGACATCGCGGAGCTGAAGAGGTCTGCACAGGACATGTATCCGCTTGACAACCCCGAAGTAGAGGCCATCTACGGAGCTGTAGCCCAGTCATTTTCGGACGGGGAAAATTTCCAGATCATAGAAAGCGACATCATAGGCATGACCAGTGATGTGCTTGAAGGCAACTTCAAGATATTCATAGGAAAGAAGAGTTCACTGTCCAAGATCGACACCGTGCTGAAGAAGGCAGGCATAGTGGCGGCACGCAAATACTTTACTGCCGACACCACTGCAAAGGCAGTCCTCATGGAATCCGAGATGGAAAACGGAGTCGCCATGGTAGACTTCGGAGGTGGCTGCGTGTCGGTTTCCATCTACCATGGAAACATAATGAGGCATTATGCATCCATTCCTTTCGGAGGCAGGAACATAACCGGTGACATCCAGATAGAATCGGAGGGAAGCATCGACAAGGAGCTCGCGGAAAACATAAAGCTGGCATTCGGAGCATGTATGCCTGAAAAGCTCCAGAACCTCAGCGAGAAGATAATCCACATAAGAAGCTGCAACGGGGAGGCTGACAAGAAGCTTCCTGTAAAGTACCTGTCAGAGATAATCACGGCCCGTGTCGAAGAAATCATGATGGCCATACTTTATGAAATCCAGCAGAGCGGATTCGCGGACAGGCTCATGAGCGGAATCGTAGTGACCGGCGGATGTGCCCAGACCGCAAATCTTGGAAACTTCATATATGATCTTTCCGGCTACAGAGTAAGGACAGGATATCCGAGACATCTGTTCTCATATGACGGATGCGAGGGAATAACCGACACCTCCGCATCCACTTCCCTGGGTCTCATAATGGCGGCTCAGGATGACAGCACGCTGAACTGCGCATTCCCTAAGGAAAGCTATGTACCAGGTGTCATGTTCACTGAACCTGAGCAGACTTCCGAGCCTGAACACAAGGAGACGCTTCTGGAATTTGATACCGTAGAGACTGTGAAACCGGAAGAAACCGTGACACCGAAGAACGTCAGAAAGGAAGATCCGCCTAAGACGGGCAAGGTGAAATGGACAGACAAGATAGGAAGATTCTGGGGAGATCTCTACGAATCTGTTAACCAGGAAATTGAAAACGAGGAGGCATAGACATGAGTTTCGAAAACATTGAAATAGTACCGGACACATGGATTCCTGAAGAATCCATCATAAAGGTCATAGGAGTCGGCGGAGGCGGATGCAACGCCGTGAACTACATGTACAGACAGAAGATAGAAGGTTGTACCTTCATCGTATGCAACACCGACCGTCAGGCCCTCGACAAATGCGACGTACCAGTGAAGATCCAGCTCGGAGATGACGGACTCGGAGCGGGAACAAACCCTACGGAAGGTCGAAATGCCGCACTCAACTCACAGGAGGAAATCGAAAAGATACTTGACGACAACACCAGGATGCTTTTCATAACCGCCGGCATGGGTGGCGGTACAGGTACCGGAGCAGCGCCTGTGATAGCTTCCATGGCCAGAAAGAAGGGCATCCTTACAGTGGGAGTCGTGACCATTCCATTCAGGAATCAGGGAAACGAGACCATGTCCAAGGCCATCGACGGAATAACCGAGCTGGAAAACAACGTGGACAGTCTGCTGATCATTGACAATGAAAAGCTCTTCGACGTCTACGGAGACCTTCTTGTGCAGGAGGCCTTCCCTAAGGCTGACGAGGTGCTGGCGACAGCAGTGAGGGGCATCACAGAAATCATCAAGAAGAGGGGTCACATAAACGTTGACTTCAAGGATGTCAGCACGATGATGAAGAACGACAACAGGAGCGGAAGCCGCTATGCCCTCATGGGCTGCGGTACCGGTACCGGAAAGAACAGGATCGAAGATGCGGTCAAGAGCGCCCTCGAGTCGCCGCTGCTCAACGACTTCGACCTCAACACTGCGCAGAAGGTACTCATCAATGTGACCACAGGTGACAACAAGGAAGGTCTTACCATGAGCCAGTATGGCGAGATCAGCGCAATGATCAAGAAATACACGGGAAATGCCGACAATTTCAAGAGCGGCCTTGTGTTTGACGACAGCGAGGACTTCGGAGACAGGGTGAACATCACCGTTATAGTTACCGGCATCAACATGACCATGGCCCTGCCGCAGACAGAAATCGGAAACATCATCATGATTGACAGCGACTTCAGATATGACAAGCATAGGACCATATCCGAGCAGGGCATCGAGCTGCCCCAGGTCAAGGTACACAAGATAGGCTACAACAGTGCCCAGGTCAGGAAGAAGATTGTCTTTGACGACAATACAAGACCTGCTCTTCTGGTGACCGAAACCCAGAACAGGGGCGAGCTGGAAAACATCTCAGCCCTCAGAAGGAAAGCACTTCCCGGACAGAATAGGGAGGAATTATAATTTTTACTATTTTTGCGCCGGATTTAAAGAAGATATTTGACATGGCAAGAAAAACACGTGTAAGGTTTGCACCATCTCCTACTGGTCCTCTCCATATGGGAGGCGTGAGAACTGCACTCTACAACTACCTTTTCGCAAAGAAGCGTGGAGGAGACTTCATCATAAGGATCGAAGATACAGACTCACAGAGGTTTGTTCCTGGAGCTGAAAAATACATCATAGAGGCACTGAACTGGTGCGGAATAGTACCAGACGAAGGTGTAGATGCGGCTGGAAACGTGGTCGAGACCGCTTCCGAGCGTCATCCTCATGCACCTTACAGACAGAGCCAGAGAAAACCTATATACCGCCAGTATGCCGAGCAGCTCGTGGCTGACGGATACGCATACTATGCCTTCGACACAGCAGAGGAACTTGGTGCAAAGCGCGCTGAGATGGAGGCGCAGGGCCAGACATTCATCTATGGCCTGAGCACCCGCATGGGACTGCGTAATTCCCTCTCCCTTCCTGAAGCTGAGTGGAAGGACCTTCTCGAAACCCGTACCGACTGGACCATCCGCTTCAAGATGCCGGAAAACAGGGTCGTGAAGATGGATGACCTTATCCGCGGACATGTGGAGGTGAACACAGACACTCTCGATGACAAGGTGCTCTGGAAAAGGGCGGACGAGCTCCCTACCTACCACCTTGCAAACATCGTGGACGACCACCTCATGGAAATCACAGAGGTCATCCGTGGAGAGGAGTGGCTTCCTTCCCTCCCTCTTCATTATCTTCTTTATGAGGCATTCGGATGGACTGATACCCAGCCTCGCTTCGCCCACCTGTCGCTTCTACTGAAGCCGGACGGAAAGGGCAAGCTCAGCAAGAGGGACGGAGACCGTCTCGGCTTCCCAGTATTCCCGCTCCAGTGGGTGAATGCTGAAGGAGAGGTATCACGAGGATACCGCGAGGACGGATATTTCCCTGAGGCTTTCGTGAACCTTCTCGCAATGCTCGGATGGAACCCGGGCAACGACCAGGAGCTCTTCACTCTTGAAGAACTCGTGGAGGCATTCTCTCTTGAGAGAGTAGTGAAGTCAGGTGCAAGGTTCAATGCAGACAAGGCAAAGTGGTTCAACAAGGAATACCTCAGGAAGAAGAGTGTGTCCGAACTTACAGACCTCTACATGCCTGTACTTGAAAGCAAGGGCATCACAGGATTTTCACGCGAATATGTCGAAAGGGTGGTAGCACTGATCCAGGAGAGGGCAACGTTCGTGGCTGATTTCTGGGACATCGCCTCATACCTTTTCGTTGCACCTTCTACTTTCGTAGAGAAGGATGCTGCGAAGTTCTGGAAGGAGGAGAACTACACCCTGGCGCTGAAGGTTGCTGACTTCATCCTCGGTTTCGAGGGAGAGTTCACAAAGGAAAACCTTGAAGGACCTCTCGAGGAATACATCCGCAGCAACGAGTGGCCTATGGGCAAGGTGATGAACTGTCTGCGTCTTGCTCTCGTGGGAGCTTCAAGCGGACTTGGCATCGCCGACATCGTCACCCTCATCGGCAAGGAGGAATTCGCACGTAGAATCGAATACATAAAAAACACACTCTGATTCTGAGCGAAGCGAAAGTAAGTCCCCTTCCCGAGGAAGGGGATTTAGGGGAAGGGTAACGTATATGGATATTTTCATATTTATGTACGTCGAGGAACAAAGAGATAAGTTATCAACTATCGAATATATAAAACCAAATCGAAAATATGAAGATCGGAATATGCAACGACCACGCTGGCGTGGACTATAAGAACCAGCTGGTGGAATACCTTTCAGGCAAAGGATATGAAATGGTGAACTTCGGCACCGACACGACAGCAAGCATGGACTATCCTGATGTGGCTCATCCTCTTGCAGAGGCTGTGGAAAGCGGCCAGGTGGACCTCGGAATCGCATTCTGCGGAACAGGAAACGGCATCGGCATCACCCTCAACAAGCACCAGGGCATCCGTGCAGGACTCTGCTGGACCCCTGAGATCGGCCGCCTCATCAAGCAGCACAACAACGCAAACGTGCTTGTCATGCCAGCGAGATTCATTTCATACGAAACGGTAGTCGAGATTACAGATGCATGGCTCGGCGAGACCTTCGAAGGAGGACGACACCAGACACGCATCGACAAGATGCCTTGTAAATAACAGGATTTGGAAGCATTGATACTCAGACCGGATTCTTCACCTCTTTCAAGAAACATTGAAGATTATCCGGAAGGGATAATAATCCCCATTGACAAGCCATACAGATGGACATCGGCGGACGTGATCAGAAAGATCAAGTTCGCCGCTATCCGTCATTTCGGAAAGAAGAACCTCAAGGTCGGACATGCAGGTACGCTGGACCCTCTTGCAACAGGAGTCCTGCTTGTCTGCATAGGCAAGGCTACAAAGCTCGCCGAGACCCTCCAGTCACATGACAAGGAATATGTGGCAGGCATCACCTTCGGTGCGACCACTCCTTCATACGATCTTGAGAAGGAGATCGACAGGTTCTTTCCGCATGAACATATAACCGCAGACGCGGTACGCGATGCTCTTCCGGCCTTTGTCGGAGAGCAGGACCAGATCGCTCCCCTCTTCTCGGCCAAATCGGTTGACGGAGTGAGGGCCTACGAACTTGCCCGCAAGCTGCACCGTGAAGGCAAAAGCATGGATGAAGCCGCTCAGGAGCTGATCCGTGTGTCACGAATCAATATCTCCGAACTGGAACTGCTGGACTTTGGCTTCGCATCTTCTGATTCACTTTCTGAGGACATCGAAGCCACAAAGGCCTCCGGCAGGATAAATGTGACAGACAACTCCGCATTGGGTCTGCCTCGTGCGGTGGTGAGGATGGCATGCAGCAAGGGAACCTATGTCCGCGCATTCGCACGCGACCTCGGAGAAGCCCTCGGAAGCGGCGCCCACCTCGACAGCTTGCAACGCAGCCGCAGCGGCATCTTCCGCGTCGAAGACGCCCTATCGGTTAATCACGTGATTTCCAACGCATTGCAGCATTAGCCTGCCGCCCCGGGGCGGCAGGCTAATCAGGGAAATCCTTGATTATTAATCAGTTAGCATAACATGAGTAAAACATATTCATACAGAAACATCTGGAGGGTGGCATACCCGATTCTGATCAGTCTGGTGATGGAGCAGATGATCGGTCTGACGGATACTGCCTTTCTTGGCAGGGTCAGCGAGATCGATCTCGGCGCATCGGCCATAGCCATCGTGTACTACATGGTACTGTTCATGATCGGTTTCGGATTCAGCCTCGGAGCCCAGATAATAATAGGAAGAAGGAACGGAGAAGGCAACTACAAGGCAACTGGCAACATATTCTGGAACGGACTATACTTCGTGCTGGGACTGGCGGGAGTCATCATTCTCCTTTCCGAACTCTTCTCACCATATCTGATGAAGCTGATGGTCTCGTCCCAGGCAATATATGAGGCTGCACTCAGCTACGTCAGATGGAGGCTTCCGGGTATGGTCTTCGCCTTCATCACCGCAATGTTCAGGGCGTTCTATGTAGGAACGACACAGACCAAGACCCTGACTCTCAACTCGATAGTCATGGTACTTTCCAACATAGTGTTCAACTGGATACTCATCTTCGGAAAATTCGGCTGTCCCGCACTCGGCATCACAGGAGCCGCGATAGGTTCCAGCCTCGCCGAACTCGTTTCCCTGATATTCTTTGTAATCTACACCCGCGTCAGCTGTGACCGGAAGAAATACGGACTTGACCAAGCTGCGCGCTTCGACCCTGCCGAACTCAAGGGAATGATGCCGGTATGTTCATGGACCATGATCCAGAATACGGTCTCCATCTCCACATGGTTCATCTTCTTCCTGTACATCGAGCACCTCGGCGAAAGGGCGCTTGCCATCTCCAACATAACCCGCAGCGTCTCCGGCCTCATATGGGTGGTCCTCCAGGCATTCTCCGCAACATGCAGCACCCTGGTCAGCAACATAATAGGAGAAGGACATCAGGAAAAGGTAATGTCTCTTGTAAAGCGCATACTGAAGCTGTCGTACGGCTCTGTCAGTGTCCTGATCATCATCTTCTGCCTGTTCCCTGAATACATCATAAGGATCTACACCGACATACCTGACCTGATACATGCCTCGGTTCCTGCAATGATCGTGATGTGCAGTTCCTATTTCCTGAACGCCGGAGGTCAGGTGTTCTTCCTTGCCGTCTCAGGTACTGGAAGCACCAAGACGGCCTTCAAGCTGGAAATGGTGGCTCTGGCCGTTTACATGATCTACTGTACGGTAATAATAAGCATGCTTAAGCTGGACGTTGCAGTCTGCTGGACAGCCGAACATGTGTACGCCGGCATGCTCCTGCTCTGCAGCTGGCTCTACATGCGCTCAGGCCGCTGGAAGAACCGCAGCATCTGATTACACGACACGATATTGTCTGATGGCGCGGGTAAGGACGTAGTCAAGGGGGTATTTCGCCTTGCTTGCCGCTGCCTTCCGTGCAAGTCCGCCGGCAAGGGCAGCGGTTTCGGGATCTGAATCCGAGGAGTCCATGAGCTTGAGGATATTGTCTGTCAGCACATGCTCCAGAAGAAGGTGGAAGGCATGGCCGTGGTCAGGGTGGCGAAGGTGGCAGAGTTCATGAAGAAGCACATAGTCCTGCAGGACCTTGGGAAGGCGTACTATATTGAGGTTCAGGTTGATGTTCCCCTTTGTCGAGCAGCTGCCCCAGTTCGAGGCATTGTGCTTTATGGCGACGCGGTTATATGAGAAGCTGTAGCGGGCGGCGAGTTCCGCCAGACGCGGAGGCAATTCCTTGCGTGCACGCTTACGCATGGTTTCTATCTCGTCGGCAGAAGGAATGTCCACATCCCTGAACCTTTCCTTCTGTCTGGCCATGGTCTCGAGAACCCAACCGCGACGGGACTGAAAGAAGGCCAATGCCACCGAATAGGGCACAATGTAGGGAACGGACACGCTGACTCCCTTGACAGGATGCACACGGATGCCTATACTCCTGCTCCTGAGGCTCTTGCGGAGCCTCACCTCCCCTATCTCAGGGTCAACATATATCTTTCCTTCGGTCCTTGCCATCTCAATATCCTATCCTCGCAAAGAAATCCAGAAGAAGAGGAGCGAGCTTAGGACTGTTGCAGATATAGGAACCGTGGTCCTCGCCCGGTATCACGACCGCCTCGCCTGCAGGGATATTGTCTCCGATAAGGCGGGTATGGTCCGCAAGGATAAGGTCATGTTCACCCGACATAATGAGGGCGGGACATGCGATGGTCCTCATGTCATCTACCGTCATCGTCGGCTCGTTCTGCATCATGATCACCAGAGGTTCATCGGTCGGCTGGGCAAGGAAGCCTTCGGCAAAGGAAGGGATGAGCGAACCTTCCACGAAGATGTTCGCTCCTCCGGTAGCTATGGCACCGAGGGTTCCCGGATACATGACCTCGAGCTGAAGGGCGATGTTTCCGCCGTCGCTGAATCCGAACACGGCCGGCTTCTCAAGGCCTTTGGCCTTTATGAATTCATATACGTCGGTCGCCATGTCCTTATAGTGGTATTCATCCAGACGCGGGTTCGCTCCCTGACCGCGGGAGTCGAGGGCATAGACCATGTATCCGGCCTGTGCGAGTTCGCGGTGGGTGGTTTCGAGGTCATTATGGCTGCCGCCGTTGCCGTGAAGAAGGATCACCGGCTTTCCGGCACCTTCAGCCGCATAGAAAAGGTCCACGCCGTTGACCCGGATGGTATCGGTATAGCTTTCATAATCAACATTCTGACAGGCAGTTGCGAAGAAGACCGCAACAAGGGTCATAAGAATTCTCGATTTCATATATCATTTGTTTCGCCAAAGATAGCGATATGTAAGGTATCAAGTGCACTTTTGGTATAAAAATGCTATCGGTACCCCGAAAATTCAGGGTATCAAGCGCAGTTTCCCCTTGAAAATGCACTTGATACCCTCGCAAAAAGAAATCCTGCAACTGTCAATTCAATGGTTATACTTTACATGCCTTTTATTCCGACAAGGATGTTTCCGGAAACGAGTTTGCCTTTGGCGTTGTATGTCTCCATCTTCACGGAACCGTATCCCTTGCCGTACCATGTCTTCTGTCTGCCGGACTGGTTCATTCCAAGAACCTTGGTCGAGGTGGTCTGTTCCACTACTACACATTCGATGGATCTGCCGTCCACATCCAAAGTCTCGACAGCTACAACCTGCTGACCCGTCACAGATGACGTAGTCTTCATTCCAGCTATGTTCATCACTATGTTATAATCCGGAAAAGTGTCTCCGACCTTGGCGCTTGAAGGGAGGCTGAACGGAGTGCCTTCAACACTTACCTGCATACCGGCCATCAACTGTCCGGCCATCGATTGAGGATCGAAGGTCACGACATCGTTCCTGACCGTGAATTCCTGAATGACAGGAGAGGCCAGCATCGGATTCATCTTCTTGTCATACACCATGCTCTCATACTTCACTGTACAGTTGGAACGGCTTCCTACAACCTCCTTCACCTCAAGGGTCGAATAGCCTGTATGCTTACCTTTTGCATCAGTATTGGCTATGGTGAGTTTTGCTCCCTCGTCAAAGAGGAAATATGCACTCT
>SUYO01000025.1 GCA_015060385.1 Bacteroidales bacterium
CTTGATCCGCTTTGGTTCCGTCTAGCACACCAGTAACATAGAAGTCAAACTTATCTTTAAAGTAATACCTTACCAACGACGTCTTTCCGACTCGACGTCGTCCATACAAAGCGACAAACTCGCTCTTACCACTTTTATTATACTTATCCAACAATCCAAGTTCAGACTCTCTTCCAATAATCTTATCCATAGTATTCAGCATTTTTGCAAATATAACAAAATCAACAAAATGTTGTACCAAAGTTGCTAAAATTTGTAAACTTTGGTACAACATTTTAACTTATTTTCCCACCCAATAAATTATTTATCAAACCATTACATTCACATCACACACTCAAAATCTACTCCAACAACGAGATGGTCTTACGGTTGGTATCATTGTTTTTGTGGTATTTAGATTCCTCGACTTCGCTCGGAATGACAATTACATGATGACACTATGTGCGAGGGATGCCCGGTCGGAGCCGGAGGTGTAGAGGGCGGCGGCAGGGTTGTTGCCGGTCACACGGTCCTTGGTGACGAGGGTGGTCACGTACGCGTCGGAGTAGCGGTAGAAGAGACTGTCGTGGCCTACGCAGCTTAAAGTCTTTTCTTCCATGACGCGAAGATAGTCATAGTTGCTTTAAAAAGAAATAATCTGTAACTTTCGGTCGCTAACACTGAAACCAGAAAACCAAGTCCATAAATAAACTGAAAACCCATAATGATATGAAAAAGGTATTTGCAATTGTGCTGGCGGCAGCCGTGGCTGCAGCGCTGGTATGCGGATGCAGCTGCAACCAGCAGGGCAACGCGAAGAATGACACTCCTAAGAAGGTTTCCATCCTCGGAGACTCCTACTCTACTTTCCAGGGCATGAATCCGGAAGGCTATGCTCCGTTCTATCCTAACGACAGGAATGATGTGGTCCAGGTAGAGCAGACATGGTGGGACCTCTACATCAAGGCCAAGGGCTATGAGCTCGAGGAGAACAACTCATGGGGCGGCACGACAATCTGCAACACAGGTTACGGCGGATGGGATTCTTCACGTTCATCATTCACTTCACGCGTAGACATGCTCGGCAACCCTGACATCATCTTCATCTTCGGAGGTACTAACGATGCATGGGCCGGTTCGCCTGTAGGAGAATACAAGTATGCTGACTGGACAGCTGAGGACCTGAAGAACTTCAGACCGGCTTATGCATGCCTTATCGACATGCTCCAGAAGAAATATCCGGACGCAGAGATATATTCCATCCTCAACTCTGAGCTCAGGGAGGAGATCAACGAATCAAGCCGCGAGGTGTGCAAGCATTACGGAGTGCAGCTTATCGAGCTTTATGACATCGAGAAGCAGAACGGCCACCCTTCGATCAAGGGTATGCAGAGCATCTGCGACCAGCTGATCGCCGCTATAAAGTAGCGTGCAGAGCCCTACTCCGCTTCTACAAGTCGAAGGTCGTAGACTCCTCCGACCTGAGTGCCGCGCTGGCTCTGGAAGCGTACTCGGATGACCTGCTTGCCTTCAAGCATGGAAGCAGGGATCTTGTATTCCTCTGTCTTGAACACGGATGAAAGCCATCTGCGGGAGTTGTTCAGCTCGATAAGCTTCTCATCGTCCACAAGGATCTCGAACCTGCGGGTTCCCCAGTCATCCACACCCCAGTACTTCACATAAAGCGCAAGGTCGGTCTTGCCCCGGGTCTCGAACTCGTAGCTGAACCAGCCTCCGTTCTGGGCCTCACGGAAGAATACATTGTTGGTATTTCCTGTAGTCGACCTCTCGAAAAGCATCTTATGGTCGGTCTCAGGCTGCTGCTCCGCAGGCTGTACCTTATCTACCGTACGGCCTTCCAGCTTCAGTCTCTCAGCCTCCTCTGCAGCGAGCTGTGCAAGATGCTCCTGATAGCCGTCCTTAGACAGGGCAAGCCAGTACATCATGTAACGTGCATCATGGATGGTATAGAAAGGCTGGAGCTCGCCCTCGATAGGATTGAGGATCTCGATGCCCTTGAACCTGAAATGCATAGGCTTGCCGGGAACCGGTTCAAGGCAGTCCTCGAGCGCTGCATCGCCGTAAAGAAGCATAGGCGCCTTGTCCACAGGGAGATATTCTCCGCCGGCATACTGGCCGAAACGGCTGTCGTCCGCGATGATTCCGCGAAGGTCCTCGGTTCCGGTCTTCATACCCAGGACAATAGGTCCGTGCATGAATGCGACATACTGTTCCTCGTTCTGAAGCGGAACGATGCTTGTGTGCATAGGGTATGAGACCTCTACCACATCACCCTTCTTCCACTTCCTGTTGACAGCGACATAACCGTCAGCACCGGCAGCGGCATTGACCGCCTTGCCGTTGACCATGACCTGGAACTGGCCGTCAGCCACCCATGAAGGTCTGCGGACCTTGAGTGCGAACTGACCCTTTCCCTTCTCGATCGTGATGGTAGAAGTCTCGCCGTACGGGAAGGCCGTCTCCTGACGTACCACCAGGCCGCGATCCTTCCAGTCGAGTTCAGATGCGACGAAAAGGTTCACATAAAGCGCGTCGTCGGTATGGGTATAGATGAACTGGCCATATTTTCCATGGTTCTCCATTCCTGTTCCCACGCAGCACCACATCGCCTCGCCCGGCGCCGAATACACCCTGTAGTGGCGCGGACGGACAGGTGTGAAATACACATAGCCACCGTGCTCGGGATGCTGGGTCGAAAGGATATGGTTGAAGAGGGCACGCTCATAATAATCGGTATATCTTGAGTTAGGATCGAGACGGAAGAGAGTCTCGGTCAGCTTGAGCATGTTGTAGGTGTTGCATGACTCCGGACCGTCGTTGTCGTTGGTGAAGTCGATGTATGCCTCTGCAACCGGGAAGTGCTCCCTTCTGCTGTTTCCTCCGAAGGCGAGGCTTCTGTTGCCGGTCACGGTCTCCCAGAAGAAACGGCCTGCATCGAGGTATTTCTGATCTCCCGAAAGCTCTCCGATACGTCCGAAGCCCTGAGCCTTAGGCACCTGGGTGTTGGCATGGAGGTTATCCAGAGGGTCGATTCCCTTGGAGAGAGGATCAAGGATCTGGAGGTGAGAGAACCTGCGTGCGGCATCAAGGTACTTCACATCGCCTGAGACCGCATATGCATCTGCGAGGACCTCGTTCATACCTCCCTGCTCGTTACGCATCATGGCCTGCATCTGCTCCTGGGTGAAGTCCGCAGTCAGAGCGATGGCCCAGTCAGCGAAGGCGAGGAACATGTCCCTTGCATCCTCGTATCCGCAGTAAACCCATGCGTCGCGAAGACCTGCATACATCTTATGGATATTATAGAAAGGAGCCCAGGCAGCGAAATAGATGCCGAACTCACCCTTCTTGAAGGATGTCCAGAGCTCGTCGCTCTTAGGGAAGCCGCCGATATAGTCGGTACCCCAATCGGGATGGTTCTTCGTGTGGGCGGCATGGACTTCCTTGAGCTCGCTCAGCATGTATTCCATCCTTTCGCGGCATTCCTCCATTCCGGTGGCCGCGTAGTTCATCGCCATGGCCGAAAGATAATGGCCTGCGATATGACCGTCGAGACCGTCCCAGTTTGGATAAGGCTTGGCCTTCATCTCGAGACCTGCCTCCTTTCTGTAAGGGGCGAGCATACGGTCCACCTCGTACTTCATCAGGACCTCAAGGTTAAGGTCTCTGGCTGTCTTGAGAGGTCCGTCAAGCAAGGTGACGTCTCCCAGAGGGAATTCATTCGGATAAAGCTTGTCCTGCGCGGAAGCGCCTGTGGCGGCAAGAAGCACAGCCGCAAAGAGAATTAATAGTCTAAGTTTCATGATATTCAGTTATAAACTTTGTAAAGGTATGAATTATCGGGCAGAATTCATTATCTTTGATAAAATTTAACCACATAGAACATATGAAACACTTGACTATCATGGCTGCAGTTCTTGCAGCAGTCTTCACCTCATGCTGCCCGAAACCGCAAAGCATGCAGTTCGGTGAAGGAACCCTTACCCTGACCGCGCTTCAGGACGATGCAGTACGCATACAGTATGCTGAAGGTCCGATAAGGGAGATGCCTGAGATGGTATACGAACAGACCGAGGCGAAGGTTGCTCTCAAGAAGATCGAGGCAGACGGCAAGACCGCCTTCCTCACGGATGGAATGACAATTGTCGTGGATCCTGAGGCACAGACCGTTCAGATCGCAGACAAGAATGACAGGAAGGTCTTCAAGGCTACCGCGCACGAACTCAAGGATGCTCTGGTGCAGGGCGAGGCAACGCGCGAGGCAACGCTGATACTGGATTCTCCTGAGGACGAGTACCTCTATGGTCTGGGCCAGTTCCAGGACGGCTTCCTTAACGTAAAGGGTCTCACAAGACGCCTCACACAGGTGAACACCCAGATCGCCATACCGTTCCTGATGTCAAGCAAGGGTTACGGTATCCTCTGGAACAACTACGGACTCACTGACTTCAACCCTGCAGACAGCAAGGTAGTGATGGAGCGCGAGGCTAACGTTGGCGAAGAGAGAAGGGTGAATGTGACATCGACCGAAGGAGGAAGATGGGAGATCCGCCGCAGCAACAACTTCAATGCAACTCTTGAAGTACCTGAGGACGGACAGTACGTAGTCCTTCTCGATGTAGGACAGAAGATGGCAAGGAAGCATAACCTCAGCATCGACGGTCAGACAGTTATCAATCTCGTGAACTCATGGCTCCCTCCTACAACGACAGCTATCGTGAACCTCAAGGCAGGCAGCCATGCCCTCAGAGCAGAACTCGAAAGAGGCGACCAGCCGGTCATATATTTCAAGAAGGTAGAGGATAATACCGTATTCCGTTCGCCGGTGGCTGAATGTGTGGACTATACCGTATTCACCGGAAGTGCGGACGAGGTGATCGCATCGTACCGCGAGGCGACGGGCGAAGTTCCGATGCTTCCGTCATGGGCCCTCGGATACATCCACTGCCGCGAAAGGTTCCACTCGCAGGAGGAGCTTCTCGCTACGGCACGCCGTTTCCGCGAGGAGCAGATTCCTATCGACCTGATCGTACAGGACTGGCAGTACTGGGGAAAGTACGGATGGAACGCGATGAAGTTCGATGAGGAGAACTATCCGAACCCGACAGAGATGGTCAGCGACCTCCACGACATGGACATGAAGCTCATGCTTTCCGTATGGTCAAAGATCGACCCTTCTTCAGAGGTAGGAAAGGAGGCTGAAAGCCGCGGTCTTTATATTCCTGAGACCACATGGATCGACTTCTTCGATCAGGAGGCAGCGGACTTCTACTGGAAGAACTTCAGCGAGAAGCTCCTCCCTATCGGCATCGATGCATGGTGGCAGGACGCGACCGAACCTGAAAACGACGATCTTGAGGGCAGACGCATCATGAAGGGTGCGGAGCCTGGCGAAAGATACAGGAACATCTATCCTAACATGGTAAACAAGACCGTCTACGAAGGCCTCCGTCAGGACGACCCTGAGCGCAGGGCAATGATCTTCACCCGCAGCGGCTTCCCTGGAATCCAGAAATACGGTGCGGTCCTCTGGTCAGGCGACGTAGGAAACGACTGGCAGACCCTCCGCTACCAGATAGCGGCAGGCCTCAACTTCGTGGCAAGCGGTCTTCCTTGGTGGACATACGATGCCGGCGGATTCTTCCGTCCGCGCGACCAATACTCGAACCCTGAATACATCGAGCGCCTCATCCGTTGGGTGCAGGCAGGTACCTTCCTTCCTGTAATGCGCGTACACGGATACATGAGCAATACAGAGCCATGGAACTACGGTCCTGAAGCCCAGAAGATCATAACTGACTACATCCACCTCCGTTACAAGCTCATGCCGTACATCTATTCGGAGGCGGCACAGGTGACATTCAACGGATCGACCTTCATGCGTCCGTTCGTATTCGACTTCCCTGGCGACGAGGAGGCACTCAGGCAGACCGGCAGCTACATGTTCGGAAAGTCGATCCTCGTGAGTCCGGTAATGGATGGAGGCGTGACCGAACTGAAAGTATACCTTCCTGAGAACGAAAGCGGCTGGTACGACTGGTGGACCGGCGAAAGGTTCGACGGAGGACAGTATGTAAATGCAACGGCTGGAATCGAGACCATTCCGGTATATGTGAAGGGAGGTTCGATCATCCCTACCGGTCCTCAGAAGCAGTTCGTGGCACAGAAGGTCGACGAGCCTGTGGTTCTGAACATCTATCCGGGAGCTGATGCATCTTTCACCCTCTATGACGACGAGGGAACGAACTACAACTATGAAAACGGAGCCTACAGCAACATCATCCTCAGCTGGGACGATGCTGCACGCAGCCTTACGATCGGCAAGCGCACAGGCTCGTTCAAGGGCATGGAAAAGACCATGACCTTCGCTGTAAACCTCATGGGTGAGGTAAAGAACGTAGAATACAGCGGAAACGAAACCACAATCCGATTTCTGTAATTAATTTTGGATACATAACACGACTAATACACCACAGCTATGAAAAAGTTGATTACATTTTTTGCAATCATGTGCCTTGCGGCAGGAACTACCAGCGCCAAGGACATTCAGAATGCAGAAGGGATTGATTCCAAGATAGAAATCAAAAAGCTTGAGTATCCCATCCCGTATATTCCGTTGGAGAAGCGCGCCAACATCCTGCCGAAGTACAATATCTGCTCCATCGCACCGGCGACAGAATCTTCGGACTACTTCATCACCGGCAGCGGTCACCTGCGTCTCCAGGCTTCAGGACAGCCATACAACGAAGTGATGTCCTATACCCAGGAGCTGCTCTTTGCTCCGAAATGGGCGGAGACTCCACTTCCTCCAGACATGAGTGCCTACATGCCTCGCATCCGCCAGCTGCTGCTGGAGGGCAAGGCAAATGAGGCGAACGCCCTGGTGGACGAGGCCCAGAAAAAGGCAGGCTTCGAGAAATACATGAATTTCGACAACAGGATTCTGTATCCTGTCGGCGGACCGTCAAGGCACACTGCCTTCACGCTCACCTTCCGCCGTCCGGAGCAGTCTGATACCCGTGACTACCTGCGCTTCCTGGACATGCAGAACGGTATGATCACATCAATGTGGACTGATGCGCGCGGTTCTTTCCGTAACGACAGCTTCTGCGCCTATGACGGAGAGGTTACCGTGAACCGCTTCACTGCTCCGAAGGGACAACTGGACCTGGAAGTGAAGATTCAGCTACCAAGACTGGCTGACAGCAGCCATGAGCTGAAGATCGAGGATGGCGTGATCACTCTTGCCTGCGCATACAATCCGGAATTCGGCCAGAAGGGCTATGTCTCAGTCATCCGCTTTATGCCAGAAGGCGGTACAATGAAAAAGATCGAAAACGGCATGCAGATTTCCGGCGCTGACGGTCTGGTGATAGTTTCGAAGATCGAGATGTACGAAAACGACTTCACCTTTGAATGCGCCAAGCCTGTCCGTGACGGACTGATGGCCATGAAGGTCAATTTCGACAAGATGCTCAAGGGTAACGAAAAGTACATCGGCGAGCGAATGGACCGTTCACGCATCCACCTGAGTCCGGACGAGGACATGCTGCTTTCAGGCGAGGAACTGCTCAGTCGTACCCACAACGCAGACATACTGGACCCTGCCCTTCTGCAGAAGCTCTACGACATGGGCCGCTTCTTCCAGATCTACGAGACCGGCAAGTACCCTCCTCTGACAGGTCAGCACAACATCAATACTAACCTGCAGGTCTGCGCGGGAAACAACACTGGTCTCTTTGACGAGATGGACGCGTATTTCAAGTATTACGAGACAAAGTTCGATGACTTCCGCACCAACGCGAAGCTGCTCTACGGCGCACGCGGTCTGCTTGCCAGCGTCCACTGCGACCCGGATTCCGGTCTGTATTATCATTTTTCACGCACCTATCCGCATTACGCATGGACGGGCTGTCTTGGCTGGGTATACAACGAGCTGTGGGGCTACTACCTAGTAACGGGAGACAAGGAATTCCTGCGTACCCGCCTGATTCCGGCTTACAAGGAAATGGCACTGTTCTACGAGGATTACGCATGCGACCGTGGTCCGGACGGCAAGGTCATCTTCTATCCATCATTCTCTCCGGAGAACCCGACCCCGAATCCAGGCTATGAGACAGTAACCAGCAGGGACATCAACCCTACAAGGATCAACTCCGTAATGGACATCGCCATCTGCCGCGAGATCCTGATGAACCTTATCGACGGCTGCAAGACTCTTGGTATCGAGGAGGAGAACATCCCACACTGGGAAGCACAGCTCGAATCCCTTCCGACCTATCTCCTGGACCCGGACGGAGGTCTCAAGGAATGGGCATGGCCTACTATCGAGGAGAACTACAACCACCGTCATGTGTCGCACCATTATGACTTATGGCCAGGCCGTGCAGTGACTCCTGAAAAGAATCCTGCGATGACTGAGGCAATCAGAATCTCGAACCGCAAGCGCGGTCAGCAGGACGACTCTGCCCATGGCATCATCCACCGTGCCTTCTCGGCCATCCGCCTTAAGGACCTGGAAGAAACCGAGCAGAACCTGAGCCAGCTGCTCAACCACGGCTTCGTACGCCGCACGCTGCAGACCAGCCACTTCCCATACAGGGGCATATTCCCGGATCTTACCGGTGCAGTTCCTTCGTTCCTGATCGAGATGTGCGTCTTCAGCGAGCCGGGCACGGTTGAATTCCTGCCTGCAATGCCGGACAACCTGATGAACGGTGGTGCTATCGACGGCATCTGGCTGTATACCTTCGCCAAGCTTAATCATATGGACTGGGACGAGAATGGAGTCCGTGCTTCCATCACTTCAAATCAGGACCAGACCCTGACGCTTCGTAACCGCAGGGAAGGCTGCCGCATCCTTGTGAACGGCAAGGAGTTGACCAAGGACGGCGACCATGTCCAGTACACTTTCAAGGCCAACGAGACAGCACAGATCGAAATTATCCTTTAATTACAACAGGGGTCAATAACCAATCTCGCCGGTGTCCTTCACAGGAAACCGGCGAGACCCTTTTTTATATTATGCAAGATCGTTATACCTATGCCATTTGAGTGGTTACAAGATACCAGTTATAGGCAATGAAGCAGATGAACATCAAGGCTCCGCCGAACCGTCCGATCTTCCCCTTGAATCCGAAGAGCAGAGGAACTACAGCTGCTGCAATCATGACGATATAGTCGATTCCAGTAATTCCGGCAGAGTTCAGAGGCATGACCTGCGAGCTCAGGCCGAGGATAAGGGTTATGTTGAAGATGTTCGAGCCTACAATATTGCCCAGAGCCATCTGGGTATTCTTCTTCACAGCCGCAGCTATCGATGCCGCAAGCTCAGGAAGCGAGGTTCCGCAGGCGATCAGCGTCAGGGAGATGAAGGCATCGTTGACACCGAACTTCTTGGCTACAAGCACGGCATTGTCCACAAAGAAGTCACAGCTGGTGATCAGCAGGGCAAGTCCTCCGACTACCTTTACTACGGCAAGCCAGAGGGGCGTCCTGTCTTCTTCGACGACTTCATCCGCTGCTGAGGCGCTGCTCCTGTCCCTGTAGAATGAATACCACATGAAGCCTGCGAAGACGGCAAGCAGCAGAAGTCCGTCAGGACGGCTGATGCATGCCGGCTTTCCGTTGAAGAAATTGAAGGCCAGTATGGTAAGAAGAAGTGAGACTCCGATACATAGAGGAATCTCGAACTTCATGTTCTTCTTCTCTATCGCTATAGGGAAGAACATGGCGGTAAGTCCCAGTATGCCCAGCACATTGAAGATGTTCGAACCGACTACATTGCCGATGGCCACATCCGTGTTGCCACCTACCGCACCAAGAAAGCTGACCACGAGTTCCGGCATCGAAGTACCTACTCCGACGATGGCAGCGCCTATGACGAAGTCAGATACCTTGAACTTTCTGGCGATGGACACAGCTCCGGCAACCAGAAAATCCGCACCGAAGACAATACCGACCAGAGAAACGATCAGGATTATGTATTCCATATTTACTTTATGAGTTTTTCTACCTTCTTGATTTCATACTCGTACATCTTCGAGCATGGCTCATACTTGTACGGTATGTATTCGAAAAGCTGGAGGTATGCCTTGTCGGCTGACCTGCTGTAATAGATGTCCAGCTTTACCGCATTGCCCTTGTCAGCCTCTGTGAGATCTATTGTCTCCGGCTTTGACTCGAGGGCGGAAGAAATTGCAGCGTTCATGGTCTGCTGGAAATAATGTTCTGTCTTCTGGAATTTCTCTCCTGTAGCAGTGTTCCTGTAGCCGGTCCTGAGGACAAGCACCACGATGATTCCGGCAAAGATCATGAAGAAGCCGGCGATGTTGATTCCTGCGCCTGTAGGGAGTGCCACAAGAACAGATCCGAGGATAATGAGTGAAAGAGATATGACGATGTCTTTTGCAGAGCGTACTCTGACGAATGTATTTTCCATAATTATATATTTATCATTCAGTTATTGATACGGGGCATCCTCCGGAAGTCGGATGTCCTGAAATGCCGGTGCCGCCGGAGGACACGACACCATGAGCGGCATCTTCCTGATAAGGAAAATGTCGCGGGAATCATATGACCGTACTGACCTAAATGATAAGTTTACCCAGATAGAGCAGCTTGTGTGCAGGCTCTACAAGAGGCGAATGTATTATTATGGATTTTCTTTGAATGAAGTATCTGAGGTCGGCATTTACGATCTTGCCGGATCTTGCGAATTCTACGTTGTTCCTGTGGGTACCTGTGGTTCTGCGCGGTGCGCTCTGCACGCGGCTGGTATTTCCGAAGGATACCTGACGCGGAAGGCAGATTTCTGCATCTGTAGCTGAAATCCCGGAATCCTGCATATCGTAACTGATGAGAAGATCCGCAGCCTGGTCTTCCGGAACCACGGACGCAGAACGGTCCGCACAGTTACAGAAGACTGTAATTGCGATCAGCGGAAGCAGATATTTCAACAGTTTTTTCATTTCCGTGTCAAAGATAGGCAAATTTCATACAACAGCAATGTAAAAAAAAGAAAAGCTTCCAACAGAGGGCGGGAAACATATTGCTTGCTATTATGACTTTAATATCCTATCTTTACCCTCCGATGAACATAAAGGCCATTTCTTCAAATGTAGGTAAGGCGTTACTTGTAAACGCCTTATTTATGTTGTTGTCCATAATCGTGTCTGCAGCTGACGGAATGGACGAGGCCTTCTCGCCATTGCTTATCAGTTTCCTGATCACTTCCATAACGGGAATATTCCCATTCATCTTTGTCAGGCACAGTCAGGAGAATTCAACCAAGGACGGTTATATCACCATAGTTCTTGCATGGCTGATGTCTTTCATTGTGGGTATGCTGCCTTATATCCTGTACGGAGGAGAATTCACTTTAGTCAACGCATGGTTTGAAAGTGTCTCAGGATATACCACGACGGGATCGACTATCCTCACAAACATTGAAGACCTGCCTCGAAGTCTTCTTTTCTGGCGTTCTTCAACCCATTTCATAGGTGGACTCGGTGTCGTCGTCTTCCTTCTTCTTATATTACCGGATGCCAGCTCATTCAAATTCAGACTCTCCGACCTCGAAGTTTCCACCCTGTCCCGGTACGGATACCGCTATCGCCGCACCAATGTGCCAAGAATAATGCTTTCAGTCTATATAGGGCTCACTGTAATCGAAATCTTGCTTCTGATGCTTGCCGGCATGTCTTTCTTCGATGCCGTCAACCACTCCTTCAGCACTATGGCTACAGGAGGCTTCAGCACCAGAAACGCTTCAATAATGCATTACGATTCACCGGTGATAGACATCATCATCATCGTGTTCATGACCCTTGCATCCATGCATTTCGGAGTCATATATGCCATGCTGGTCAGAAGGTCCTTTGCCCCGGTGAAGAATTCAGTAACGAAATATTATCTGAAAGTGATCATGGTGTTCTCGCTTTTCATCACTTTAATACTGATGTTCCAAGGCGGGTACAGCTCATTTGGAAAAGCTCTTCTGGACTCTGTGTTTCAGGTAGTCAGCTTCATCTCCACCACAGGATTCGGCAATGCCGACAATGCCTTATGGCCTGCGCTGGCGAATGTGTTCCTCATTCTGGCCGCCCTGCATTGCGGCTGCTCAGGCTCGACGACAGGAGGTCTGAAGGCAGACCGCATGCTGATTGTCTTCAAGGAAATCGGGAGTGAGTTCAAACGGCGTCTTCATCCGTCATCCGTGATCAGAACGAAAGTCGACGGACACTCGGTCAACAACGATCAGGTAGCCGCAGTATTTCTCTACGTCGTGGCTTATGCATTCATCCTGTTCATCCTGTTCATAGCCGCATTGATATCCGGAGCGGATATCTCGGATGCCTTTTCAGGAACATTGGCCTCGCTTGGAAATGTAGGTCCGGGACTGGACGGACTGGGAACAATGGGTAATTACGCCTCACAACCGGTTTTTGCCAAGCTCATATATACAGCGGCGATGTTTCTCGGACGTCTCGAGATTTTCCCTGTTCTTGCAGTGCTGAATCTCGCATACGGTTCCATCTCCGGAAAAAACGTTCATATTTCCTGATAAACACATCCTACCCGAAATAAAAAGAAGGCGACTAATAATTAACGTACATATCTATGCAATAATTCATATCTTTGTAAAGATTCAAATTTCAAGATATGAAACTGCCTGAAAACCCATCAAAAATTGTAGGCAAGACCTATACTGGCCATAAGGATGACGAGGGCCGTCCTCACGGACATGGCATCATGGTATATTTTACCAGTGGCGAAAAGAAATACAAGTACGAGGGGCATTTCGAGCACGGAGTGCGCTCCGGCTACGGAGTGTGGCATGAGACCCTCCAGTTCATCCGCGAATATGAGCCATGGGAGTGGGCGCAGATGGGAGATTATGACAGTGCAGGCAGATTGATTCATCCGAACACGAAACCAGGCCCTCGTAAGGAGGTCGTCAACTGTTGGGATGAGAAGTTCAGAGGATGGTGGAAGAACGACGATGCTGTCCATAGTCTGAAACACCGGAAGTACGCCGAATGGCAGTCTGTTCGACTTGACGATGAAAAGGTTCTGGCCAATCTGATTGATTTCAAAGCACTTAGAATGCTGCCTGAACCGATAGCCTATAAACTTATGGTCAGTGATAATCCGTATGAAAGATATGCATACGGATTACGGCTCTGGTCATGCCACAAAGACAGCAAATCTCTAAGAACAGCCTTCAGGATTTTTGAGGAATCAGCGGACAAAGGCATTGCAGATGCCCTGCAGATGATGTCCAGAATGTACTATCTTGGAGAGGCATATGACGAAGAGACAGGAAAGTTTGTGATGGATCGCAAACTTTCTCAGGAACTGGCAGCTAAGGCAATTGAGAAAGGCAGTATTCTTGCCAAGCTCAGGCGTAACAGAAACCTGTTCTTCGGCACTGCAGAAGTTGAAGCTGACAGAACCACGGCTATTGCAGAAGCAGAACGTGAGTCATCAGCAATCTTCAGCGAATCGATTCTTTGGACAGAGCAGCTTGGATGTTTTTACGAAATAGAAGGTGAGAGAGAGAAAGCCATCAAGGCATACGAAAAGTGTATCATCAATGGATATTATGCTCCGGTCTACGACCTTGCTCTGATGTATCTGGAAGATGGAGATGAGGGTTACTATAAGACCTTGATGAAATTAGGAATGGAACTAAGAGTGCCGGACTGCAGGGTTCTTGGAATGGAGAATGAGCACAGATGGGAGTCTCTCAGCGGTGACGAAAGGCTTGACATATACCGCCAGTTAAATAGAAATCTGCCGAAAGGCATTGACCATGGCAGCGGCGTCTGTGCATATATGCTGGCAGATGCCTTGCTGAACGGCAAGTTTGGATACGACATAAATCTGGATTGGGGTAAGACATATGCAGACCTTGCATTGACCTATGGTTTCAGTTCTGGTGCTTCTCTGGTTATTGATGCAGCAGAGGCCCTTCAGGATCCTGAATTCATATCGGATGATGATCTTCTCAAACTGAGGTATGATGCATTGCGTTATGGCAATGAAGATCAACTGGACTATGTAATCAGAAATAAGGAGACTTACATTGAAATGGGCTACGGTGACCAGATTGAAAAGGTCTGGATGCCTTTGTGGAAGAAGAATCATCCGGAGGCGAAATACGAGGTGCCGTAATCATTGCCCTTGAAGACAACAAGTACGACACCCATTCGTTCCATTTCAAGGAAGATCTTGAATCGGTATTATCGGAAATTTCCACAATCACTGGAAATCTGTTGAGAATGGATTGACATTGGTCGATTCGTCAATGACTTCCGCTGCAGGCTGGAGTTTCACCGATGGCATTTATCTCTTTAAGAATATAAGATCGTAGGAATAGCAATATCGTCCGAACCAGAAACTTTCGCTATGTTTCGGTTCGGCATATGAGATCTTGAATTGAGAACTATAAGAGGAATACTGAA
>SUYO01000026.1 GCA_015060385.1 Bacteroidales bacterium
GTAGTATTTCAGTTATTGAGAGCCTTCACCACCTTCATGACTTTGCTCCGAGCTAAAGTCTGTGGATGACATTAGAGTGAAACTGGCATCACCAGCCCCAAGTGCCGAGGTTTTCACCAAGCGATTCGGTGGATTCGTCTCCGCTTGCGCAGAGGATGCCTTCAGTGTCGATTTCGATGATCTGAGTAGCCGGACTAAGATATGACTGTCCGAATGATTTGCTGATATTCATAGTTTTAGTTCTGTTAGACTTACAAATATAGTATGCTCCCCCCTGATTTTCCAAATTTTTTCGCATGAAATTACCAGTTGTCGCCATGACAGGCCAAGCAGGTATACTCCCAGTTTATCCCACCACTGCAGCGTTGGTACGAGAAAACCGTCATACTCGCACCCACGCTTCACAAAACCGCGCAAATCACCGCAAAATACACAGCGTCGGTTCGAGTTCTTAGTAATTCTCGCACCGACGCTTCTACAAAGGTGATTTTTTCAGTATTTAGTAGAGAATTCTGACGGATTAATCATATATTTGTCTGTACTTCATGCATTTCGAGAGAGATGAGAGGGAGATATGACGAGAAGATTTTGTGAAAAAGATAAATGTTATGAAAAAGACGTATCACCTGTGCCTTTCCGGAGGCGACGAAATCCTGTTCAGGGACGAAGAAGACTACAATCGCGGATTCAACTGCTTCGCCCTGTCCCTACACAAGACCGGATCCACCGGGCTTGTGGAATCTTTCCAATCCACCCATAGTCACAAGATGGTTCAGACAGAAGACCCGGCCGGGTTCATGTACACCATGAGGCAGTCGTATTCCAAATACTTCAACCATAAATACCAGAGGCATGGCAGAGTCGGCGAGAAGATTCATTTCACACTGGAGGTTGTAGGTCTGCATCACCATCTGGCAGCAATGAGTTATGTATTGAGGAATGCTCTTCATCATGGTGTGGTGCCTATACCATATGCCTATCCTCATTGTTCTGTCAATGCGATCTTCCGGAAGGAAATGGGGAAAAGACCACCGGAAAGAGTGCTGGACGAAAGATACTTCGCCAGATTCATCGGAAAGAAGGCCGAATGGCCGCCACATTACAGGATGAGCGAAAGCGGAGTATTCCTTAGGGAAAGCGTTCTTGATATAGTACAGGTAGAGAACATGTACACAAGTCCCCGTGCATACAATTATTACATGTCCCGGAAATCGGGAGAAGAATGGAAGAAGGAACAGGAGAAGGACAGAAACGAGATGGCTCCGATAGGGCTGGAATCCATTGAATCAGGAATAAAGGACAACACTCTGGAGAAGATGCTCATATACGAAAACGGACGGTCCGACTACAGGAAGCTTTCCGACATGGACCTCTGCACGGAAATCGACAGAAACATCGTACCGAAATACGGCAAGGCATCCGTCTACCATCTTTCCCACGCGGAAAAACAGCAGATCGGAGAACAGCTATACCGGCAGTATCACCTCCCGGAGGCACAGATACGGCGCTGTCTTGCAATGTAACCCCACAAGCCATGCCTGCGGCTATCCGGCTGATACCATACACCACCTCAAAACTCCACCACACCGACCATATCATGACTTGATCAATGCGTTATCGTGACAGACCAACAGATTCTTCCTTTACAAGACTACCGGGAATACACTGACACATGTTACTGGCAGGTCCAGCAAAGCGTCGATACGAAATAATAGCGATTCCTGCATCCATGCAACTATCCCCATGGCACCTATATGCGAACTCCCTGCAGCACCAGACCTGCAGTCGTATAAAATCATATTTTCCGGGGATAGTCTATAATCCTGCAAGGAGAATATGCGTAATTATTTTTTTAATGGTGGGTCCCCGCCTTCCCAGAATTAAGCGTGGGGGCCTTTGAGCCCCATTTCTCGGACCGACGCTATGCAAAACCGCCGGAAATGCCCCCAAAGCAGGAGCGTCGGTACGAGTTTCCCTTAAAACTCGCACCGACGCCCCACAAAAGCCACCCGTTCCTCTGCAACTCAGGAGCAGTGCTTACGGGCATTATTTCAGATGGCGCTTCACGACCGCGGGGACGCCGGCGACGAGGACATCGTCCGGAATGTCGCGGGTCACCACGCTTCCGGCAGCGACTATCACACGGTTGCCTATGGTCACTCCGGGACATACGGTCACATTTCCTCCCAGCCAGCAGTCTTCTCCGATGGTTATCGGATAGGCTGTCTCCTTGGTCTCACGGCGCAGTACATGGTCCATCGGATGCTGAGGAGTATACAGCTGGCAGTTAGGACCCAGAAGTGTATGACGGCCTATCGTGACATCGGCACCGTCGAGAATGGTGCAGCCGAAGTTCAGAAAGACACCCTCAGCAAGATGGATTCCGTTTCCATGGTCGCAGTAAAACGGCGGGGTGACATTGGCGGAAGCCGGCATATCAGGAATAAGTTCTTCGATCACAGCACGATAGCCCTCATCATATGGGGTCATGGTCTGCAGACGGGCACATAACAGCTTGGCATGTCTGAGGCTGGCATCGATCTGAGGGTCGGAAAAATCATAAAGCTCCCGGGAGCGCATCTTTTCAAATTCTGTCTTCATCACTACAGTACTTTAAAATTGAAAACGTTATACATGCTTACACTCGACTGAGCGAAGTGAGTGGAGAAAGCTTTTTAAAGATGTCTCGACTACGCTCGACATGACAGGTGTAAACTGATATATCAAGATTAGCGGAAGGCAAAGGTAGCAAAAAAGATGATGAAGGGCTTGGATTTTGCAGGAATCCGGTGAATTGCTAAATTTGCGTCCACGGTCCGGACACTACGGCAGATGAAAGGTATCCTTACTAATATCATTACATTCATGGCGGTTTCAGTGATCTTCATCACAGGAGCCACGGACTGTCACGCACAGAAGAGAAAAAAAGACAAGGAAAAGGTGTCCGTCCAGGAAGTAAGGAAAAACCTCCGGAGTGACGGCCAGACCCGGGAGGAAACCCCGGAGGACAAGGACAGCAGGAGGCTGGCATATTTCGTCGAAGGCGAGGACACCATATATTATGATACCATAACCGCATCAAAGGTATATTCCAGAGTTCCGCGACAGAAGGGAAAGGAGTGGCGGCAGTACTACAGACTTGTGCATAACTTCAGCAAGGCATATCCATACGCCCTGGTTGCAAAGAAGCTTGTGGTAGAAGCTGACAGCACTATTGCAGCAGACAGGCTGAAGGGCACAAAAAGGGAAAAATATATAAGCAGCGTCCAGAAAGAACTCTTCGATGTCTTCGAAGGACAGATGAGAAAGCTTACCGTCAGTCAGGGAGCCCTGATAATGAAGCTTGTAGACAGAGAGGTCGGCAAATCCTCCTATAATATAATAAAAGGATACAAGAGCAGCATCACTGCCGGATTCTGGCAGGGCATCGCAAAGATATTCGGTTCAGACCTGAAGAAGCCGTATGATCCCGAAGGCGAGGACAAGGAGGTCGAGGAACTCGTCGCAATCTGGGAGGCAGGAGACTTTCCCGCCCTCTACTGGTCTCTTTTCTGGAAAGACCCTCCTGAACTGCCGATTCCCGAAAAATACCTATAGAAGCGTTTCTCCGTCAAAACAGAGGTAAGGTGAAGAATGGATCCAGTCCTTCAGAATCAGAAAACGTGCGCCTGACGGAAGAGTCATGTCGACCGACGCATGATAGTGGCCGAAAATGAAATAATCCACATGATGGGCCGAAGAGAATTCTTCGGCAAACCTATATAACGGCTCGTCAGTACCTCTGAATTCATATTCCTGGTCATGCGCCAACCTGTTGTTCTTTGACCACCCGTTTCCCAGACCGAAGGCTATCCATGGATGCAGCAGACTGAATAGGAACTGGGCCACCCTGTTGTGGAAAAGCCCGCGAAGGAACCTATAGCCGAAAGGCACAGGACCCAGACCGTCCCCATGTCCAAGACAGAACTTACGACCGTCAATATCCACAAGTGCAGGCTGTACAAGTCTTGTCATTCCAAGTTCCTCGAAGTAACTATATGTCCAGACATCGTGGTTCCCCTGAAAGAAATACACCTTCACTCCCCTGTCCATAAGTTCCTGAAGCGCTGCCAGAACACGGATATATCCTTTCGGAACCACATGCTTGTATTCGTACCAGAAGTCCCAGATGTCCCCCAGCAGATAGACCGCAGAGGTATCAGAAGGAAGCCCTCGCAGAAAATCCGCGAAGCGACGCTCCCTGTCTGCAGGATCGTTTACCTGCAGACCAAGATGCACGTCTGATACGAAATACGTTTTCATGGGAACGATTATGCGAAAATGAAGATTGCAGCCGATGCTATGAGGCAGTAAAGTGCGAACCAGCTGAGCTTGGCCTTCTTCACAAGGGCTATCATCACCTTGCAGGCAAGGAAGCCTGAAACAAAGGCAGATATAAAGCCAAGAATCAAAGGCAACGCCCCTACGGATGACGCACCGAACTCACCGCCCACAATCTCAAGGAATGTCTCTCCAAGGATAGGCACCAGCACCATGAGGAACGAGAACTGAGCCATAGCCTCTCTTCTGACGCCACAGATAAGACCTGTGGAAATGGTAGTGCCGGAGCGTGACAGACCAGGAACTACAGCAAAGGCCTGTCCCAGACCGATGGCAAAAGCCTGCCAGTATGAAATTCCGTTGCGGTATTCATTTGCAGGGAAGATGGACTTACGGCCCGGACGGGATGCATAGTCCGAGAAGAACAGCAGCAGAGCGGTAACGATCAGAGCCACTCCCACCACATGAATCGAACCGAAGAGAACTTCGACCTGATCCTTGAAAAAGAGACCTACAATCATTACAGGAATCATCGACAGGACTATCTTCAGCAGGTAGTCGGTCTGGTCATTGCACACCAGCATCTTCTTTCCAGCCTCATCCTTACCGACCTTAAGATCTTTCAAACCGCAGAAGAACCCCTTAAGAAGATCCCATATCTGGCTGCGGAACACGACTATCGTACTCAGCACGGTAGCGGCATGAACCATCGTGGTGAAAAGGAGGTCGTCATTCGTCTCCACACCCAGCAGCACCTTTCCTATCTCGAGATGTCCGCTGCTGCTTACAGGAAGAAATTCAGTAAGACCCTGGATAAGTCCCAGCAGCACAGCTTCAAACCACTCCATATCTATTTATCCTCCTTGGCTTTGAATACACGCATTATGGCAACGATTTCTATCACGATTCCCATGATGATCACCAGCGGAGCCGCAACCATCCTTCTGAAATCGAACATCGCATAATTGAACACTTCCGGGTCTTTGCTTCCGCCTCCGGTCATCAGGATATATCCAGAAACCATCACGATCAGACCCACAAGAAGATATCTGAGCCCCTTAGGGGTTATTGCCATCTTTGGATTGTTTTCCATATATCTTTGCTTTTAGTAATACAACTCGTCCTTTTTCAGAGACACAAGCTTGTTCACAACAAACCATGTGCTCAAGAGACATATGACAAGTCCGGAAACCAGCACTATGCCCATCACGGTAAGCAGAAGGTCCAGACGGAAGATTTCAAACAGCTGCTCGAACTCGCTTCTCATGAAATACATCATGACTACAAGGGCGATGATGGCGATGAATGCGGCAAATACGCCCTGGAAGGCTGCCTGCACAAGAAACGGAGCACGGATGAACGACCTTGTCGCTCCCACAAGCTTCATCGTGTGGATAGTGAACCTGCGGGCATAGACATTGAGTCTCACGGTATTGTTGATCAGCACGAATGATATGAAGAGAAGCAGGGCAATGAAGATTCCCAGCACCGCAGATATCTTGCTGAGATTAGCGTTCAACGCATCCACAAGCGAACTCTGATACACCACCTCGTCCACGAGAGGCGAACGGGCCATCTCGTTCTTCACCATTTCGAGACTGTCCGCCGAGACATAGTCAGCTTTCAGCGTCACATCTATCGAGACAGGGATCGGAGAAGTCTCGAACACATCAAGGAAGTCGTCGCCGAGCATGTCCGCCATCTCACGCTGGCCCTGCTCCTTAGAAACGAAGACAGAACTCCTTATGTATCTCTCGCCGTCAAGGAAGGCCTGATACTCCATAGCTGCCTCATCGGACACGTTCTGCTTCATCATGACGGTCACCTGCATATTCTCCTTGAAGTAGTTGGAAACGCCTTTGGCGTTCACGAGAAGCATAGCTGCGACACCCACAAGCAGAAGCACGAGGCTTATGCTTATCACTGAAGAAAGGTAGGCATTTGCAAGCCTGCGACGCATCAATCTGTTATCTGCTGTACTCATTCATCAATTCCAATTGGGGTCAAAGATAGCTATTTATCAAAAATTATTACTATCTTTGTAGAGATTTTGTCACTAAAAATTACCACTATGGGAAATTCAGTCAAAAGAGTCCTGTTTGTGAATTCGGAGATGTGTCCATACCTTCCCGAGTCGCCCGTAGCCAAGATCGGAAGATATCTTCCGCAGGGAATACAGGAAAGGAAGAAGGAAATAAGGTCATTCATGCCAAGGTACGGCTGCATCAACGAGCGTAAGAACCAGCTCCACGAAGTCATCCGTCTGTCCGGCATGAACATTATCATCAATGACGTGGACAGACCTCTGGTAATCAAGGTGGCATCGATCTCAGCCGCAAGGATGCAGGTGTATTTCATTGACAACGAAGACTACTTCCACCGCAAGAGCGTCTACCACGACCAGAACGGAGAGTTCTTCCTCGACAATGGAGAAAGAGCCATATTCTTCGCCCGCGGCGTACTTGAAACCGTAAAGAAACTCAGATGGGCGCCGGATGTCATACACTGTCAGGGATGGATATCACAGATTCTCCCTCTTTATCTCAAGAAGGCGTATATCGACGACCCTATATTCTCAAACAGCAAGGTAGTACTTTCGCTTTATGATGATATCCCGGCAGATTTTCCTGAGGACTTCAAGGAGAGAATCCTTTTCGGAGGCGTGGGAGAAGACGATATCAAGCTGCTTGATAAGCCCGATGGCATAAATCTTGCGAAACTGGCGGCGTCATATTCAGACGGTGTGATATTCGGAGCAGAGAACATTCCTCAGGAAATTGTCGATTTCTGCAAGGGAATGGGTTATCCGTGCCTTCCGTATGATGCGGCATCGGTTGAAGACGGATCCTACATAGAAGTTTACAATAGTTTTTACGATAATTTATAATGAATTTACGTTTATTCTGCAGAGTCAGCCGCCTTGCGGCTATCGGTGCGATACTGCTTGGCTCTGCATCGTGCGTCAAAATAGACGAGAGCCTTGGTGGAAACCTTATCCCCACAGACCAGAAATGGGATGTATTTCCTCAGGAACCAGTAGTCCTCGACAACATACAGATGCATATGGCCGACAGTCTTTCAGGCTATAGCACCACCAGATTCACATTCGGAGCTGTAAACGACGGCAGCGTTCTGGGTACGTCATCCAAAGCGACCAGCTTTACTCTTGTACCTATCTGGGACACTCTGGACTTCGGTAAGAACACCAAGATCAAGCAGTTCCATTTTTCTGCAGTAAGGGACACGCTCTCGACCATAAATGACTTCGAGCAGAGGATCCTTCAGAATGTATATGTATCCGAGCTTAAGAAACCTCTTGACTCCACAATCATCTATACAAGTTCATTGTCTGACCCTGAGGTTCTGAATGAATACGTCGACCTCAGCAAGAGGATCACGGCGGGCGTACCGGTTTACTCGGGAGGAGACTCGCTTTCATTCGACTTCAGCCTTGAATTCGCAGAAAGGTTCGTGGCGAAGATTCATGAAGCACAGAAAGCAGGACAGATGGACAGTGTGGACCACTATCTGAATTATCTTCCGGGAATCTATCTGAGCACGGATACGCCGGCAGGCAAGGGAGGAAGAATCAATATGTTCGGTCTGACCATCGCCAACAGTGAAAATGGCGTTCATGGAAACTATGCAGAACTCAAGTTCACTGCCGAATACGACCATTCCGACGAGCCTGTTGATACCTCATTCTTATTTATCTTCGGTCCCGGAGACTTCATCCGTATCAGTGATAAAGGCAAGGCCACCTATCCTACGCAGTTCGCGTTCAATGCAAGCAATCACGAGACAAGCGAGATATACAGCGAGGGCGTGACGGCTACCGACAAGATATATGTTGAAGGCGGCAGCGGAGTCAAGCCTGTGGTAAAGGCGGAAGACATCAAGACCATTCTTGAAGAGCTTATCGCAGCCGAGGGCATCACGGATCCGAAGGAAGTTGTGATCAACAAGGCAACGATCATGCTTCCGTTCGATGTGAACGGAGATTTCGAGCTTCTTGACAAATATCCTGCGATACTCAGCCCGACCGTGAGACTCCGCAGTTCGGACGGAAACTATGTGACATACGCAGGTCTCACAGATGCGAGCGTAAGCACAGAGAACCAGGGCGAGATCAACAGGTCGACCTTCATGTACACGCCAGACATCAGCCACCACGTACAGGAAATCCTCAAGCTTGACAGAAACAGCGAGAACTACAGCAAGCAGATCGAGAGCTACGACATCTGGTTCCTCATCATGGCCGATGAAGTCGTGGAGGACACTACTTACGACGGAGACAGCTACAGCAACTATCCGTACAACTACTATTACAACAGCATGATGTATGATCCATATGGATACGGTTATGGCGGATACGGCGGCTATGGTTACGGAGGATACGGATACGGTTATGGCGGATATGGATACGGCGGATACGGATACAACAACTATTACAATTACGCAATGATGGCCGCAATGTATTCGAGCTACGGAAGCTCCAGCAAGGAGTACACCACCGAACTTGACAAGGACAGGTTCTACAGCGCGACTCTCAACGGTCCGGCATCAGACGGCGCAAAGCCTCAGCTCAAGGTTACCTTCTCGGCACCTAAGTCAGCTGAATAGGGACAAAAAAAACGGCAGGTCTGACAGACCCGCCGTTTTTTGTATTTCAGACAAAATTATTTTTCATTTACCTTGTCCTCAATGTACTTGATAGCATCGCCTACTGTAGCGATCTTATCACCTGCATCCTCGTCTGGAATAGAGATCTCAAACTTCTTCTCGAAGTCCATGATGAGCTCAACGATATCAAGTGAATCTGCTCCAAGATCATTTGTGAAGCTAGCTGTTTCAGTAACTTCAGACGCATCAACGCCCAATTTCTCAACGATGATTGCCTTTACGTCTTCTGCAATATTAGCCATAACTTTAAATTTTAGTTAATAAATTTAGTATTTTAATACACGTATTTGCGCTAAAAACGATGCAAATTAAATAAAAAAAATCGAAAAAAGAAAATTATTGTGTACAAACCCTACCGGCTGAGCTTGAGCCATACCCTGAGGCCATTGATTGAATTAAGCAGGTAGAAGCTCCACATTATGACCATGACAGCCGCATGGGCCTCTCCTCTCATCACACAGATCACCCACATTACTACACTGACCACATTGGTTATTATCCACAAAGCCCACTGTTCCATGAAGGCAAGTGCCATCAAGGCCTGTGCCACGATGCTGAGCACGGTGGTGGTAGAATCCTTGAAAGGCTGAGGATCTCCGAAATGCCGGAGGATGAAGCCTCCAGCGATCACAGCCGCTGCACAGCCCGCCGCAAGCACTGCTCTCTGGGTCCAGTTGAATCTGCGCGCCTTTACCTGCACACCCTTTCCTTCAGCTTCAGCCTCGGATACCGCCGCTCCCCTCTTGCGCCACTGCCACCATCCGATGAACTGCATCGGCACATAATACAGGGCATTCAATGCCGCATCTCCGTAAAGCGAAGCCTTGTATGAAATGTAGGCATACATTGAAACATTCACCAGTCCGAACAGGTAGTTCCATATGCTGCCCTTGGCTACAAGCACGACGCAAAGGACACCGGCGATACCGGCGACAGAACCGATGATGTCGACATTACCGCTCAATACGGTATAGATGATGTTCGAGGCGATGACTCCCGTTATCAGGAACCAATCATAGGCATTAAGTACTTTCTGTTTCATATCTTGTTCAGATGTTCATGTATTCTTTCCGCAAGCTGCTGTCCGACCATTTCTGCAAGGTCATCCACGGGAGCAGCGGCGATTCGCGCTACGCTTCCGTAGCGCAGAAGAAGCCGCTGCTCCGTCTTGTCTCCAACGCCTTTTATGTCGCGCAGCACAGAATCTATCTGAGACTTGCTCCTTAGCTTCCTATGGAAGGTTATTCCGAAACGGTGGGCCTCGTCACGGATCTGCTGGAGGACCTTCAAGGCAGGAGAATTCCTGTCGATGAACATAGGATAAGGATCGCCGACCCTGTAGACTTCCTCCATCCTCTCGGCCAGAGCAATGAGGGTGACCTTATCCGTAAGCCCGAGTTCCGCAAGGGCTTCATAAGCGAAGGCCAGCTGTCCCTTTCCACCGTCGATGACGATCAGCTGCGGCATATCCTCCGGATTCTCGTCCATCAGACGGGAATACCGTCGGTTCACAACTTCCTTCATCGTGGCATAGTCGTTCGCACCCACGACCGTCTTCACCTTGAAATGGCGGTAATCCTTCTTCGAAGGCACTGCATTCCTGAAAACGACACAGGCCGAGACCGGATTCGTGCCCTGGATGTTCGAATTATCGAAACATTCGATGTGGACAGGCAGCTCCTTCATTCCTATCTGCTTCCTGAGGGACTCCATGACCATGTTCTTATATGCATCCGGGTCCTTATGTTCCTGCTGTTTCAGGGCATTCAGGCGCATTTCCTTGGCATTCCGGGCGCTGAGTTCGAGCAAGGCAAACTTGTCACCACGCACCGGAACCTTGAATTCCACATTCTCAAGTTCCATATCCGGAAGGAACGGAACTATGACCTCACGGGACAGGACTCCGAACTTCGCACGTATCTCACCGATGAACATGGCAAGCACCGACTCCTGATCCTCCTCGATCATCAGCTTGAAACCAAGATTCAGGGACTGAACGACTGCACCGGAGCGTATTCGCATGAAATTACCGAAGGCCTCCGGTCCGTCCGACACCAGCGAGAAGACATCGACGTCGCCTACAGTGGAATTCATGATCACCGACTTGCTGTAATGCTGCTCCAGAGACGACATTTTCTCCTTATAAAGCTGCGCCTGTTCGAATTCCATTCTCGCAGCCGCATCCTGCATCAGAGACCTGTAATGCTGGATCATCTCTCTTCCTCCACCTTTGAGCAGCGACACGATTTCCTCTATGTTGGCATTATAGTCCTTCTGCGAGATGCCGCCTACGCAGCACCCGAGACACTTGCCTATATGGAAATTCAGGCAAGGCCTTATCTTGCCACGAAGTATCACGTCAGAGGTTATCCTGTGCCTGCATGTGCGGAGAGGATAGATGCTGTGGAAGAATTCCACAAGATTCCTTGCATGGACCACACTGCTGTACGGACCGAAATATCTGGAACCGTCACGAACCATCCTGCGGGTCAGGAAGACCCGCGGAAACTCCTCGGCACTGACACATATCCAGGGATAGGTCTTGGAATCCTTGAGCAGGATATTATACCGGGGCTTGAACTGCTTGATCAGGTTGTTCTCCAGAAGAAGGGCGTCCGCCTCCGACTCGACCACGGTATATTCCGCATCCGCAATCTTCGAGACCATCACCGCAGTCTTTCTCGTCAGCCTTTCTGCAGGTACGAAATATTGGGCGACTCTCTTGTGCAGGTCCTTCGCCTTACCCACATATATGACATTCCCCTCGGCGTCATAATACCTGTAGACGCCGGGGGAATGTGGAAACAAAGATATTTTCTGTCTTATATCCATTAAAGGTATTCAGCGACAGCAGCTTCAATACCGTCAAGACCACGGAAGCCTCTCTTGAGGATAGTTCCGTCAGGACCGATAAGCATGAGGTGAGGGATACCCTCTACACCATAGATGTCGGTAGGAACGCTTCCGCAACTGTTGATGTGCAGCCAGTCCATTCCCAGTTCTGCAGCAGTCTCGATGGTAACATTGACAGGCTCACGCTCCCATACAGCAAGGCTGAGAACCTCAAGACCCTTGTCCTTGTACTTGTCATATACAAGCTTGATGTTAGGAATCTCCCTCTTGCATGGGCCGCACCATGGAGACCAGAAGTCAACGATGACATACTTGCCCTTGCCCACATAGTCAGAGAAATTCACCTCTGCATACTTAGGCTGAGGAGGGATACTGCGTGTCATACCCACTGCAGACTGCACGGTAAAGTCAACGAAAGGCTTTCCCTCTGCAGTATTGAGTCTTGCATCAAGGGACTGCTTCATGACCTTGATGTAATTGCTGTTCTGAAGCTCCGGGCTTACAGAAGCCATATATGCGGCCATCCTTTCATCCTCGATCTGACCTCTGAGATTTGTAAGAGCCAGGATTGAGATGATGTTATCTGTGTTCGCTTCAAGAGCCGATACATGATGAGCCTCATATCTTGTAATGAACTCGTCATAAAACTCGGAGAACTTCTGGCCCTTCTCCTCCTGCGAGAGCGACTCGTCAGCATAGATTTCCTGCTGCTTTGCACTATATTCCTCATTCATCGCAGCCTCAGTGTCATTATATTTCTTAAGTCTCTCATACACAGAAACCTTAGGACGCTTTGAGGTCACGGTAACTCCGTCAGGAACGATGTTCACAACCAAAGGAGTACCGTCCGAGATGAAGTCAGCCTCGAGGTGTCCGGACGACACGTTTGCAAGAACATTGAGATTTGCAGGAACTGTTATAGAGAACTTTCCGTCCTTGACCTGAACTATCTCCTCAAATCCGGAACCGACAACCACCTTTACATAAGCGCCTTCCATAGCCATTGTTCCTGTAATTTCCGTTGTATCGGAAACTCCGGAGCAAGACGTAACCAGTGCTGCAACCGCAGCGAGAATGAATAATCTGATTTTCATAACCATATGTTTTTTGATTTCTATTTCATGCAGGATACAAATATACAAAAAAGGGATGACATAATGCCATCCCTTTCATTATTGTGTGAGTAACAATTACTTGTTGTCTCTGCGACCGCCACGGCCACCACGACGACGATCGCCGCCACGTCCGCCACGGTTGTTGTTGCCGCCAGCCTGCTGCTGAGCTGCGATACCTGCGTTAGGAGAGAGATCCTTCTTTCCGTAAACCTCACCGTTGCAGATCCAAACCTTGATACCGAGTACACCAACCTTGGTATGAGCCTCAGCGAGTGCATAGTCGATGTCAGCGCGGAATGTGTGGAGAGGTGTACGACCTTCCTTGAACATCTCGCTTCTTGCCATTTCGGCTCCACCGAGACGACCGCTGATCTGAACCTTGATACCCTCAGCACCTACACGCATTGTAGTAGCTACGGCCATCTTGATGGCACGACGGTATGAAACACGACCCTCGATCTGACGAGCGATAGAGTCAGCCACGATGTGAGCGTCAACCTCAGGCTTCTTAACCTCGTAGATGTTGATCTGAACATCCTTCTTGGTTACCTTCTTGAGCTCCTCCTTGAGGAGGTCTACTGCCTGGCCGCCCTTACCGATGATCACACCTGGTCTTGCAGCGTGGATAGTTACAGTGATGAGCTTAAGAGTTCTCTCGATAACGATCTTTGAGAGAGATGCCTTTGCGAGACGGCTTGAGAGATACTTGCGGATCTCAAAGTCCTCTGCGATCTTCTCTGCATAGTTACCACCTACCCAGTTAGAGTCCCAACCACGGGTGATACCGATTCTGTTGCTTATAGGATTAGTCTTCTGTCCCATGATTATTCCTCCACTTTAGCTGATGGTTTAACATCGAGGATAACTGTAACGTGGTTTGAACGCTTGCGGATACGTCCGGCACGACCCTGAGGGCAAGGACGGATTCTCTTAAGTGTACGTCCCTCGTCAACCATGATGGTCTTCACGATAACGTTACCGTTGTCCAACTCTTTAGTATTATCCGGATTCTTAGCCTCCCAGTTAGCGATTGCGCTGCGGAGAAGCTTCTCCAGATCGATAGAAGCGTGCTTCTTCGAGAATTTCAAAATATCAAGTGCACGGTTCACCTCAACGCCACGGATGATGTCTGCAACGAGACGCATCTTGCGTGGAGATGTAGGTACATCATTCAGCTTTGCGATAGCTGTCTGCTGTTTAGCTGCCTTAAGCTTCTCAGCCATTAATCTTTTACGAGCTCCCATAATTACTTTTTCATTTTAAA
>SUYO01000027.1 GCA_015060385.1 Bacteroidales bacterium
AACTCACGACAGATTGAATTGATACTTTTCCCTGACTCGCGCATCAGTACTGCTTGAATTTTTAGAGAATAACTCGCTTTTCCCATTGCATTTGACTTTGTGTCCAACTTTTGGGGCGCAGTTCATTAAGGGCAATTCCCGGCACACCTGTGACAGTTTTAGGGCAATTTTTGACACAGGTGTCAGCCATGGAGCAGTTGCATTCGGCAAGGAGTTTACAAAAATAGTCATTTTTGAGAAAGGGTTAAGGAATTATCCATATCTTTGCATAATATCTTACAAAGACTATTATGGCAAAGACAGTACTTGTTTCCGGCGGTGCCGGCTATATCGGCAGTCATGTGACTGTAGAGCTGTTTGCAGCGGGCTATGAAGTCGTAGTGGCTGACAACATGTCGAACTGCGACCTTACCTGCTTCAACGGAGTGAAGAAGATTACAGGAAGAGACGACATCCCTTTCTATGAGATCGACTGCTGCGACTATGCGGCTGTGAACAGGCTCTTCGACGAGCAGAAGATAGATGCTGTGATCCACTTCGCGGCATTCAAGGCCGTAGGAGAATCCGTTGCAGAGCCTCTCATGTACTACCGCAACAACCTCGTCTCATTCCTCAACATCCTCGAGGCTGCGAAGAACCATGGCGGATGCAACGTGCTCTTCTCGTCTTCTGCAACAGTATATGGCGAGGCCGAGAACCTGCCTGTAACAGAGCAGACTCCACGCCTCCCTGCGACATCCCCTTACGGAAACACCAAGACCATGTGCGAGGACATCCTCCGCGACACCGTCCGCGCTACAGAGTCCATCAAGGGCATCGCCCTGCGCTACTTCAACCCTATCGGAGCCCATCCGTCAGCCCTCATCGGCGAACTTCCGCGCGGCGTTCCTAACAACCTCGTTCCTTTCATCACCCAGACAGCAATCGGAAAGCGTGAATGCCTCAGCATCTTCGGCAACGACTACCCTACCGAAGACGGCACATGTCTCCGCGACTACATAGACATCGTAGACCTCGCAAAGGCCCATGTGGCAGCGGTTTCAAGAATGCTTGACGGCAGGATGAAGGAAGGCTACGAGATATTCAATGTAGGAACCGGACGCCCGGTATCCGTACAGGAGCTTGTAGATGCATTCGAGAAAGTCAACGATCTGAAGCTCAACTACAAGATAGCTCCGCGCCGCCCAGGCGACGTAGTCGCCATCTGGGCAGACACAACCCTCGCAAACGAGGAGCTCGGCTGGAAGGCAGAGCGCACAATCGAAGAGACCCTGGCCTCAGCCTGGGCCTGGGAAAAATCCCTCGCCGGAAAATAAGCCGATAGAACTGAAGCTGGTGCCAGGAATTAAGAACTATAATATACTATTCTGAGGTAACTTATTTTTTAAACATTACTAAGTTCAGTCTGGAGACACGATGTCAGATCCAAGGTGGATGCAAGGGGTTAGATTCATAATAGTGGCAAGAGGTTGAGCGGGAAAAACTGCTCTGGAGACACTTTAAACGATGGTTCGGTCGCTCAACGTCGGGCTTTTCTGCCCGTTGAGCGGCCGAAATGCCTTCAAACACCATTTTTCCGCTCAACCTCTTGGCCCTAGTCTCGGAATGATCTAGACAAAACCTTTGAGCACGTCTGCATTCAGGTAAAGCATCCGAGCTATCTGCTTAGGCGACGCTGCATAATCCCGCCTCAGGATCCGGGCGAGAACCAGACGGGACTTTATGTCCAGTTTCCTGATTTCATCTGTCTGGAAAGTCTTTATGCAAAGGTCTGTTGCAATCGGTCTGAGATCCTTATCCGGAATGAAAGCCTTCTGTCCCTGGGCAAGAGCGAGATCTATCTTTCCCTCAAGCTTCTTGGTAATGAAGTATAGGTATCTCACAGGACTCTTGAAAAGAGATTCCACTTTCCGGCACTCTGTAAAGCATTCCGGATTCAGCATTCCCTGCTCATTGACAGTCCAATCTTCAGGAAGAGTGATCCTGGTCTTAAGCAGATCCCTCAACTGATTGGAAGAAAACTCTCCAATACGTCTCCAATCTCCGCCCGTCCGGTCTTTGAACAAAATATTTGAAGATGACCATGGATATTCAGAAGGCAGTCCCCTGAAACCGGCCACGATGGCATTCCTGTCTATATATGCAATCGTCTCCATGATATCCTCTTCCGTTTTCAAAGGAATTATAGATACCGGCAAATCCCTGAGATGCCCTGACAGATTATATTTATAGGAAATCCACTTTCCGGTCAGCAGCTTATATTTATCTATGAACAGTTTGCATGACGCTCTACTGCCATAAAGCAGGAAATGGACATGGTTGTCCATTAAAGTAAAAGTCCAGACATAGATACCGGAAACGACTTTGCATATTCCGATCCGGTTTATTCCGGCTATGAAATCATCTGTATCCTGAAACATCCACGGCAAGACTGTGCCGTCAGTACATACATGATAGAATCCTTGTCGCTCTCTACCTTCCATACTCCTCATATATTCTGTTGGTCTGTCACATTCTTCCATTCCCCTCAACTTCCGCCCAGGCCATTCATGCGGACCCTGAAGTCGTCACAAAGATTGCAAATCAAAACGTGAAATCCAAATATTCTCTTAAGACTCAGGAGGTTGAGCGGGGAGGAGGGCGCTGTAGACGGGTCTGGAAGGGGGCGGGCCGCTCAACCTCGGGATTTTCATCCCGTTGAGCGGCAGCACCCGCCCCGCAGCCCACCACAACCGCAACTCCCCCGCTCAACCTCCCGGCAGTTCAGACAATTTCCGGAAGATCGAACATCTGGAAATGTCCCGTTCAACATCCCGGCAACTCAAACATGGTTACGAAAGCTCAGACATGGTCACAGAATAGTGGCCCATGGGAATGTCCCGCTCAACCTCCCGGCAGTTCAGACAATTTCCGGAAGATCGAACACCTGGAAATGCCCGCTCAACCTCCCGGCAGTTCAGACATGGTTAGGGAACAGCCGGCCCTCGCAAATGGCTGGAGACGGCATCAGCGTGACAAGATGAAGGTTGCAAGATCAGTTAAATCAGCAAAGTTGACTGGCAGAAAGTGGCTTCAAATGACGGAAGGAGATGCATCAGTGTGAGAGGTAGAATGCAGCCTTCAGGATTTGAAGAGGGTGCGGCAGAGGGCGGGAACGTCGGCGACTTTTATGACCTGGATGCCGTGGCCTTTCTGGGAAGGGGACTTTGAGGAGTCGCTGCCTGCGGTTTTCTGGCCTGGGAGCTTTGAGAGCTCGCTGTCGAGGCCTTCCAGGCTGCTGAAGCTTGATACATATATCTTTTTGAATCCCAGACGGGCTGCCTCTATGATACGGCGGTCCGTCTGTGCAACAGGACGGACCTCGCCGCTGAGGCCTATCTCGCCCGCGAAACAGGTGTCTGACGGAATCGCGAAATCAAAGTTTGAAGAGAGGACGGCGCTGATGACCGCCAGGTCACAAGCCGGATCGCTGACCTTCAGACCTCCGGCCATGTTCAGGAAGACATCCTTTACGCTGAGCTTGAAGCCGGCACGTTTCTCCAGTACCGCCAGAAGCATGTTCAGACGGCGCACGTCGAATCCTGTCGCGCTGCGCTGAGGAGTTCCGTAAGCAGCCGAACTGACAAGTGCCTGGACCTCGATAAGGAATGGTCTGGTGCCGTCCAGCATGGCGCTGACGGCGACTCCGCTGAGGCCTTCCTCATGCATCGGGATCAGCATTTCGGATGGATTGCTGACTTCCCTGAGGCCTTTTCCCGTCATCTCGAATACAGCCAGTTCGGACGTCGATCCGAAACGGTTCTTGATGCTGTGCAGAAGCCTGTATGTGCCTCGGTTGTCTCCTTCAAACTGGAGCACGACGTCCACAATATGTTCCAGGATCTTAGGTCCCGCTATGCTTCCCTCCTTTGTGATGTGTCCGATGAGAATCACCGGCACGCCCGTCTCCTTCGCGAAGCGCAGGAGCATGGCTGCCGTCTCCTTGATCTGTGTCACGGAGCCAGGAGAAGACTCGACATTCTGGGAGAACATGGTCTGGACCGAATCCACAACCATCAGGTCCGGCATCATGGCCCTGGCTTCAGCGATGATGTTTTCCATCAGCGTCTCGCTGTAGATGAAGCAGTTGGAGTCATCTCCGCCTATGCGGGCAGCACGAAGCTTGACCTGTTTAGCGCTCTCCTCACCTGTCACATAAAGGGTCTTCAGATTAGGACAATGAAGAGGTATCTGGAGCGAAAGGGTCGACTTTCCTATGCCCGGCTCACCGCCGATCAGCACAAGCGACCCCTCGACAAGACCTCCTCCAAGGATACGGTCCACTTCCCCGTTGTTAAGGGAAATGCGGCTCTCCACTGACGAGTCTATATGGGAAAGGGGCATCGGTTTCTGGCCCGAACCGGGCACAGCCGATGCCGCAGCCGGACCGGTCTTCTTTCCGGTCGCCACGGTCTCCTCCACCATAGTGTTCCATTCCCCGCATGCAGGGCATCTGCCCATCCATTTCGGACTCTCGTTTCCGCATGATTTGCAGAACCATATCGTCTTTGTCTTCACTGTTGCCATAATGTCAGCAAATATATAAAAAAGTCCCGAATCCTCAACGGAACCGGGACCATATGAAATCTTTCAGGATGATTACTCAGCCTTCTTGTCGCAGCCTTCAGCCTTCTCGCAGTTCGCGCATTTTTCGGCATCGCATGGCACTGCAGCCTCGTTGCACTCGTCAGCCTTGTCACATCCAGCGCACTTGCTTTCAGCGCACTTAGTATCCTTTTCGCAGCACTCTGTCTTCTTCTTGTCGCAGCATGAGTCTGTACATTCAGCCTTCTTGTTGTTGCAGCATGAGCATGAACCTGCTGCAAGCATAACGGCAACAACTGCCATTGAAATCAAAATCTTCTTCATAATCTAAAAACTTTACAATTGTACTTCATTGGCAAATTTAAATATTTCCAATTTTAATTGCAATATCTGAACCGTCATTTTTTAGATGTCCTCCGACGGTGTCAGTCGCGTTCCAGCTCGAAGACTTCCATCGAATGGATGTTTCCCCGCTCTATCTTGAAGCGCAGGGCGGTCCGGACGACATGGAATCCCTGGATTCCGGCAGCTCCGGGATTGATCACCAGCATATTGCGGCGTGGATCCCGCACGACTTTCAGAATATGGGAATGGCCGCACACGAAGATGTCCGGCTTATACTTGTCTATCAGCGCTTTGGCACGGACATCATACCTTCCGGGATATCCTCCGACATGGGTCATCAGGACCTTCATGCCCTCACATTCGAAGAAGCGGTGGAGAGGATGTTCGAAGCGCAGGTCATGGTTGTCGCAGTTTCCTGCGACTCCCACAAGCGGTTTGAACCGCGCTATCTCGGCGGCCATTTCCATGCCGCCGCCAAAATCCCCCGCATGCCAGATCTGGTCAACCGGCTCCAGGAATTCCCTGATGCGGGCGTCGAAAACTCCGTGGGTGTCGGATATGAGTCCTATATACATATACTAGAGCTTGATGAAGATATTCTTCTTATAAAGAACGATTGCGATGACCAGATGGACAGACATATACAGCAGAGCAAAGATCAGGGACATGACCTCATTCACGCCGAAGACTGCGGTATAGTCCCATGACGTATACCTCCATATTATCTTCATCAGCAGTCCTGAAAGCACAAACATCGCAAGGGCGTTCATGCCCATGGCCTTGAACGGGAAGAAAGGCTTTTCCCAGCCTCTGGCATCGATGAGGTAAGTCATCAGGGCGAGGACAAAGATCGCCCATCCTCCGGCATAGAACACATATGAAACTGACCAGAGCGGCTTGTTTATCGGGATCCATATGCTGAGGGCAAGGCCCAGAAGAAGGGATGCCGCAGAGATAGCGAACATGCGCGCAGTAATGCCGGTCGGCGAATCCTCGACCTTTCCTTCCTCTGCGAAACGGGCGTTCGATTGACGGATCATCTTTCCGATCAGATAGCCTATAAGAACGGTGCATGTGCCCGTCAGCGCTCCGAAGATTCCTTCAGGATCGAAAGGGATTCCATAACCGGTATAGACATGGTTCTCTCCCAGAAGAGCGACGTCAAACTTCCGCGCAAAATTTCCTTCGAGGGTAAACGCTCCTTCAGGACCAGCAAAAATCAGCAGCAGACCTACATGGAGGGCACAAAGCACACCCATGGCGATGCCGATCTTCTTATTGCTCTGGAGCCAAAGCACAAGAACGGACCCCAGGACGTAGCACATGGCGATCCTGGCCAGGATTCCGACAAGCCTGAGTTCTCCGGCCCATGCCAGCCAGTTCTGCCAGAAACTGAGGTCGGGGTTCATTTCAGAAGCAGAAGGATAAAACGGAAATGCAGTCAGAAGAAGTCCGGTCAGATAAAGAAGCACTCCCCTCTTCAGGATCTTCTTGAGGGCATCCCAAGAGAGCGATGCATAACGCGCCAGTGAGAACGCCATAGAAGTTCCCACACAGAAAAGGAAGAACGGGAAAACAAGGTCGCATGGGGTGCATCCGTCCCACGCCGCATGGCGCAGGGGCGGAAAGGCACGGCTCCATGAGCCGGGGTTATTCACTATTATCATCATGGTGACTGTCAGTCCCCTCAGGACATCCAGCGCCAGAAAGCGTTTCTTCATAGCTTTTCAGTTTTAATTCATCCCACAAAAGTAACATTTCTTCCTGTCATTCTGAACGAAGTGAAGAATCTTTTATGTAAGTTTGCACCCGATAAAAGAATCACCATGGAAATTTTCTATTCTAAAGACATAGAAGGCGGCATCTGCCGTCTGGACCAGGACGAATCAGCCCACTGCGTCAAGGTGCTGAGGCACCGAGCCGGCGACGATATCTCTGTCGTCGACGGATGCGGCACCCTTTACAGGTGCCGGATATCCGTCGACAGTCCGAAAGGCGTCGAGGCGATGGTGATTTCTTCAGAGGAAAACTGGGGAGGCCATCCTTACCGTCTCCATATGGCAGTATGCCCTACCAAGAACAACGACCGTTACGAATGGTTTGCAGAAAAGGCCTGCGAGATCGGTCTGGACGAGATTTCTCCTGTGATCGGAGAGCATTCCGAGAGAAGGGTCTTCAAGACGGCACGTCTGGAGAAGATACTTGTCAGCGCTGCAAAGCAGTCCCTGAAAGGCGCCGTTCCGGCAGTGAATGAACCTATATCTGTGAAGGATTTCATTCTGGAACAGAGCGGAAGATCCTTCGCTGGCGCTCAGGATGACATAAGGGGCGCTTCTGACAGACGAGATGCGCCTGACAGAGGGGACGCTTCTGACAGATTATTGCTGATAGCTTACTGCTTCGAGGACGAGAACGTCCCACGCAGAAGCATCAAGGAGGTCCTGTCTGAACACGAATGCAATGAAATAGTGGTTCTGATTGGCCCTGAAGGCGATTTCTCACGCGCCGAGGCAGAACTGGCCCTGTCCCACGGCTTCATCCCGGTCCATCTGGGAGACTCCCGCCTGCGGACAGAGACGGCTGCTCTCACAGCCGTCTCCGCAGTCTACTTCCGCCACATGTAGCTAACAATTAACAATCTGACAACCAGCGCATTACAGAGAATCGCCTGCGACAATTGCCGCAGGCGATTCTCTGTAAAAACCTAGTACTCAGCGAGTTCAGTATCGTGGTTATTTCCGGATGATTTCGATTGAGTAGTCCAGGCCGACCTTGATGATGGATGAGGAGCGGCCTGTCGCTCCGCGTTCCAGGCCCGGCTCCACGATGTGGTCCACCGCTTCACGGATTTCCTGAGATATCTCGCTGAATTTCTTCGGAGTCGGCTCGCCGGAGATGTTGGCCGAGGTCGAAACGACCGGACGGCCAAGCCTCGCCACAAGCTGCCGGCAGAAATCCATCATCGGAATCCTGATGCCCACCGTGCCGTCTTCAGCGACGGTGTTGTAGGCGAGGCAGCCCTTTGAGGCCTTGTCTTCAGGGCCTCCTGCAACCGCTCCCGGATAGATGATGGTCATAGGCTTGTCATTGACCTCTACAAGCTGGACAGCCATTTCTGGCACTTCCTTCACATAACGGCATATCATGTCCATGTCGCTGGCAAGGAGCACAAGCGACTTGCTGTCAGCACGTTTCTTGATTTCATATACCTTTGCCACAGCGGCAGGGTCTGTCGCATCGCAGCCGATTCCCCAGACGGTATCGGTCGGATAGAGGATGATGCCGCCCTTTCGCAGCACCTCCAGTGCTTTCTGTATTTCTGTAATCATAATTCTATTTCTGTAATGACCGGATAGTGGTCGGAATAAGGCACGCGCGGAATCTCATGCGAGACAGCCTGGAAAGAGTCAGGGAAAAGCACATAGTCTATCCTCAGAAGCGGCCACATGGTGGCATAGGTAGCTCCGAAACCGTCGCCTGCCTCTATGAATGCATCCTTTCTTCCCTTCTTCATGCGATAGTATGTGTACGACATAGGGTTGTCGTTGAAATCGCCGCAGACGAAGGATTCCAAAGGGCAGTTCTCGATGTCCGAGAAGACCTGGTCGACCTGCTTCGGACGCCTGGTTATCGATTTCTTCATCTTGTTGCCGGTCTCCGTAAAGACATCGCTGTCCTTGCTCATCATGGCGCGCAGGAGGCCGGACATGGATATGTTGTAGCTTTCGAAGTGGCAGTTGTAGACACGGAAGTCACGGCCATGGTAGGTATAGTCCGTATAAAGGGCCAGATTGGCGCTCTCCTCGAACTTTATGACTCCTTTGCTCCTGACAGGCATACGGCTGAGGGTCAGATTTCCGAAGCCTCCCTTTCCTGTCGGAAACAGGTAATAGCTGGCCTGATAGTCGCCCAGCCTCCTCCTTATGAGAGACCTTATCCGGTCCACGTCGGAAGTGCGGAACTCCTGGAGACAGATTATGTCGGGATCCTGGTCCAGGATGAAAGCAAACACGGAATCCATACATTCCTCACGGGATGAGAACTCTCCTTCGTCGTGGGCAAAGCGGCCTACGTTGTAGGAGATTATCTTTATGGTCCTGCCGGTATGGGACATCCTCGCTATGCGGTCCTCGTCCGAGTCGAACTGGATATATCTTCCTACAAAGAATACCGACGGCAGCAAGGCCAGGAGCGGAATCATGAAGGATTTCGAACGGCGCTTGATGGCCCACAGAAGCAGGAAGACGTTCAGGATGGAAAGCGGGATGAAGAATATGCCGGCCAGGGATATGAACCAGACTTTCGCCGGATTGACGACAATGGACGCATAGGACAGGGTCAGAAGCCCTGCCACTATCAGCATCAGCACGCGTGATGTCAGTCCGAAGAATCTGTTTCTGGCCATAAAGGTCGTATCTTAATAGTCTCTGCCGTACAGGGTGCGCTTCTTCTTCCAGTACATGATCAGCAGGTAGCCGAAGATGAGACCGCCGAGGTGGGCGAAATGGCCGATTTCGCCGCCTACGCCCGTTATTCCGAAAAAGAGCTCGATGCCTCCGAAGATGAGCACGAACCACTTCGCCTTCATCGATACAGGAGGGAAAACCAATGTGAGGATAGCATCAGGATAGAGCATCGCGAAGCCCATGAGGACGCCGTAGATGGCGCCGGAAGCGCCGACAGACTCAATCTTTTTTAGGGCCTCAATATTATCCAAGGCGTCCTTCGATCCTTCTGCCACCTGATTCATCCAATGATGCATCTGGATCCATTCGACACCCGTATGGATCAGGGCTGCGCCGAGACCTGTCACGAAATAGAAGATCAGGAACTTCTTTGCGCCCCACCTTTCCTCAAGCACACGGCCGAAGAAATAGAGGGTGTACATGTTGAAGAACAGATGCAAGAATCCTCTGTGCATGAACATATGGGTCACCGGCTGCCACCAGCGGAAGGACGGTGATGTAGGATAGAAGAGGGCGAACTTCTGGTACATGAGGTCTCCGTTCAGGGAGGTCATGATCATGACAAGAACATTGATGATGATGATGTTCTTGGTCGCTGTAGGGATACTGCTGAGGAAGCCGCCGCCTCTGTTGTTATAGCTGTAATAACTCATTAACTTTAAATTTATAGATCCTTCACTTCGTTCAGGATGACATTCTAAGTTCAGGATGACATTCTAAAACCTTTTATCAATCTCTTCTACAGGGATTATGGTGATTATCCTTTTGCCGGTGCTGGTGAATTCAGCATTCGTGCAGGACATCAATCTGTCAATCAACCTCTGTGCCTCAACGGGATTTGTGACAGGATCGCCCTTCAAGGCACCGAGCATAGCAAAGCGGGATGCCAGATTGGCAGTCATCATCTCAGGAAGAGAGCCATGGTCGTCGGCAAGTATCAGCAGGAGGTCGGCCACCATGGCCTGGACCTTTCCGGCTTCGGCGCTGTAGCCTTCAGGCACGCCGTTCACCACTATTGTGTCGGTTCCGAAAGGAGCTATGTCGAATCCGAGGCTTTCCAGCATGGCTGCATGCTCGCTGAAAAGGCACATGTTCTCGACGCCCACCTGGACCGTCACAGGGAAAAGCGCAGTCTGGGTCACATGGGCATTCATGGACATCGCTTCCAGGAAGCGTTCATAGAGGATGCGTTCATTGGCACGGTGGATGTTCACCACCATCATGCCGCTGCCCGCCGATGCCACGATATACTTTCCGCCAAGCACCAGGACGGACTTCGAAGGAGTCAGCTTGTCTTCGAAAAGCTTGCCGTAGTCGTCGCGCTTTTCTATGAAGCGGCTGGCGCCTTGGGCGTACCCGCTCCTTGCGGAGAGCGGGTCGCCCTGGGGCCGGAGGCCGGCGTCGAAAGACGCCGCGGCCTCCGGCCACTCCGCCCCGTAGGCCTGGCCGGAACCGGCCGCCGGGGCAAATGAATTCGAGAACGGAGAATCGACAGAGGCGAAGCCGTCATTGTCGAACGGATTGTATGTAGGGTCCAAGCCAGGCTGCGGCTCGCTCACCTGATGGGCCTCGTAGAAACTCTTTCCGAAAGCCGGTATCTCCGGCACTCCCTCACGGTCAAAATCAATGCTTTCACCGAACGAATTCTTTCCGAGAGACTCCTTTATGCATGCAAAAAGTATCTGGAAGAGAACGCTGTCGTCCTCGAACTTTATCTCGGTCTTGGTCGGGTGGATATTGACATCTACCGACTGCGGATCGACCTCTAGGTAAATGAAATATGGAGGGGTCACCCCGTCAGGGATCAGGTTCTCATAGGCCTTCATCACCGCCTTATGGAGGTACGGGCTCTTGAAGAAACGGCCGTTGACGAAGAAATACTGGTTCCCGAGGCCCTTTCTGGCCGCATCCGGACGGCCCACGAAACCCGAGATCGAAGCTATCGAGGTTTCTGCCTTTATGTCCACCACATCATTCGCCACATTGGTTCCCAGAACGTCCTGTATCCTGAACTTCAACGACTTGGCTGGCCTCAGGACAAAGACATCCTTGCCGTTGTGGGTCAGCGTGAATCCTATGTCGGGACGTGTCAGGGCCACACGAGTGAATTCTGAAACTATGTGCTTGAACTCGACATTGTCAGATTTGAGGAACTTGCGGCGCGCGGGCACATTGTAGAAAAGGTTGCGTACGCTAAAGTTGGCTCCTCTTGGGACGGCAGCCTCGCTTGTCGCAAGATGCTGCGAGTCCGCGAAGTCCACCTGGCATCCGACCTCATCCTCCTCCCTGCGGGTCTTCAGCGTCACCTCCGCCACCGCCGCGATCGAGGCCAGGGCCTCTCCGCGGAAACCGAAGGTCAGGATGTTGCCCAGATCCTCGGCCGTACGCAGCTTCGATGTCGCATGGCGCTCGAAGCAGAGCACCGCCTGGTCCGGAGACATTCCGCAGCCGTTGTCGATGACCTGGATCAGGGTCCTGCCCGCATCCTGGATCACGACCGTAACCTGGTCCGCACCTGCGTCCACGGCATTCTCCATAAGTTCCTTCACCACGGATGCAGGTCTCTGCACGACCTCTCCCGCGGCGATCATGTTCGCTATGTTGCTTGGTAATATCCTTATGTCCATACTATTTTCCCAGGGAATCTATAAGGAGAGGGAAATACTTGAAAATCAGGAAGACAACTGCAAAGAGAAGAGCCATCGTAACCATTCCGATGATCTTCTGGTTGCGGCTGACCTCTTCGGTCCTCTGGTAGTTGCCGTCACGGAAACTGCCTTTCACATGCTGTCCGGGCACATACTTGGTGTCCTTCGGCTTTGTGAAATCACCGTATTTCTTTCTTCTTTCTTCCGTTTCAGGATCATAAAAGCGCGGCTTGTAGCTGAACTTGCGCACTTCCTGCGTCCCGAAGAAATTAAAACTGAATCCCATATCGCTTTCTGTTTTTGTCTAAAGAGCAAATTTAGGGTTTTTTATTTACATTTGTGGAAATTATTTGCATATGGACTTGAGAATAGGAAACGGATATGATGTCCACGCGCTTGCTCCCGGCCTTCCTTTATGGCTCGGAGGCGTGCTTGTGGAAAGCCCTGTCGGCTGCATCGCCCATTCTGACGGCGACGTGGCCATACATGCTCTGTGCGACGCCATCCTCGGCGCCCTCGCCCTCGGAGACATCGGAAAGCACTTCCCTGACACATCGGACGAGTTCAAGGGAATCGACAGCAAGATACTTCTGCGCCGCGTGATGGAGCTGATCTCCAGAGACGGCTGGCATGTAGTCAACTGCGACATAACGATCGCCATGCAGCGCCCTAAGCTGGCGCCTTACATCGTGCAGATGCGCGAATGTCTGGCCGGCATCATGGGCATAGCCCCTGCCCGCGTATCCGTCAAGGCGACAACGACCGAAAAGCTCGGATTCGTAGGCCGCGGAGAAGGCTGCGAGGTCTATGCCGTAGCGCTCCTGGGAAAAACCGACGAAACCTCAGACTGATAGTCCGCAATGAACATAAAGCAATCAGCCGCCCTGGCTTTTCTGGGGCTTCTGGCCCTTGCGTCATGTACAAGGGCTCCGAAAGGATTCACAAAAGACGAGCTCGCCCTGATCCACGGGGCAGACAGCATCATGCATGTGCTGACCATCGAAGACCCGGCCGAATGTCTGGTCCTGCGGACGCCGTCTTCGGACCTGCCGGCCGAAGCTCTTCAGTCTGCCGACTATGAAGAGCTGGCCCGGCTGATGACAGCGACAGTCACCCACCCCTCGCAGGACGGCGTAGGCATCGCAGGTCCGCAGGTCGGACTCAACCGCAGGGTCGTAGCCGTCCAAAGGTTCGACAAGGACCCCGTCTGGAACGGCAGGACGACCGACCATCCGTTCGAAGTCTACCCGAACATCCGCATAGTATGGGCGGCGGACTCATTGGCAGCCGGTCCCGAAGGCTGCCTCTCAGTCCCTGACCGCCGCGGCGACGTGCTGAGGTCCACCAAGATAATAATCGAATACGCCGACCTCTCATCCGCCTGCACCTCCAGGGACATCCCGATGGTCCGCGACACCGTAACCGGCTTCACCGCCGTCATCTTCCAGCACGAAATCGACCATCTCGACGGCATCCTCTACATCGACCGCCTATGATTTTCACACGACGGGTATTTTTGCAGCCCGTCATGTGCATCAAACCGCCACAGGCGACATCTACGGCACATCAGCCCTCACAACGGGCAAGAAATTTACCCGTCATGAGTGCCTTTTTGCACAAAAATGAAGGATTTAGTGCAAAATATTTTGCATTTTCACAAAACATTCATACATTTGCAGTCCCAAATCAAAAAGGGAAGCCAAATTGAGATATGGTGTAATGGTAGCACTACAGATTCTGGCTCTGTCAGTGAGGGTTCGAGTCCTTCTATCTCAACAAAATCTGACACAAGTCATGGCGGGATAGCTCAGCTGGTTAGAGCGCATGATTCATAATCATGAGGTCCGCAGTTCAATCCTGCGTCCCGCTACTTGAAAATCAAGCACTTACGAAACTTTCGTGAGTGCTTTTTTCGTTGTGGGGAACTTTAGGGGAACTTGAAAATCCGAAATTTCAGTTAGTTTTTATTAATTTCAACTGGTTAGTGGCACTAACCGCTTCATTTCCTTCGTTCTTCTATTTGATCTTGAAATACTCCAGTAGTATCAATTCTTCTCTTTAAGTTTCTTGATCTCCCTGTCAAAGTCACTTTCAAGCATCTCCATTTCCCTCTGACGATAAATCTCGAACTCCTGCTCTGCTTTTTGGATTGCCTCAG
>SUYO01000028.1 GCA_015060385.1 Bacteroidales bacterium
TCCATCAGCGACAGTGCATCGACATACTGTTCCGCCTTCAGGCTGCATTCCACAAGCCCGGCAGGGGATACCTCAAAGCTGTACCCTCCCATCAGGTTGCGGGAAAGGGATATCCGGATGTAGGCGGTCATCGTGCCGTCATCGTTGTCCTGAAGCATGTATGGGAAATCCAGCAGCTCGGAAATCCTGAATATGTTCTCATACAGACTGTCGGCCTTCTTTCCCTGTACCCTTATGCTTTCCGGATCCGCGCCCAGAAGTGCGAAGACGATCAGGACCTTGAACTGCCCGAAAGTGATGAGGCCCTTTTCGAAGTCCTCCATGTGGCTGCACAGGCTGATGAACCTCTCCCGATGGTCGGTCGTGAAATCCGACCATCGGGAAGGTACCTCATGCCGGTTCTTGAGCTTGACTGTTATCATAGCATTGTGAAGTGCTTCTCGGATTCCTTGTTGTGGTTCTGCTGGAGACCTGCCCTGTTCTGGGCCCGGAGCAGCTGGTCGATCATGGCCTCGATGTCTTCGGCCTCGCTGTTGAACTGGTTCGCCAGGATCTTGCGGTCCTGGATGTCCGCGCCGGAGGTGAACTCGTGGTTGAAGTCATAGCGGATACATTTCGGCCATTCGGTTACGTCGAAGGTCATCACGACCTTGGCCATGGTACGGTAGCAGAGAGCGCTCTTGGCCAGTTCCATCATCTGGCTGTTGTCCTGATCAACATTCTTCTTCAGCTTGCCCCAGATGCTTTTCAGGATATACTGTACCCTGCTGAAGAAGTATGCGCTGCGGTCAATCTGGAAATACTTGTCAAACTCGGATGCGCTGCTGACCGGAAGATCCTGCCTGTCCTTATAGATGGCCGACTCCTCGAACTTTCCTGTTCCAGGATTCACGTCAAGCCACTCCAGAAGGGCGTCAAGAGCTGACCAGTAGATGTCGAGGTGGTTGCGCTTGAGCTCTTCGTGCTGGTACTTGTAGAGCGCCGCTTCTGTTCCTGCCTTGGTGACGGTCAGGAAGATCTGATACCTGTATAGCGTTCCGGCAGCTACAGCTGTCTTCAGAAGGTCAAGTCCTTCCTCCGAAGCGCCTTCCCGGAGCGCGATATATACTTCATGGGTGATGAGCTTGAAGATATCCATCGTCACCATCCTGATGTGAGGCTCAAGCTGTGCAAGTTCCGTGTCGGCACCTATTCCGGGCGCGTACTGCCTGAATTCCGCAAGATCCTTGAATATGTCTGTCGTTTTCATAACTCGGATTGGTTTGAAAGTCTGTCTGATGGCGATATCTCCTCCTGGCGCTGCACGTTCGGACGGTAGAAGCCTATTCTTATGCCCTGTGCATATTCCTGAGGGAAGTTCAGGCGGATTGCGTAGTTCAGATCCGCACAGACCACTGATTCAGGGATGCTCTGCTGTGTGAGATATACCATGTAGTTGTAATACGTGTCGGCTCCTGACTTGGAGATGACCCCGTCCGATGAGATGTTGCTGATGCTGCTGTCGATGCCCTTTGCGGAAAGAAGCACCATGTCTGCACGCTTGTCATACGAGATGAGCGCCTCGATGTACTCCTTGTATTTCTGCGGGATCTCCTCGATCTTCCATGACTCAAGGTCGCCGTTGTCGTTGTAGAAAGACCTTGATGTGTAGATCTTGCCCTGGTTCTTGCCTCTTCCGGAGAGGAAGTTCGCGAGGTTGCTGATCTCCAGCTGGACGTACTGCGATAGGATGTCTTCGGTATAGGTGTCACCTATCTCAAGAGTCTTGTCGCCGACCCGGACCTTGTGCATGTCGCTCTCCTTGGCTCCCTGCGCCTTCAGCTGTGCGTTCATGTCGCACAGGTTCTGCAGCATCTCCTCCTTCTGTTTGATCCATGCGTTCGGGATGATGACATGATGCCTGGCAGACAGTGAGTTCTCAAGGAAGCTGTTGATGTATTCCGGTGTTGCGTTACAGCCACGAATCCATTGCATGATTCCCTTGAAGAACTTGTTGGTCGCATAGATCTCCTCGCCATGGTTCGGGTTCTTGCTGTATGATATCGCACAGTGCTTCATCAGCGGCTTGGTGTAGTCAAGTCTTGGATACACCTTGAATTCCGATATGTTTGAGGACTTCTCCCAGTTGCCGACCATTATGTGTGTGAAGTCCCTGTCCTCGACATCCTGGGTTCTGCTGATGTCCTTGGTCGTGGCCATGCGGCATCTGAGCTCGCTGACATGCTCGAGGCCGGCAATCGGTACCGCAAGCCCCCTTAACCCTGCAGCATGGGCGCGGGAGAGGTGGAGCTTGCTGAAGATGCCTTCTGAATAGTAATATGATCTTATGCACTTGTTCAGATATGTCTCGAACGTATCCGGCAGGCCGTTCTCTCTCCAGCTGTCAAGCCAGTTCTGGATCTTCTCGTTCTTGACATACTGGCGTGTGACCTTTCCGTCCTTGTCTATTGTTGAGATGTAGAGCTGCGGTCCGGTACCGAAGAGGATGGCTATCTGCTTTTCAATGAGGGAAGGGAGCAGACGGTTTCCCTTGATGAGAGTCTTGCAGGTGTTGAAGTCCAGGTTGTCCGCTCCGCACGGCCAGACGAAGTACCTGTCCATCCTGCGGGGACTCAAGGTCTCCGAAGCGGCTCCGGATCCAGAAGACTGCGGGCTGGCAGCGGAGGACATGACAGGAGTCTCGCCGATCTGGTAGGTGAAGGCATAACCGTCACCGTGCATGTATCCGAATTTATTCATACCATTTTATCTGTTTTAATTTATTACCGTCTGTACTGAATGACATGAACCTGATCAGCGATCTGTAGCACGCCTTCGGCTGGTTGTCTTCAGTGAGGAACAGGAAGAAGTTCTTGCCGTCGATATCCCACTTCTCATGTGGGAGCGGCTTCCTCATCCTGCAGTTCTCGTATGTCTTCAGGGCGACGTTGCCGGTCGGAGGCTGTCTTCTCGAGAAGGGGAAGAACGATATGCTGAATGTCCCTCCGGCCTTCGTCACGTCCTCCGCACGTTGTAATGCAACGGCACCTTTCATTATGTCCATGGTCGTATCGTTTGTTCAAAGGTAGGCAGTCGTCCGGTGGCTGGAAAGGACGGGCGCCTGTCATATTTCCATCATTCCGAGGGTTGCGATGCAGGTCGAAAAACCAGCGGCGCCGGGCACATCTTCCGCACTTTTCCGTCAAGCTGCTTATATTTTTTGCTCATGTCGCTGGAACCCAAAGGTTTGAGCAAAAGATAAATGACGCAGGGTGTCGCAATCTGCTTACAGATCCGCCAAATTCGCCCCCGCAATCGATGAATTCCTGAGTCCGGGGAAGTACTTTTCGAATAATCCCCACACCAGATATGTCATTGCTGAAGGTATCTGAGGGGTCAATCCCGCCTGCATGTTAAGCGGTACCTTCTTCTCCGGTGTCTTGTCGAGTTCCGGCATGGACGAGCCGGGGACCTTCTTGCAGCAGTACATCGCGCTGACCAGGTACGAGCATTCGTTCGAGTCAATCCTGATGTGCGGGATCCTGTTCTCGTTCTCGGCAAGGAGACGCTTCCAGAGCTTGTAATGCTCCCAGTAGAAGATAGTCCTCTGGCCAAGGTTCTTCAGCTGGACCTTCCAGCCGTATTTCTCAAGTTCGGCCTTCAGCTCCCTCGCGTCGGTCTCGTGCGGACGCTTCTGATTCTTCTTGTTGCCGGCGCGGTCGTAATACAGGTCGATTCGTTTGTTCCTGGCAGCCGGGCCGAAATAGGCGTTGAAATTGGCGGCGAGTTCAGCGATATCGTCGGGTGCGCATACAAAGAATTCCTTCAGGATCCTCAGGGTATTCTCCTTCGGCTTGAACTGTCCGACCACCATGGAGGCGAAGTTGCCCGGGTCATAGCCCAGCAGGATCTTGTCACTTGCGTCGTAATACTTGAGATAGCTGGCATCGACCACCATGGTGTCAGTCAGCACCAGCTTGTCGAGTGCCTCGTATCTGTAACTGTCTTCATAGGTGTGCTTCTCCTCATCCCACAGGTCGAAGAACAGGTTGTCACGGTTGCGGTCGCCGATGGAACAGATGGCGGACAGGAACTCTGACATCTGCAGGGTCTCGAGCTGTGTCTTGAAGAAGTCGAAGCCGAGCACGTCTCGGTTGATGAAGGTGCTGACCCTCTGATAGAGAACAGCCTGTTTCCGGAGTTCGGAAAGAAGCGGAGACCATTTCCTTATGATGGATTCAGAACGCTTAAGATTGGCCCCGTTCTGCAGGTTCAGGCGCGCCTTGTTGATGTGAAGGGAAAGTGATATGATGTCTGCGATGAGCTGCGGATCCATGCGCTTCTCGTACTCCGTGAACCAGTTGGATTCGCCGATGGAGACACGACCCATGTCCGAGACTCCGGTGATGCCCCCGTGCAGGTGGTGCTTGTGCGCCTCGGAACCGGCACCGATGCGGGAGGTTCGGATGGCCGGGATCACTCTTGAGCGCAGCTTCTCCGGATCCGAGTACTTCATCTCCTCGAGGAAGGCATGGACCACGGATAATCCGGCGATGGAATCAGCCCTGTCTATCGCGACAGCGCGAAGCACATGGCCATTGGCGAAGGCTATGGAGCGTTCAGGCTCCAGCACCGGATATCTCGGCTTCTGGAAATGCCTTGGAAGATCCTTCTGGCCGACCACGAAGTCAATGCCTTCGGTCAGCTGTGGACGGGTGGTACCGTCCGGAAGCTTGACGTCTGCACGGTATGCCCCGAGCAGGGAAGGTATGACATTCGTCATCAGGGCGACGAAGGACTTGTGGGATATGATGGACTGCTCTCGTGGCATTCCGTCGGCTACCCTCAGGGTCCTCGGCGCGACGATGCCTGTGGTCTTACCTGTCGCGCGGCCCTCGACGCCCCAGAACTGGTTCGGGTCAACGATGGTGACTAAAATCTGCGCTATGTTCTGGTAGATGTCAACGACATCGACCTCGGGGGTATCACAAGGATTCATCATCTTTGTCCACTGTTACGTATTCGACTGTCTTGATTCTCGCATCCGCAAGGAGACGTTCCTTCTCCGCCTCGGTCGTTTCGAGAGATCCGATCATTTCTGCGAATTTCCTGTCTTCCGCACGTCGTGCTATGTCGGCCAGCTTCTGAGTCTCGTATCCGAGGTCCTCCGGCTTGACGTTGATGTTGATGAGATAGACAGGAGCCTTCCATTGGTATTCCTGCGCTTCCCTCACAGTGGTCCTCAGCTTGTGCGCGAGCTCTGCGGAGCGCATGGCTGTGGCCTCCTTGCCGGATGCAATGGCCAGACGGCTGAGGTCATCGAAATAGTCGGCGTACACCTTATCCCACATAGCTGCAGAAGCCTGGTCATCATGGTAGAAATACTCAAGGCCGTCATAATAGATGCCTCTTGCCTGTGCAATGGTAAGGTCCGGCCATTCGCGGCGGATCTGCAGGATGGCAGCCTTCACTGACAGCCTGTTCGTGTGCATGATCCTGGCGACGGTGTCCAGCTGGAGTATGTATGTCTGGAGAGATTGCGGTATGACGGCCGATTTCCTGGTCTTCATGAATGCCTGGATGTCCTCGATGTCCAGTTTGCTCACCGCAAGAAGCCGGTCCTGTTTCATATTCCGAATAGTTCCTGACGCAGAGCGTCGATTTCACGCTGTTTCTTGACCTCGTAGGCGAGTTTCAGGGCTTTCGGGTCACCGGACATCGCGGAGGTGGTGAGAGAGGCGTCAAGGTCTTCAACAGCCATTTCGTGGGTCTTCCAGTATTCCTTGGCCAAAGGGTGCATCGGGTCGCTGATGTGCATGAGGAAGGTGCGTCGGGACTCTCCGACGAGCCCCATCCTTTCCGCTATCTGGATGGGAAGGAGGCCGAGGACGGCAAAGTCCTTCATCCGGGCCACGAAGTTATCGTCATATGTCGTCATAACTGTATGCATTCCTTGAATATGTCTTTGTACATCTGAAGGCGAGCCTGGTATTTTTCAAGATTCTCTCTGGCACGTTCCTTCTGCTCCTTGGTGGTCTTTCGGCTGTTGATCTGGGAAGAATATCTGGTGATGTTCAGTTCGATGTTCTTTCTTTCGTCGAAATATCTGTCAGGATCCTCCTTCAGAAGAGCCTTGACCCTGCTTCTTTCGTCGGACTGGGCGATGAAGGGGTGCTTGCCAAGGAATCTGCCGGTCCTGTTGAAGCTGCGGAGCTCCGAGAAGCACAGTTCCAGGCGGATGGAAGTGAACACTATCTCTGAAATTGTTTCAGAAGACAGCTCCGGAGCACCTTCGCTTGCTCTTTCAATTTCAGCCAGACGGCCCCAGCAGTTGATGCGGTCCGTGAATATGCTGTCTGCAGTGCGGACCAGAGGATTGTCCATATCCTTCCAGCGGATATCCGGATATTCATCGAATTTCGAGACTTTTTTTTTACTGTCGATGCCGGAGGATCCTGCTTTGGTCGCCTCATCTGTGGGGTGACCACGATGGCGGGGGAGGAGGAGAGCTGCTCTTCCGTATAGAAGTCGAGCAGGTTGTATATCAGGGCCTCCGCAAGGGCCCTGCGGTCAGACATCACCCTGCCTGCAGCTGACGCCCTGTGTGGCTTGAGCATGTTTCTGTATGAGTCTATGTTCTCCACCTTGGCGATACGGCGGGCGATTTCCTGTTTCTGTCTGAATGTGTACATAACTGTCTATGAAAAGGGAGCCGGCACGAGGTCGGCTCCCGGGTTCGAGAAGAGATTCGGGTTACTCAGTAACCTCGCCGAGGTATTCAAGTGGCTGGAAGAAGCTTTCGTTTGAGAAGGTCACGTCAGTTGACGTGTTCTCGCCGTTCTTACGGCCTGAGAATGCAGAGAACACCATAGGGGAGTACGGACGGGTGAGGATGTACTTCTTCTGGGTGAAGCGGTCGATCTCCACGACGTGGACATTACGGCCGACAAAGTTCTCGAGAAGGTTGTCGATCTCTGTCCTGTGTCCTCCGAGCGTTCCTGTCAATGTGTTGGTGACAGCTGTGGTGATGTCACCTGCAGCACCTTCGCTGGTCCTCTGGCCGGTGAACTTGGCGAAGTTGAGCTCCGCCCATTTCGCACCTTCCTTCAGGGTGAGCGCCGCACAGGTCCTGGTTGTCTCGTCGACTGTGATCTCGGGAAGTGTCTTGTAGTCCACATCGTCATCAAGAACGATGTAGATCTTGTTGTACAGACGCTTGCCCTGCGACTCCTGGTCGGCTACGGCTGCGATATTAGGGATGACTGTAATCATGTTGTCGGGATATTATGGGGCGGTCGCCCGCCCCTGATGAGAAACTTATCCACGAGCAATCTCGTAGAACTTTCCTGTGTCACTCCTGTAGTAGAGCTTGATGTACTCTCCTGCAGTCTTAGGGCTCCAAGCCTCGCTGATCTGGTCGAACTTGCCGGCCTTTGCGATGCTTGTCGGGTTGGTGGCGTCACCGATCTCCACGCGGATCACATCGCCGTCCTTGACATTGGTGATGTCAGTGAGGGCTGTCGCCTTGGTGTTGGCTCCTGTGCGGAAGATGATGCCGCTCTTGGCAGAGAATGAGGTCGCGTCTGCATCGACAGCCACAGCTGGCCAGTTCATGAAGATGACCTGATCAGCGAAGTTGCCTGCAACGAGGGCTGCCTTGTCCTGGTACTCCGGACCTACGAACGAAGCTGCTGCACCTTCCTTCCAGTATGAAGCTGCGATCACCTCCTCAAGGTCACGCTGGAAGTACATGTTGTACTCCTCTCCAGGAACATTCTGAAGAAGGTTGATGTTGTCCTCGTATGTCGCGAAGATCAGGCAGAGGTTGCCCATGTTAGGAACCCACTTGATAGGGATCTCGTAGTTGTGAACCTTTGAGCTGACAACGCCTGTGTAGTCGTTGTTCTGGCCGTAGCGTGACTCGTACCAAGCCTTGTACCATGGGTGGTGCTTGCGGTTCATGTAGATGACCATGCCTTCTGTGCTCTCACAGTTCTCACCGAGGGTCTCGCAGAATGCCTCGAGCACGTCACCGATGCTGTCCTTATCGTATGCGGCGAGGGACTCGTCGAGGAACGGAAGCAGCTTGTGGTCGTCGTAGTAGCCGAAGAGTCTGTGCACGACTCCGTAAGCTGCGAGCATGGTAGGGTTTTCCTTGCCTTCCTCCGGCTTCACGTAGTGGCCGAGTACCGCACGGCGGTTGCGCTCGTTTGCGATCTGCTTCGCGAGGAGGAGGATGAGCCACTCGATGAGAGTCCACTTCACAGGTGAAGAGCCCTCTCTGTTGAGATAGTTCAGATATGATGTCTCAAGATCTGACATGTCCTCGAAGAGAACCTTGGTCATAACCTTGTGTACGTATCCCTTCTCAGGAATGATCTTGAACTTGCCCTTGAAGATGCGGCCTGCCTGGTATGCCTGTGAGGCCTCGCCCACGAGGACGTTGGTCACGAGGTCACCTGACTGGATGTTCGAGATGGTAGGGAATACGCCGGCGAGTGAAGGCAGAGCCATCAGCTGGGCGATGAGGGCATCCTGACGGACGGTGAAGTGGCGTGTACCGATCTCAGGATCGTTCGCTGCAGCAGTGAGGTCGAGGCTGCCCTTTACGAGACCTGCGAGAGTACCGGCGTTGCGGTGCTCAAGGAAGCGTGCGTGCAGGGCCTGAACGTACTTGTCGGTGTCGGCGAAGAGCTGTGCCTGATCGTTACGTGTCGCTGTGCCCTCGATCTTGCCTGAGATGGTGATGCGGTTGTAGCGCTTGGTCGCAGCGAAGAGCTCATGCTGGATGCCGAACGCATATTCAGGGGTGTGCTGGCCAGTAGCGGAGAGAGTGACGGTCACTTTGTCCTCTGGCTGGTCGCCCATTGAAGCCTGGCTGAGCTTCTCGACCTTGCCTGCAAGATCCTTCACGGCCTTGACAATCTCAGCACCTGAGTTGTCGTCCGATGCCTCGATGCCGAGCGTCTCATGGAGGGTCGCGAAGATGTTGCTGAGTTCAGATGCGCGTGAGATTGCATCCTGCTCTGCCTTGAATTCGGCGAAGTCGTCAGCAAAAGCGTTGTCGCCATGCTCCGAATTGTAGGCATCGCAGAGCTTCTGCTGGTCCTCAGCAGTCATCTGCTTGCTTGTAAGCTTCATGGTCAAGCCGAGTTTCTCGGCTATGGCCTTGAGCCTTGTCTGGAACTTTTTCATAAATCTAAGTCGTTAATGTTTATAGATGGGATTGGATTGTTGATGATCTTGTGGATGTATTCGACTGTCTCCTCAAGGCTGTTCTCTCCGTCGATGAGTCCTGCCGCCATCGCTTCGGTGGCGTAGAAGGTTTCTCCCTGCAGGGCGGTTTCGCTGACATCACCACGGGCTGCTGACACATCGTCGATGAACTGCTTGGCCATAGGATCCAGAAAGCGCGACACGTAGTCCTCGCCTTCGCCGTTGTTGGCATCATTGAAGACCTTGTTCTTGAGCGGTGAGTGGTGGCTGTAGTATTCGTGTACCTCATATCCCCAGTCCTCGAGCATCTTGTCATCATTGTAGAAGATGGCCATGCAGCCGATGCATCCGACCATGCTGAAGATAGAGCTCGCGAAGATCTTGTCGCATCCTGCGAGGATATAGTATCCGGCCGAGCATGCCATGCCGTCCACCAGACCGATGACCGGCTTCTGGAGCGACCTGATGAGATCGTAGCACTCCTTCATTCCGAACGCCTCACCACCTGGGCTGTTCACGTGGATCAGATGAGCCGCCACAGCCGGGTTCTCTTCGGCAGCCTTCAGATCCTTCATGAACTGACGTGTGGAGAAGCGCCACCATGAGTCCATGCGGATATCGCCGAACACAGGATGGTAAGCGATGCTGTTCTCTTCGATGTCAGGGTCAGAGAAGTCGGAGGATACAAGGGAAACGGAAGCCGGAACTGGCACGGCCTCCTTATATTTTACGCCGTTCTTCGGGAGGAAGATCTGATTGATCTCCGCTGCAGATGGGGCTTTCCCGTAGAAGGCGATGATCTGTTTCTTGTGCGTCATTGCCTGAATTTTCCACGAAGGTATGCGGGAAAATCAGGGAAGGAAAGGACAGAACCTACAGCAGAACGGGTTCGAAGGCCTGAAATTTAGCGGAGATCCTGACTGCACCGGCATGCGGCGTGACTGTGATGAGCGGGCAACCGTAGCCGTTGCCGACAAGACGTATGGATCCGTCGGTCATGTGAAAGGCGATGTATGCCCGGGCACCGTTCCATCTGCTGAGGGAGCGGTCGTCCGAAGTGGCGGCGAAGCTCTGGTTCCAGCTGACACCATGGTCGTCCGTGTCCGGCTCTTGAGAGAAGGTTACCTGACCGAGGGCCGACACGTCGTGCGACCCTTCCGGAACGAAAGGAAGGATCCCTCTCTGGAGGTAGTCCTTCAGAAGATCCTGAGGTATGATGTGGAAGCGGTGGGAAATTGCTATTTTCTGCATAAAAAAGTGTTGATTTTTAGGGACGTATGAGGGGGCAAATTTTTTCTATTTCTGCCATGATCCGGGCGGTTTCTCACCGTTCTGCGATTTCAGCCTGAAGCGGTACCAGTCCTTCCGCAGCATGTCGTAAGTCATCTGCTCGGTGCTGATGCTGTAGTCTGAACAGAACTCATCGATCGCCTCCGTGATGCTCAGCTGTGAATTGTTGCTGATGGCTCCGGTCATGTAGGCGCGGAAGGTCTGCTTGAAGTCGTCCATCAGATGACGCGCCACCGCACGCTGCCCCTTCGGGCTGAGGTGGTTCCTGAACAGCGTGTCCTGATAGATCGTCCTCTTGCGGTCCATGCACCAGGTCTGCGCATGAGAGTTGAATATGGCTATGTTCACCCTTGAGCCGCCTTCTGGCGCGGGCGAGTAGGTGGAAGGCTGCACGGTCAGGTGCATCGACACAAGCCCCCACAGGCGTGTGCCCTTCTCCGGGAAGATAGTGTCTTCCCCGTTGTGGATACATACAAGATATTCGCGCAGCGCAGGATGCACCTGTACTGACACTACCATCGGTTCATTTGTTCTCTTCAATCCCATGTCGCAAAGATCATTTCCTTTTTCACCAGGGGCAAGGACTGTCCCATAGAGATGTAAAGATACGAAAAATCAGCGAGTTATGCGCTGATTTTTCGCGCTATTTCCCCGCCCTCCGCAGAAAAATCGCGTCCCCCTTCTCAACACACCTGTATAAAAAGTACTTTTTTACCGTGCAAGAGTGCTGATGTATGTATTATGCTGACTATTAAGGTGTTATGCAGTACAAACCGAGAGTACTGAACTTTTTGTGCTGAAAGTGCTCCGAGAGTGCTGAAATAGTGCTGATGAAAAGTGCTCTCATCTAAAGTGATTTTGGGACAACCGAGGGTTTGATTTACAAATGTTTACATCGTGTTATTTGAAGAATCGTGGGACAACGTAATGAAACGTCAGCACTCTTGCACTCTCGTTTTATACTTTTTATATAGGTGTTCTACGAACATATGTACAAGAAGAATATATATATTATATAAGACTGATTTTGAGCGGTTTGCACATTTTTAGTGCTCCCAGCACAGTTCTTTTTTGTTGTGGAAACAGATGGGGGTCGAGGGGGAAGACCCCAAAAATACAGCACTGTTGTCAGTACTGTGCTACAGTGCTGACAACAGTGCTGATATCCCGGATGGGAGGCCATGCAATGAAAAAGGCAACCCCGAAGGGCTGCCCTTTAGATCGTTATGTCATGGTGTCATCTGGTTTCTGTTGGGAAATCACATGATGTGGTGTCTGCTTGGGATGTGGTTTTGGCTGTTTCTTTAATCTTTGCGGATCCTGAACCGCCGAATGTGATAGTGTATTCTTTCTCGGATAATGATGCGAAGAATACTACACCTGCAGCAAGGAACATGAATATGATAGCTCCGACCACGCTTTGCCATACGCCATGCCACCATCCTTTGGGCTTGATAGGTTCGATTATACTTGAAAGGATTTCAGATTGATTTTTCTTTGTGTCTGACTCGATCTGCTTAATTGTTTCCTTTAATGCGTCATCCACAAAGTTCTGAAGTATCTCGGTTGCTTGCAGCCTGTATCGCTGGATATTCTCGTCAGTACAGGTTATTTCATTGAAATGCATCCAGTCCTCCTCAGACAAATGCTTACTGTCGTCGCCATCCTTCTTTTGGGCAATATGATTGATCTTCTGCTTTTTGTACAGGCCGTATGCGATATGACCGATGACATCTGTGTCATCCTCTACAATCTTCGAATAGATGTGGTTGTATTGTCTTGACATATTACTTTATGGACTTGGCAAACGATGCCTTGATTTGTGTAGAGGACATAGTCGTTCTGTGCACTTTCCCTGTAGTGGTTGACCTGTAGGAAATGACAATAGACTCACGGGTAGTCACCCGGCCACTCAATGCGGATGCCGATCTCGATTTGGAAGCGTTATTCGCTCTGATGATGGTCTTCTTGGATACAGTGCACATAAGTTTTCAGTTCAATAGAGTAACAAAAGTAGGTATAATTTCTTGTAATGCAATAATATTGTATTGCAAAAGAATACAAAATTCGTGCAATGACATGCAGAATTTAAGATAGTCGAAAAAAGGCAACCCCGAAGGGCTGCCCGATGACGCCTGTGTGAAGCTACCAAACAATCACGCAAAGATGGCGTCGAGGTCTTCGCTGAGTCTCCTGAACCCGGCGTTTATTCTGTCTGCCTGGGCTTTCCTCGGCCTTGTGCCTGAAGTGTATGCCCAGAGCTGTTTCTGGTTTATTCCTGTGAGCTTCTCGAGGGCTGTGAGGGTGAAAAGCCCGCTGCCGATGTAGTAATTGAGGAGGCTTACCGCATCCACCTCGTAGGCCACCTCGTATTCACCGTCGAGGAATGACGGATACTTGAAACCCTGCTCGATGGCTGTCTCCCTATATACGGCCATCTGTCCCTCCATATCGGCCTTTGCCTCCTTGAGGGTGCTTCCCATCCCGGAGAAGATCTCGTTCTTGCAATAGACGCTGTATGTGCCGTCTGATGCTCTTTCGATTATTGCTGCAATCTGTTCCATACCTTTACCTTATTTTTTAAGGGGGAGGGGCTTATTCCAGCCCCATCTCCTTTCTCATTTTCTTTTCAAGACCTGTACCGATTTCTTTGGATCCGTGCCAAGGAACCGGATATACCGTGTCTCCCTTCTTGTAGATGTAGTGGCTTCCCGTCGAGCGTATCAGCTCCCATCCGTTTGCCTTTACAAGTTTGTGAAATTCTGAACTCTTCATCTTGCGTGTTGTTTGGTATTGCAAAGATAGTGAAATTTCTATTATCTGCAAAATTATTTAATGGTAAAATTACTATTATTTGAAATGTTCATCAAGCCACTGCTGATACTCATCCTCATTGGCGGGATCTCTCCGGATGGAGGTGCAGGTATTGCTGAACGTGATGTTGACGCTTCCTTCGTCATACAGGCAGCAGAGAAGGCCGATGACAGCCCCTTCCTGCCCTTTCGGGAGCCTCAGGGGAGTCCATTCCATCAGGGGAAGACTGCGGATCCATTCTATGTATGGCCCGGAAAAGTCCCGCAGCAGCCGTTCGTGGCGTCTGCGGAACTCCTGGATCTCGCGGTCGGTATGGAGAAGGTGCCGTGTCATGCCGGGA
>SUYO01000029.1 GCA_015060385.1 Bacteroidales bacterium
TGCTTTGTAACATATCACAATATACTACAAATATAGAAATTAAATTTGACAAAAAAAAGACTTTCAACAGAAAGTCTATCAAATATTTACAAAATTTAATTTTTCAAGAAAGTGTCAAACTACCGAGGTAACCGCTATGGACCATCATTCCTCCGGAGAAGCCTTTCAATCCCTTCTTGTCCGTGGCGTTGGCCGAAACCGTAAATGCGGTTGCCGCAAGTACGATCATGATTGTAATATATTTTTTCATCATATCGGGCACAAAGATATTAAATTTGTCATGAATATTTGCTTGTTTGATTAAAATCGTTAACTTTGCATTCAGACATTCGAAATTTTTTTTCGTGTCTATTTGTTAAGTTCGTTTTATATACGGCAGGCATCCTTGGGGAGGGGTGCCTGCTAATTTTAAGAAACAAAAAAAACGTTTGAAGAATGAATAAGAACAAAACAAACTGGATTGCGGTCTTTACCATGTTCTTCCTTTTCGGAATGGTCGCTTTCGTAACAAACCTTGCAGCTCCGGTAGGAGTGATCTGGAAAAACCAGCCTGGTATCGACGGTTCGGGATTCTGGGGTATGATGGGTAACATGATGAACTTCCTTGCCTACCTCTTCATGGGTCTTCCTGCAGGAAAGCTTCTTTCAAGAATCGGTTACAAGAGGACAACCCTCATCGGTGTAGGAGTAGGATTCCTTGGAATGCTCGTACAGTATCTGTCAGGTGTGGTAGGTGTAGGTTCTCTGATAGCAGGTCTCCCTGCCAACTTCTTCATCTATCTCGCCGGTGCCTTCATCAGCGGCTTCTCTGTATGTCTCATGAACACTGTGGCCAACCCTATGCTCAACCTTCTTGGTGGCGGTGGCAACAGGGGTAACCAGCTCGTTCAGATCGGAGGTACATTCAACTCTCTTACCGGTACACTGACCCCTATGCTTGTGGGTGCCCTCATCGGTTCCGTAACCAAGGACACTGCGATAACAGATGTAAACACCGTTCTCTATATCGCAATGGGCGTATTCGCCGCTACATTCGTAGTCCTCTCGCTCATTCCTTTCGTCGAGCCTGAGCAGGAGAGGTCAAATGTTTCAGTAAAGGAACTCTTCAAGTACAAGCATCTTGTATTCGGAGTATGTGCGATCTTCTGCTATGTCGGAGTCGAGGTAGGTATACCGAGCACCCTTAACTTCTATCTTTCTGATACTTCGGCAAGAGGAGGCGGACTGGATCCGCAGACTGCTGCCACCGTTGCAGGATTCGTAGCAGGTACATACTGGTTCCTGATGCTTATCGGAAGGTTCGTTTCAAGCTTCATCAGCGGAAAAGTCTCAAGCCGCACGCAGCTTGCAACATGCTCTGCAGCAGCGATAACATTGGTGATCTGCTCTATGTTCACAAGCCATGTGCAGTCTTCGATGCCTGTATTCACAGGTTCGGGCTTTGAGGTCGTACAGGTTCCTCTGACAGCGCTTCTTCTCGTTCTCTGCGGTCTCTGTACTTCAGTCATGTGGGGAGCCATCTTCAATCTGTCCGTAGAGGGCCTTGGCAAGTACTCTTCTCTCGCATCAGGTCTCTTCATGACCATGGTCGTGGGTGGCGGCGTGCTTCCTCTTATTCAGAATGCAATCGCAGATGCATCCACATATATGACCAGCTACTGGGTGGTAGTGGCAGGATTCTCGTACATCTGCTGGTTCGCCCTCATGGGTTCAAAGATCAGAAACAAATAATCAAAATCATATAAAGCAATGGATTCAACTTTCGTAGTAGGTATCGATGTTGGAGGACAGACCTCCAAGCTCGGAGTCGTGGACGCTCGTGGAACAGTCCTCGCCCAGACAGTCATCCGCACAGACACATATTCTGATGTAGAACCATATATCGCCGAACTTGCTGAGGCGGTGAACAAGATCATCAAGGATTCCGGCACAGAAGGAAAGATCAGAGGTATCGGTGTAGGTGCTCCTAACGGTAACTATTATACAGGTACAATCGAGAATGCTGTTAACCTCTCATGGGGAGGAGACAGCGTGGTAGAGTTCTCGAAGCTTCTTTCGGAGGCGATGGGCGGTCTTCCTGTAGCCCTTACCAACGATGCGAATGCGGCTGCTGTTGGTGAAATGACCTATGGCGCGGCACGCGGCATGAAGAACTTCATCATGATCACCCTCGGTACAGGCGTAGGTTCGGGAATCGTGATCAACGGAGAGGTTGTATACGGTCATGACGGCTTCGCCGGCGAGCTGGGACATGTTGCCGCAGTACGCAACAACGGACGTACCTGCAACTGCGGAAAGACAGGCTGCCTTGAGACTTATGCATCTGCAACTGGAGTTGCCCGTACCGCACGTGAGTGGCTCGAGCTTTCAGACGAGCCTTCAGTTCTCAGAAGCCTTGACACAATCGCGTCAAAGGATGTTTATGAGGCTGCAAAGGACGGTGACAAGCTCGCCCTCAAGATATTCGAGTTCACTGGAAAGATTCTCGGACGTTCGTTCGCTGACTTCATAGCATTCAGCTCCCCTGAGGCCATCGTGCTCTTCGGCGGTCTGGCTCGTGCAAAGGAATTCCTCCTCCCTCCTATGGAGAGTGCCATGAACGATAATGTGCTTCCTTTGTGGAGAAACAAGGTCAAGATCGTGTTCTCTCAGCTTAAGGAGTCTGACGCTGCCATTCTCGGAGCTTCAGCCCTTGCATGGGAACTCTAATATAGAAACATATCAGAATCTCATCAACCTCATTTCGGGTCCTACCCGGAATGAGGTTGACCTTATATATATGAGCCACTGTCCCAGATAGTATGGAACCATGATCAGCCATCCTGCGTTTTCTATAGGGGCGGTGAAGAGATTCCAGCCAAGAATGAAGTCTGAGAACACGAACAGAAGCGCTCCTAGCGCATACAGGGAACTCCTCTGCAGAAATGCCAGACAGAGCATGATGCAGATAAGGGTTACGTAGATGCCGCATCCTGTCCTGAGAATGCCCTCAGGAGCGTTGCTTACTATCTTTGCATATGAAAAGGCTGCTGTCACCAGACACATGCAGATGATGAGGAATGTGTATCCAATTGTCTTTTCAGAAGGCTTGCCCGCTTTTCTGACCTTTTCGAGATACCTCTTTGTGAAGTACCAGATGAACATTGCATGAGCCACGGCGAACATCCCCATCTGCACGATCAGGTTGCCGGACGATCCCGCAAGGTCGCCCGCCGCAGAAGCGGCCAGGGCGAGGGATATCTGCCACGGGCAGAGCCAGAGAGAGGCTACCGTGAGGGCGGTCAGCGGAAACGCTATCTTATGAGGAATGTCTGCGGGAATGAAGTAAAGCACTGCAAGGCAGACGAAAGCCACGGTTGAAGCAATAGCTCCTGACCTGACACCTCGCTCGGATATTCTGAATATTGACATGGGTTTCCTTTAAAGCTTGTTCTGCTTGAGGTTTTCTACGTATCTGTCGATCTTCTGCAGTTCCCTTGGGATGTTGATGCTCTGAGGACAATGCGACATGCACTGGTTGCATCCTATGCATCGCGATGCCTGACGGAGCTTCGGAACAGCCCGGTCGTAGCTTACAAGATAAGCTCGACGGGCTTTTCTGTATCCCTCGTCATTGATGCTTTCAGCCACTTCGCCGGCATTCACGCATTTGTTGTAGTGAAGAAGGATTGCAGGGATGTCGATGCCGTATGGACATGGCATGCAGTATTTGCAGTCGTTGCAAGGGATGGTAGGGTACTCCTTGATGATTCCTGCGGTCTCATCCAGGAATACGAGTTCGTCTTCGGTAAGAGGGACAAGCGGCGAATATGTACCGACATTGTCCTGGAGATGTTCCATGTATGTCATTCCGCTGAGCACGCAGAGCACTCCAGGCTGCGAACCGGCGAAGCGGAAGGCCCATGAGGCAACGCTTCCCGCAGGATTGCGCTCCTTGAGACGGTCGGCAACGTACTGAGGTACCTTTGACAGACGTCCTCCCAGAAGAGGCTCCATGATCACCGACTGTATGCCCCTCTTGTCAAGTTCCTGCTGGAGATATTCTGCCTGGGCGTTGCGTCCGCTGGCATGTCTCCAGTCCACATAATTGAGCTGGATCTGTACGAAATCCCAGTGGTATTTCTCATGCAGTGCCATCATCTCATCGAAACCTTCAGCAGTTCCATGGAACGAGAATCCCAGATTGCGTATGCGTCCTGCCTTGCGCTCCTCCATGAGGAACTCCATCATGTTGTTGTCCTCGAATCTCTGCTTGAAACCGTCATATCCTGCAAGAGAGTGAAGAAGGTAATAGTCTATGTAGTCTGTCTGGAGATTCTTCAGGGACATCCTGTACATCTCTATGGAGTTCTCCCTGCTCGCGTTGCTGAAGTTCGACAGTTTGGTAGCAATGAAATAACTCTCGCGAGGATACCTCTTGAGTGACTTTCCTGTAGCAGCCTCGCTTTGACCCTGGAGATATACAGGTGCTGTGTCGAAATAATTAACACCATGCTCTATTGCGTAGTCAATCAGTCTGTCCAAAGTTTCCTGGTCGATGACATCCCTTCCGCTTTCATCCTTTATCATAGGCCAGCGCATGCAGCCGTATCCGAGGATGCTGACCTTGTCTCCGTTACCTCTATGGGTTCTGTATGTCATTTCACCGGTTGCGCCATCATTGTCACCGTTGCCTGCCTGCGAAGCTGAAGAACCGGAGTCTTTGCAGCCTGTGACCATTCCGAGTCCGCCCATCGCAAGGGCAGTGGTTCCGGCCGTCTTGAGGAATTCTCTTCTGTCTATATTCTTTTTCATAATCTAGATCGTTTTATGTACTTCGTGTCCTTCTACATGGATTGCTGTCAGCGGCCTTGCAGGGCAGAGGTTCTCACATGCTCCGCAGCCGATGCATCTCTCTTCGTTCACTACAGGTATCCTGAGAGAACGCGGATCGTCAGGATTCTTCCTTACCATGCTGATCGCTCCGGCAGGACAGTGTCTTGCACAGTTGCCGCAGCTTACCTCATCGGTATTCACGACGCAGTTGTCGAGGCATACGACGGCGTGTCCGATCTGGATCGATGACTTCTCCTCTACAGAAACAGGCCTGATGGCTCCTGCAGGACATACATCCAAACATCTTGTACATTCAGGACGGCAGTATCCTCTTTCATATGACATTTCCGGCTGCATCAGCGTCATCAGCGAGGTAGACGGTCTGAGCACCTGATTAGGGCAGACGCTTACGCAAAGCTGGCACGCCGTGCAGTGGTTGTTGAAATTCTTGAGACTGAGAGCTCCGGCAGGTACTATCGGAGTCTGTCTTTCAGGCTTGCGGGCACGTTCGATGTCGGCAAGACCTCCGTCCACCTTCATCTCCTGCGCGCGGGCGGCTACAGCTGTAGTCGCGATAGCTGTAGATACCATGAACGCACGTCGACCTTGGTCCGTCATCTCCGGCTTGACCGGGGATATCTTTCCGTACCTGAATGCATAATGTATGGCTCCGTCCTTGCAGGTGTCTATGCAGTCCATGCATGCGACGCAGCGGCTGAGGTCGATCTGATGTTCCTTCATGTTTATGCATGAAGCCTTGCACTGTTTTCCGCAGAGACCGCAGTTGCGGCATTTCTCAGTGTCGATAACCGGTGCGAACACGCTGAATCTTGAGAAGAATCCGAGGACGGTACCTACAGGACAGATGGTGTTGCACCATGTCCTTCCGTGCTTCCATGCGAGGACAGCAATCACAGCGAATGTAACTGCTGCTACGGCAAATGTGGCTCCTGACCTGATCCATACCTCAGTACTGTAGAAGGCATAGCTTCCGGCTCTTTCCGCTATCCATGCGAAGAAGTTGTTTCCGAGCTGGTAAACAGGGGCAAGGAGGTTGCCGGCTATGCGTCCGTATGCGCTGTATGGTGCGATGAGGGCTACCAGAGAATGGATGCCTGCAATCAGGGCGACGATGAATATTGCCAGAACCGTATATCTGAGCCAGTTCTTTGCAGGCGAGTATGAGAAACGGAATCTGTTCTTCTTCTTTGTTTTTCCGTGAATCCATGAGATGATGTCCTGCATCACTCCCATAGGGCATATTACCGAGCAGTAGACTCGTCCGAAAAGAAGCGTGAGGATGAGAAGTACTGCCACAATTCCGAAGTTGAGGGCGAGGACGGCAGGCAGGAACTGTACCTTTGCCATCCATCCCAGCCATGCGTGGATCGTTCCTGTGAAGTCCAGGAAGAGAAGCGTCACTCCGATGAAGAAGACGGACGCCAGAATGATTCTGATTTTTCGTAGCATAAATTAAGATTTTACGCAAATATAAGTAAAAAGAGCCTTTCTTCCGAAAAGCTCCCGTACAAATTAATCATCATCGTCCGTAATCAGGCGTATCTTGTTGGCAACTACCTCGTAGAGCTGTCTCTCCTGCCCTTCCGCGTTGGTGTACTTGAATGTCCTCAGCCTTCCGGTCACGTTGAGCTGGGTACCCTTGGTGATGATGCTCAGGTCCGGCATGTCCCTGCCTTCCCATGCGGTGATCTGATGCCAGGTAGTCTCATTGGCCGCTCCTCCGTCCCTTGTCTTGTAAAGATGTTCGGTTACCAGCGAGAAGTTGGCTACCATGCTTTCGCCCACGATGTTCGTCCTGACGGTGCCTACCCGTCCCTGAAGCTCGATCCTGTTGATGTGATCCATAAGATTTTCTCCCTTTTAAATGATTAATGTTCTGTTACCCACATCTTATGCGCACTTGATATGTTGCGGGCAAAGTAAGGTAAAAATCCTCTGTCCCGTATGATGTTTCGACTCATGCAAAGAAAAGTTTTTCCGTTTCTTATCATCATCGCACTTTTCTTTGCATGCAAAGATTTATTTTATCCGTATAAGATTTATTTTAGCATCCTGCTGATGTAAAGAAAAAGAAAAAAGATTGCTAAGAAAAATAAAAACCTGCTTCGGACAGTTTGAGATTTGTTAAAGTCGGTTGATATTTGCCGTTGTATTAATGCGGGATTATGGACTATAAGAAGTACGAAAGGCATATGCCTGTGTGTCTGGAATGTGGTGATACCATAAGATATGGGCGGTCTGACAAGAAGTTCTGCTGTGACGAATGCAGGACAAGGAACTTTAACGAGAAGGCGAAGAAGAGCCGGGTCTTCAAGAGAAGGATAATGAGTGCGTTGTCAAGAAACTATGAGATTCTTGAACGGCTGATCAAGGCTGATGTGGAATCTGCAGACATGATATCCCTTGCCTCAATGGGGTTTTCTCCGACGCTGATGACTTCCTGCCGCAAGTATGGCAAGCATGATGAATGCGGGTGCTTCGACATCAGGTACATAAAGACAGGCACACGTATATATTCCATATCGAAAATACAAAACTTTGACTAAATTTGCAGGCTGGTATGGAATTATCAAACAATCAACAATAAAGTATGAAGAAATTACTTATCGCAGGCGCAGCGCTTGCACTTATCACAAGTTGCAACATGAAGAATCCTCTTCTTACGGAGTCTTCCGCACCGTTCGGAGCTCCTCAGTTCGACAAGATTCAGAACGAGCATTATCTTCCTGCATTCGAAGCAGGTATAGCGGAGGCAAAGGCCGAGATCGATGCCATCATCGCAAACGAGGAAGAACCTACATTCGAGAACACCATCGAGGCAATGGAGTATGCTGGCGAGACTCTCAATAATGTGGCAGGTATATTCTATAACCTCATGGAGGCCAATACCAACGACCAGATGCAGCAGATTGCAGAGGAACTGTCTCCGATGCTTACCGAGTATGAGATGTATGTCTCTCTCAATGCTCCTCTTTTCGAGAGAGTGAAGGCCGTATATGAGAAAAGGAACGAGCTTGGTCTTGACAAGGACCAGATGAAGATCCTTGAGAACAACTACAAGGGCTTTGTACGCGGTGGAGCCAACCTTTCCGATGCAGATAAGGAACTTTACAGCAAGTGGTCTGAGGAACTTTCTCTTGCAACTCTCCAGTTCAGCAAGAACGTTCTTGCAGCTACAAACGCATACGTGCTCAACATCACTGACGAGGCTGACCTTGCAGGACTTCCTGAGTTCGTGAGGACAATGGCTGCAGAGACAGCTGCTGAGAAGGGCCTCGAAGGATGGGCCTTCACCCTTGACGCTCCAAGCTACAGTCCCTTCCTCAAGTACAGCGAGAACAGGGAGCTCCGCAGGCAGATCTGGACAGCATACAACACAAGGGCCATCGGAGGTGAGTTTGACAACACCGAGATCGTGAAAAAGATCGTTGACCTCAGGATCAGGATAGCCAACATCCTCGGATACGAGACTTATGCTGACTATGCCCTTGAGGAGAGGATGGCAAAGAGCAAGTCTACTGTCAACGAGTTCATCATGGACCTCCTTGAACCATCGCTTCCTTATGCAAGAAAGGATGTGGCTGACGTGTTCGCATATGCGAAGAAGAACGGCTTCGAAGGCAGCAGACTCGAGTCATGGGACTTCAGCTACTGGTCGGAGAAGTACCAGCAGGCTGAGTACTCTCTCAGTGCTGAGGAACTCAAGCCTTATTTTCAGCTTGAGAACTGCATCGACGCAGTGTTCGGACTTGCTTCACGTCTTTACGGAATCTCATTCACAGAGCTTGACAATGTCCCTGTTTACCACGAAGATGTAAAGGTCTATGAGGTTAAGGACGCAGACGGCAGCCACCTTGCCCTCTTCTACGCTGACTTCTTCCCACGTGCAAGCAAGAGAGGCGGTGCATGGATGACAGAGTTCCGTGGCCAGAGCATCAAGGACGGCGTTGAGCGCAGACCTTTCATCAGCACTGTGATGAACTTCACGAAGCCTACGGCAGACGCTCCTGCACTCATTACACATGACGAGCTTACGACTTTCCTTCACGAGTTCGGACATGCCCTTCACGGAATGTTTGCTCAGGGACGTTACGGCTCTCTCACCGGTACTAACGTCAGCCGCGACTTTGTCGAACTTCCTTCACAGATCATGGAGAACTGGGCATTCGAGCCGGAGTATCTCAACTCTTTTGCAAAGCATTATCAGACAGGCGAGCCTATTCCTGCAGAGCTCATCGAGAAGATCGTTGCAGCAAAGAACTACCTCGCAGGTTACGCTCAGGTGCGTCAGCTCCACTACGGTCTCCTCGACATGTCATGGCATACCCTTACAGAACTTCCTTCTGAGAGCACTGTTGACTTCGAGGCCAAGGCTCTTGCACCATACGCAGTGATGCCGGCAGTTGAGGGAACAGCCTTCTCAGGCTCGTTCTCACATATCTTCTCAGGCGGATATTCGGCAGGTTACTATTCATACAAGTGGGCGGAGGTTCTTGAGGCTGATGCATTCTCACTCTTCAAAGAGAAGGGTATCTTCAATACTGAGGTCGCTGCATCCTTCCGTGAGAACATCCTTTCAAAGGGTGGCACAGATGACGCTGCAGTGCTTTACCGCAACTTCCGCGGACATGATCCTCAGCCGGAAGCCCTCATGCAGAAACTCGGACTGACCAAGTAACGGTCACTGATGGCAGCTGCGGCTGTATCCAGTGCAGAATCAAACGAAAAATGCTCGCGATACCCTCAAATTTCCGGGTATCGCGAGCATTCTTCATATGAAACTGCGCTTGATACGTTAGCGAACGCTTCTACTTAGGAGCGATGCGGTAGAGTAGGACAGCGATGACTGTGAAGACGATGTTAGGCAGCCATAGTGCCAGTGCCGGAGGCAGGGTGTCCGTATAGACGAACATCTCGCTGAACTTCATGAAGAGGATGTATGTGAAGGCCAGGGCAATGCCGGCTCCGATGTTCCATCCGATTCCTCCCCTGCGCTTCTTTGACGACAGGGCCACACCCATGATGGTCAGGATGAAGGCTGAGAACGGAAGGGCGAAGCGGTTGTTCTTCTGGATGAGCGAATACTTCACGTTCGCATCTCCTCGCATCTTCTGAAGCTCGATGAGCTCGTTAAGCTCGAAGTAGTTGTAGGTCTCGACCGATTCTGGATTCCAGTAGAAATCATTCACGGAAAGGGCCAGAGTAGTGTCCAGCTGTCTTCCGCTTCGGATGTTGTCGGTAAGGTCCTCGTTGTAGTCGCGTATGAAGTACTTCTTCAGCTGCCATACCTTCTTTGTAGTATCATACACGGCAGTCTCGGCAGTGATCTTGGAGATGAGCTTGTTGTCTTCGATCTTCTCGAGGGTGAAGCGGTAGGCTGTGTTGTTCCATGAACTGAAGGACTCTGCAAAGGCGAACTCGCCCGGAGATATCTGGTAGTGTACGTTCCTGCCGACGTTCTTGGTCTTGTCCTTTACGTATTTCGTCTCGAAGGCTATTCGTTCCTTGTTGGAGTCGGGTATTATGAACAGATTGAGTGTCAGGGAGAAAAGCGCGATGAGGGCGGCCGAAAAGATGTAAGGGACCATCATCCTGTGGAAACTCACTCCACAGGAAAGTATGGCGATGATCTCAGTGTCCGCCGCCATCTTCGAGGTGAAGAAGATCACCGTGATGAAGACGAACAGGGGACTGAACATGTTCATGAAGTACGGGACGAAGTTCACGTAATAGTCGAACACGATAGCCCGCAACGGAGCTTCCTTCTCGACGAAGTTGTCGATCTTCTCGCTGACGTCGAAGATGATCACGATGCCGATGATGAGGAGCAGCGCCACAAAGAACGTCGTAATGAACTTCGTGACGATATATACATCCAGTTTCTTTGGTCTGAGGTCAAACTTCATTTTCAATTACAATCTGGTTGTTATCCTTCGTACGGTCTCTTCCTTCCAGGCCATGAAGTCGCCGGCCTTGATGTGCCTGCGGGCCTCGCGCACGAGGTCGAGGTAGAATGCGAGGTTATGCTCGCTGGCGATCTGTCCTGCGAAAATCTCGCCTGCCACGAAAAGATGGCGTACATATGCCTTGGTGTATGTGTGGTCGACGAACGACGTGCCTTTCGGGTCGAGCGGCGAGAAGTCGTCGGCCCATTTCTTATTCTTCATGTTCATGATTCCGTCCCATGTGAACAGCATTCCGTTTCGGCCGTTGCGGGTCGGCATCACGCAGTCGAACATGTCCACGCCGCGGGCGATACCTTCAAGAAGGTTCGCTGGCGTGCCCACGCCCATCAGGTAGCGAGGCTTGTCCTGTGGAAGGATAGGGCACACGACTTCGAGCATTTCGTACATCTTCTCCGTCGGCTCGCCTACGGCAAGGCCTCCGATCGCGTAACCCTCCCTGTCGAGGGCGGCTGCATGATCCACCGCCGCACGTCGGAGGTCAGGATAGACGCAGCCCTGGATGATGGGGAAAAGTGCCTGCGAATAGCCGTACAGAGGCTCTGTCTCATCGAAATGCTTCACGCATCTTTCCAGCCAGCGCTGGGTAAGGGCGAGAGACTTCTTAGCATATTTATAGTCAGCATCCCCGGGACAGCACTCGTCAAGGGCCATGACGATGTCGGCTCCGATGATGCGCTGGGTGTCCATGTTGTTTTCAGGAGTGAAGATGTGCTTCGAACCGTCGATGTGCGAGCGGAATATGCATCCGTCCTCGGTGAGCTTGCGGATCGGGCTGAGGGAGAAGACCTGGAAGCCGCCGCTGTCGGTCAGGATAGGTCTGTCCCATGACTCGAACTTGTGGAGTCCTCCGGCAGCCTTGAGGACTTCAAGGCCGGGACGGAGATAGAGATGGTAGGTGTTGCCGAGGATTATCTCTGCCTTGATATCCTCCTTGAGGTCCCTGTGATATATGCCTTTTACCGAACCTACGGTGCCCACAGGCATGAAGATAGGAGTCTCTATCTGGCCGTGGTCAGTGGTGATGATTCCGCAGCGGGCAGCCGAGTTCGGGTCGTTATGTGTCTTTACAAATTTCATTCAAATCATTTTAACCCTCAAAGATAGCAACTTTTGCTCAAAAACATTTATCTTTGTCTGATACATTGACATCCTGAGCGGTTGCGAAGGATACTCACATGATCAAAACAACTAAAAAACTGATAACAAATGAACAAATCGATCAAACTGAGGCTGATAGTGATGAACATCATCCAGTGGGCGGTATGGGGATCTTATCTTACTTCGATGGGAAGCTACCTCGCATCTGTCGGACTGGCAACACGTATCGGCATATTCTACTCGATGCAGGGAATCGTTTCCATCTTCATGCCTACCCTCATGGGTATCGTGGCTGACAAGTTCATCCCTGCCCAGAAGCTTCTCGGACTCTGCCACGGAATCGCAGGTGCAGCGATGGCAGGAGCAGGTCTCTACGGAATGACTGCAGGAAGCGAAATCTCCTTCGGCATCCTCTTCGGACTTTATGCTGTAAGCGTGGCATTCTACATGCCTACCATCGCCCTCTCCAACTCCGTTGCCTTCAACATCCTTGAGAGAAACGGATATGACACCGTAAAGGACTTCCCTCCTATCCGTGTATTCGGAACCATCGGATTCATCTGCGCGATGCTCTTCGTCAACTTCATGACAAACGGCCAGGGCGTACAGTACCAGCATTCATACAACCAGTTCATCGTATCAGGCATCTGCGGTCTGGCGATGTTCCTCTACTGCTTCACTCTTCCTGAATGCCCTTGCAACAGGAATGCAGGTGCACAGCAGACAATGTCTGAGCGCTTCGGCCTTGATGCCTTCAAGCTCTTCAAGGACAGGCAGATGGCGATCTTCTTCATCTTCTCGATGCTTCTCGGAGTGGCTCTCCAGATCACAAACGGCTTCGCAAATCCGTTCATCACCCACTTCCAGGAGGTTCCTGAATTCGCTGACACATGGGGTGCAAGAAATGCCAACGCCCTCATCTCTATCTCTCAGATATCGGAAACCCTCGGCATCCTTCTCATCCCTGTAGCGATGAGAATCTTCGGAATCAAGAAGGTGATGCTCATCGCGATGTTCGCATGGGTTCTCCGCTTCGGACTCTTCGGAGCCGGCAACCCAGGTTCAGGCGTATGGATGCTCATCCTCTCGATGATCGTCTACGGAGTTGCATTCGACTTCTTCAACATCTCAGGTTCGCTCTACACCAACATGCGTACAAGCGAGAAGATCCAGAACAGCGCCCAGGGCCTCTTCATGCTCATGACAAACGGTATCGGAGCAACTATCGGAACCCTCAGCGCCCAGGCGGTAGTCAACCACTTCGTCTACAACGCTGCCGAGCCGAACTGGAGTGCGGCATGGTACACATTTGCAGCCTATGCTCTCGTTGTGGCCTTCCTTTTCATGATCCTCTTCAAGGAACCCAAGACCAACGACAAGGTAGCCTGATCCCCTTACGCTCCGGTGAGCGGCATCTGATTCAACACCGGTGGCCGACATGTCAGGAAAGTAACAGGTCGGCCACCGGTGTTATTTGTAATGCTTTATGAATCAGTGTTTTATAAAACCATGCAGTGGCTATGCTGTCATCAAAAAAGCAGGTCGGCCACCGATGAGTTGCTTTATCATGATTTTATACCTAACTTCATTGCTGTCCGGTAAAAGTTCCGGACGATTATTATAAAGTTTAACAATTAAAACAAACTTGGTTCGGTAGAACCATCAAGTTCATTGACGATATTGTAGTTAGGTTTTGCAAAGAGGTCTTTGAT
>SUYO01000030.1 GCA_015060385.1 Bacteroidales bacterium
CTCCACGAGCTTAGAGGTCTCGGACTTAAGGTGACTTTGGACTAATTACTGACAATTGAAATTATAGAAATATGCCGACTTTTAATAAAGAAAACAAGGTTAAAAGCAATTTCGAAAGAATCAGCATAGCTCTTGCTTCTCCTGAAGACATCAAGGAAAGGTCTTCAGGAGAGGTACTGAAGCCTGAAACCGTCAACTACAGGACCTACAAGCCTGAGCGTGACGGTCTCTTCTGCGAGAAGATCTTCGGTCCTACCAAGGATTACGAGTGCCACTGCGGAAAGTACAAGAGAATCCGCTACCGTGGCATCGTCTGCGACCGTTGCGGCGTCGAAGTCACTGAGAAGAAGGTGCGTAGGGAAAGGATGGGTCATATCGAGCTCACAGTTCCTGTAGCACACATCTGGTACTTCAAGTCAGCGCCTAACAAGATCGCGGCTCTTCTCGGTATCGCTGCCAAGAAGCTCGAATCGGTAATCTACTACGAGAAGTATATCGTCATCAAGCCTGGTACATCAGGATTCCAGAAGCTCGACCTCCTTTCAGAGGACGAGTACCTCGAGTTCTATGCACAGCAGCCTGAGCAGTACAACATGCCGGCTGACGATCCTGACAAGTTCGTAGCAGGAATGGGTGCAGAGGCAATCTACGAGCTCCTCAAGGAGATCGACACTGATGCCCTCGCAAAGGAACTCCGCCAGAAGATGGTGAAGGAGACTTCGCAGCAGAGAAAGGCAGAGGCACTCAAGAGACTCAGCATCGTCAAGTGGTTCCAGGAGTCAAAGGAGATCAACCGTCCTGAGTGGATGATCCTCAAGGTCATTCCTGTGATTCCGCCTGATCTCCGTCCTCTCGTTCCGCTCGACGGAGGCCGCTTCGCGACATCAGACCTCAACGACCTCTACAGAAGGGTCATCATACGTAACAACCGTCTCAAGAGACTGATCGAGATCAAGGCTCCTGAGGTGATCCTCCGAAACGAGAAGCGTATGCTTCAGGAGGCTGTTGACTCACTCTTCGACAACTCAAAGAAGTCGAATGCAGTAAAGAGCGAGGCAAACAGGACACTCAAGTCGCTCTCCGACTCACTCAAGGGTAAGCAGGGACGTTTCCGTCAGAACCTCCTCGGTAAGCGTGTGGACTACTCTGCACGTTCGGTGATCGTCGTTGGTCCTGAGCTCAAGATGCATGAGTGCGGTCTTCCTAAGTTCATGGCTGCAGAGCTTTACAAGCCGTTCATCATCAGGAAGCTGATCGAGCGCGGCATCGTGAAGACAGTGAAGTCAGCTAAGAAGATCGTCGACAGAAAGGATGCTGTCATCTGGGATATCCTCGAGAACGTGATGAAGGGTCATCCGGTTCTTCTCAACCGTGCCCCTACACTCCACCGTCTCGGTATCCAGGCCTTCCAGCCTAAGATGATCGAGGGTAAGGCAATCCAGCTCCACCCGCTCGCATGTACGGCGTTCAACGCCGACTTCGACGGTGACCAGATGGCCGTACACCTTCCGCTCGGCAATGCCGCCATCCTTGAGGCACAGCTCCTCATGCTCGGTTCGCACAACATCCTCAACCCGGCAAACGGTACGCCTATCACAGTCCCTTCACAGGACATGGTGCTCGGTCTTTACTACATCACAAAGCAGAGACCAGGCGTAAAGGGAGAGGGAATGAGCTTCTACGGACCTGAGGAGGTCATCATCGCCCTCAACGAGAAGGCTATCGACATCCACGCAGGAATCAACGTAAGGCTTCCAAAGGACAAGACAAATCCTGAGGCCGGCACTGAGCTCGTGAAGACTACCCCAGGTAGAATCATCGTCAACCAGCTTGCACCGGTGGAAGTTCCATATATCAACGAGGTACTCGGTAAGAAGTCACTCCGTAAGATCATCTCTAACGTGATCAAGTACACCGGAGTTGCACGTACGGCACAGTTCCTTGACGACATCAAGGACCTCGGATACACAATGGCATTCAAGGGAGGTCTCTCATTCAACCTCGGAGACGTGATCATCCCAGAGGAGAAGAAGTCACTGATCGAGAACGGTTACAACACCGTAGAGTCGATCAAGGCAAACTTCGCGATGGGTTTCATCACAAACAACGAGCGTTACAACAAGGTGATCGACCTCTGGTCTTCTATCGACAACCAGATCACAGGTATCGTCGAGAAGCAGATTTCGAGCGACCAGCAGGGATTCAACCCTGTATACATGATGCTCGACTCGGGAGCCCGTGGTTCGACAGCACAGATCAAGCAGCTCTGCGGTATGCGTGGTCTTATGGCAAAGCCTCAGAAGTCCGGCGGACAGGGTGCGGAGATCATCGAGAACCCGATCATCTCGAACCTCAAGGAGGGTATGTCAGTGCTCGAGTACTTCATCTCTACCCACGGTGCGCGTAAGGGTCTTGCCGATACAGCCCTCAAGACTGCCGATGCAGGTTACCTTACCCGTCGTCTCGTAGACGTATCTCATGACGTGATCATCAACGAGGAAGACTGTGGTACGCTCCGCGGACTTGTCGCTACTGCAATCAAGAGCAAGGACGAGATCGTAGAGTCACTTGGAGAGCGTATCCTCGGCCGTACATCGGTTCACGATATCTTCAACCCGCTTACAGGAGAACTCATCATCCCTGCAGGTGAAGAGATCACAGAGGACATCGCAAACCTCATCGAGTCACTCCCTATCGAGCAGGTTGAAATCCGCTCCGTACTCACCTGTGAGTCACGCAAGGGTGTCTGCGCGAAATGTTACGGACGTAACCTCGCATCAGGCCGTATGGTCGAGAAGGGAGAGGTTGTCGGCGTAATCGCAGCACAGTCAATCGGTGAGCCAGGTACACAGCTTACACTCCGTACATTCCACGTCGGAGGTACAGCATCAAGTACAGCTGCTGAAAACGCAATCACATCAAAATACAACGGTAAGCTCGAGTTCGAGGAGCTCAGGACAATCGAAAGGATTACTGAAGACGGCGTTCAGAATGTCGTTGTCAGCCGTACGACTGAGGTCCGCATCGTAGACGAGAACACAGGCATCACATACTCACAGTATGATGTACCTTACGGTTCGATCCTCTACAAGAACGACGGTGATACAGTGAAGAAGGGCGACCTCATCTGCGAATGGGATGCTTATAACGCAATCACAATCATCGAGACTACAGGTAAGATCCGTTTCGACAGCATGATCGACGGTGTCACATTCCGCGAGGAGATGGCGGACGAGTACTCTCTCAACAGAGACAAGGTCATCATCGAGTCACGTGACAAGTCGAAGAACCCTACCATCATCATCACAGACGAGCATGGCGAGAGCCTCAAGCATTACAACCTCCCTGTAGGAGCACACGTAATGGTAGAGGACGGCCAGGATGTGAAGGTCGGTGACATCATCATCAAGATCCCACGTGCAATCGGTAAGGCATCCGATATTACCGGAGGTCTCCCACGAGTTACAGAGCTCTTTGAGGCACGTAACCCATCCAACCCTGCGATCGTTTCAGAGATCAACGGTGAGGTCATCATGGGCAAGATCAAGAGAGGTAACCGCGAGATCATCATCAAGAACAGAAACGGCGCCGAGAAGCACTATCTCGTTCCGCTTACAAAGCAGATCCTCGTTCAGGAGAACGACTATGTCAAGGCTGGTACAAGACTCTCTGACGGAGCAGTATCTCCTACAGACATCCTCGGCATCCTCGGACCTATCAAGGTTCAGGAGTACATAGTGAACGAAATCCAGGAGGTTTACCGTCTCCAGGGTGTGAAGATCAACGACAAGCACTTCGAGATCATCGTACGCCAGATGATGAGAAAGGTTCAGATCAACGATCCGGGCGACACAGAATTCCTTCCTGAGGAGCTCGTGGACAAGTGGCTGTTCATGGATACCAACGATGCTATCTACGGCAAGTTCATCGTCCTCGACAAGGGTGATTCACAGACCTACTCAGAGGGAGACATCATCACTGCACGCGAGATGAGAGGCGAGAACTCTTCACTCGAGCGTCAGGGTCTCCAGATGATGGTACTCCGCGAGGCTAAGCCTGCAACTGCAAGCCAGGTTCTCCAGGGTATCACAAGAGCAGCGCTGAAGACAAACAGCTTCATCTCTGCAGCTTCATTCCAGGAGACTACAAAGGTGCTCAGCGAGGCAGCTATCCGCGGTCGCGTCGACACTCTCGAAGGTCTTAAGGAGAATGTCATCTGCGGTCATCCGATCCCTGCAGGTACAGGTCAGAAGGAGTTCCAGGAGATTCTGGTCGCTCCAGCTGTGGACCAGCAGAAGAATCTTGCAGATCTCTAACAGATCATACATATTTCATTGAAGACCGGCTCCGCATGGAGCCGGTCTTCTTGCATTAGCACAGATGTTGGAAAGCAGGGTTGAAAAGAATATGTGCCATGCTGAAGATTGCGGAAAAATACAGTGAACTGCTTATCGACAAGGTCGGACTGTCCGAGACATCAGGCGGAATCATTTACGGAGCCAGCGCAGTTGTGCTTATGATTGCGGTTGGAGTAGGAATAAACTGGGGCATCCAATGGCTGTTCGCATGGATCATGGAGAAGAGGGCGAAGAACAAAAGAAGCCGATGGCACGGTTATCTTGTCAAGAGGAGGCTGGGACATCATCTGCTTCTGCTGATTCCGGGTATGTTACTGTATGTGCTCCCCTACCTGTTCTACAAGACGGATGATCAGATGGTAAGATATCTCCACAGGGCAGACATAATCTTCATGCTGACCGTCCTGATAAGGATACTGAATGCTGTCCTGTTCTGCTTCCTGGACTTCTACTCCACCACGGACAAGAACAAGAAGCATCCGCTCAAAGGGCTGGTACAGGCGCTTCAGGTCATCCTTTACTTCGTAGGAGGCATCATCATAGTTGCTGTGCTGATAGACAAGTCCCCAGCCGTACTGCTTACCGGACTCGGAGCCTCGGCTGCAGTGCTGATGCTGATCTTCAAGGACAGCATACTGGGCTTCGTTGCCGGGGTGCAGCTCTCGCAGAACAACATGGTCCGTATAGGAGACTGGATACAGATGACCGACGACAGCGCGAACGGTACGGTAGAGGAGATCACCCTTAATACAGTCAAGGTCAGGAACTGGGACAATACAATAACGATGATACCGCCTTACACCCTTGTCAGCGCACCTTTCAAGAACTGGAGGGGAATGCAGGAGAGCGGAGGCCGCAGGGCCGACAAACGGATATTCATAGACATAAACAGCCTTATGGTCTGCACGGACGATATGATATCCAAGATAAGGGCAGACCTGCCCCTGATGGCGGAGAACAAGGAGGACAATGCATCGGAGATCCTGACCAATATCCAGCTGTACAGGCTTTATATAGAAAGATATCTGCGGCACAATCCGGATGTGAACCAGAGTCTTGACATAATTGTCACGCAGAAGGAAGCAACGCCTTTCGGGCTGCCTATAGAGGTATATTTCTTCACCCGTGAAAAGGCATGGGCCGTATATGAGAAGAAACAGTCGGACATCTTCGACCACCTGATGACCATAGCTCCTGATTTCGGTCTTCGTATTTATCAGAGGCCTTGATGCAACGTTGGAAAGGTAGAATGCATCTAATATGGGTAACCCTAACTGAACTTACTATGCATAAAAGGTTGATCATCATCGTCGCAGCCCTGCTGGCTTCTGCTGCAGCTGTATCAGGACAGACATTCGAACGCCACAACAGATGGATTGTCGGAGGAAATGTAATCAAGAGCTTTTACCATGACATCGGAATGGGAGTATCGGGAATCTACGGAAGACAGTACTCGGAAACAGTGTTCCTGGGCGTAGGATTCGGAATGAACACCCATATGACAAAGAACGGTACAACCACTGTCTCATTTACCGACAAGGAGGGTAACACTTTCGTCAGAACCACACTGCCTTATCATTGGTCAGTTGCCGTACCTGTCTATGCAGACCTTCAGATCGACTTTTCAAGCCGCAGGTCCCCGTTCTATGCCGAAGTCAAGGCAGGAGGCATCATCACCTGTGAAATCGAAAGGGTCAGAGGTACGGAGAACTACAACAATCTTGAATGGACTCCGTTCGGCGAGACCGGCATTCTTCTCGGTCTGCACATAGGTAAGCGCTTCGCCCTGGCCAAGGGAGGCGAGATCAACCTCAGTCTCGGAGGAGACTGCATAATGGGATGGGGAATCGACTTCCCTGTTTCGCTGGGAGTAAGCTACGGTTTCTGATACCTTCCGATGCTTGATTAAAGAAGCACGAGGTCTGCAAGGGCGATTGCTGTCATCGCTTCGACTACTACAGGAGCACGTAGCGCAAAGCATACGTCGTGGCGGCCCGGAATCTCCAGAACATCCATTTCCCCCTTTTCAAAATTGAAGGTAGTCTGACCCTTGCGGATGCTTGAGGTCGGCTTGAGAGCAACCCTGAACACGATCGGAGCGCCGCTTGTGATGCCTCCGTTTGCTCCGCCTGCTCCGTTCTTTAGAGGTCGTCCTTCCGGTCCTATAGGGTCATTATGTTCCGAGCCCTTCATGGCTGCAGCCTTGAATCCGTCGCCGAATTCTATGGCGCGGACTCCAGGTATGGCGAAGACAGCATGGGCAATCTGCGATTCTACGCTGTCCCAGAACGGTTCTCCATAGCCCGGTTCGATATCGGGAACCGTACATTCTATGACTGCACCTAAGCTGTCCCCTTCTGCGATCGCCTTGTCAATGAGTTCCTGCCACCGGGCTGGAAGAGAAGTCGTACCTGCGGGGGCCTCAGCAGTGCTGGTATGAGCTCCGGCAGGACATCCGCCAAGTTCTATTATACGGGCATTGACACCGCTGAAAGCGGTATCGTCAAGAATGGTTGCATCCGAGAGAATCTTCTTGGCGACAACGCCGGCGGCCACGACGGGGAGCGTCAGGCGACCCGAGAAGTGGCCGCCGCCACGCGGATCCTGGCAGTCGTCCCACTTCAGTGCGGCGACCAGATCCGCGTGGCCCGGACGAGGCATGGCCTCGAACAGGGCGTAGTCCTGCGAGTGGACATTCGAATTACGGAATACGACGGTAAGCGGTGCGCCGGTCGTATGACCCTCATATGTACCGCTGACAATCATAGGCTTGTCGTTCTCGATGCGCGGGGTCGTGCCCTTCGCACCGCTCTTCCTCCTCAGGATATCCTGCTCGAAATCCTGCTCGGACAGTTCAAGGCCGGCAGGTACGCCGTCCATCACCACACCTATGAGCTCGCCATGAGACTCACCGAAAATCGAAACTCTGAATTTTCTACCTATCGTATTCATGTTTTCAAACTTTAATATCAATACCTTATTTAAAAAGTAGGCCAACTATCTGCATCTCAGCCATTTACCGCATAAGCCTGCCGCCCCGGGGCGTCGGGCTAATCAGGGAAATGATTGAGGATCAGCGGGTTAAACTGGAGAAGAGGTCATTGAACTGCGGGAAGGATTTTGCAACGCAGGCCTCGTCGTCGATGGTGATCGGGCTGTCGGCGCCGAGGGAAGCTACCTTCAGGGCCATGACCATGCGGTGGTCGTGGCAGGAGGTGTATGCGCCGCCCTTGAGCAATGCCGGAGATGCCGTCTTTCCGCTTGCCGGGCCGGCAGTCTTGGCAGCATCGGCTTTGGCTACTGTTGCCGCACCGGCATTCCCGGCTGCATCTGCCTTAGCTACGCTTGCCGCATCGGCAGCTGCATCTTTGGTTTCCGAACAGCATGCGGGGGCTTCCAAGGCTGCTGCGCTGAGGAGTCGCTGAGCGAGGCTGTGACCTTCTATGACCATCTCGTCACCTTCGATCGATGCCTCGACGCCCATCTGAGCGAGCATGTCCATGATGGCTTTCGCCCTGTCGCTTTCCTTGTTGGCAAGACGTCCCACGCCTGCAAGCCGGCTTGTTCCCTGACAGAAAGCAGCCAGGACAGAGATGACAGGGAAGAGGTCAGGGCAGTTGGAGGCATCCACACTGAAGGCCGTCAGAGGGGCTCTCTGAACGGTAATGCTGCCTCTGTCGCCGTCAAGCTGGGAGAGGCTGGCACCTGCATCCATGAGGATGTCCATGATGGAAAGGTCTGCCTGCAGAGAGGTAGTGTCAAGTCCGTCGAGTACGACCTTTCCGAAGACTGCCCCTGCAACAAGGAAGGCAGCTGCAGCGCTCCAGTCGCTTTCGAGGTCAATGTCGGCAGCCTTGTAACGCTGGCCTCCCTTGACCTTGAAGACCATCTCCGTGCAGAGGGACCAGTCACCGCCTGACTGGATGAAGTCCTGTCCGCCAAGCATGTCGTTGCCGATCTTGATGCCGAACTTCTTCAGGACCTCGAGGGTGATGAAGGTATATGGTATGCTCTTGGGTTCATGTACTATGAGCGAGCTGTTCCTGTCTGCGAACGGAAGAGCCATAAGCAGGCCTGAAATCAGCTGGGAGCCATGTTTTCCGGACACTTCCGCACGGCCGGCCTTGAGAGGGCCGCTGACGGTCAGAGGAACACGGACCGGGGAAGAAGACTCCCCGGCTTCGCTACGGATGGCTGAAGAAGGATCGAGGGAGGTGATGTTGGCACCGAATGCCTCCATGATTTCCCTTGCGCCCGTGAGGGGACGACCGAGAAGGGTCTTCTCTCCGGTAAAATTCACAGGGCTGCCAGAGAGCTGTGCCATTACAGGTATCATCATCCTGGTCAGCAGGCCTGATTCGCCTACATTCAGTTCCATGGCATGGTCCTGACCAGGCAAGGCGTGAATGCAGCCTGCAGAGGCAGCTATTCCGGTTATCGTTATCTCGCTGCCGTCGACTTCAACCTTTGCTCCGAGGGAGCGGGCAACGCTGAGGGCAGCCTCGTTGTCTCCGCATGGGGTGTAGCCATGCAGACGGGATGTACCTTCAGCCAGGGCTGCAGCTATGATGGCACGCTGGGCAAAGCTCTTGGACACCGGCATCGCAATCGATTCCGTGCAGTTTTCCTGCGAAACTGCGCGGGATACCCCGGAATTCCGGGGTATCGCGGTCACTTCGCCGCCAAAAGTGCCGCAGGTCCCTATGAACGGAAATGAACCGTATACGGCTGAGGCCATTTCAGAGGCCACCCATTGGCCGGGAGCGGCTGCCTCGTCAGCAGAAAGTGCCGCATAGGTATACGGCGCGCCTTGCCTGAGGGCCTCGAGACGCGATTCGCGACCGGCCTCGCCCATGCAGAAGGCGATGAGATTGCAGGACGACTTTTCCTTGCTCCACCAGTCGTACAGAGCCATGACCTTATCCACATCCGCCCGGCTATGAGCCATGGTCACGATCTTGACCATATCCGCACCATGGTAGACACATTTCTCCACCACGGCCTTGAGCGCCTCGAAGGAATCCGTACCCTCGAAATCGTGGAACGAACGGATGAAGACCGTGCCGTTCTCATGGGCACAGGCACGCACACGCTTCGACATCTGCTTCTGCGCCTCGAGCTCCACATCGACGAAACGGGCACCCGCCTCGATGGCCCTTATGAGCCTTCTCTCCGCAATCTGCATAGCCTTTATCTCGCGGCTCTGCTCCGGCAGATCCTTCAGCGACGGCTCCGTAGCGGCTACCTCCGCTATACGGCAGGTCGCCACCAGAGGCACATCGGAGGTAAAGAGTTCATCGATGTCGGCGAGACTGAGAGGGCATCTGTCCAGACGGATCTCTGCCATCTCGCACTGTTCCAGAGCCTCGTATATCTGCTCCAGATTCCTGTTCTGTATGGTAGTACAAATCATGTTTCCTTCTCCTTTTTACTTCATCAGACGGCAGACCTCATCCACCGCCAGGGCGTATGAAACCACCTCCCCGATCTCCCGGATCAGGATGAAATGGACCTTGCCGCCCTCCGCCTTCTTATCCTTGGACATTATCTCCGCCATCTCCTCGACAGGGTACGGACATTGAGGGAAGAGGCCGCAGTCGCACAGGTCGATCGCCAGCGAACCCTCAGTCTCGGTCGGAGTCTCCATGTCCCCGCGGAACACACGGTCAGAAAGCCTTGCCGCCATGACCAGACCCATCGCAACCGCCTCTCCGTGCGATATGTCACGATCCTCGCGCTGGGCCAGGGTCTCTATCGCATGGGCGAAGGTATGACCCAGATTCAGCTTGCGACGCTCGCCCTTCTCGAACTGGTCGCGCGAAACGATGCCCGCCTTCACACGCACCGCCTCCGATACCAGGTACATCAGCTCGTCAGTATACGCCGCCACGCAGTCGCTCCAATAGTCAGCAGCGCTCTCCTGAGGAAGGATCGAATAGCCCTGTGACATCTCGGAAAGCACATCTATCGCCTTCTGGTAATTGCCGTTATCCTCGATTATGAAAGTCTTGAGCATCTCCGCAACTCCTGCAGTGAACTCCCTGTGGGGCAGGCTGACAAGGACCTGAGGGCAGATGTAGGTGAACTCCTGCTGGCGGATGATTCCCAGCATGTTCTTGTACCGGTCGAAGTTCACTCCCGTCTTTCCTCCCACCGCGGCATCCACCTGGGCCAGAAGGGTCGTCGGCACATAGGCGAAGCGCACTCCCCTCTTGTAGATCGACGCGGCAAATCCGACCATGTCGCAGGTCACTCCGCCGCCTACCGCAAGGACGAGGGCATCGCGGTCAGCACCGTTATCCAGAAGCCAGGCACATATATCCATCACCGTGTCCATGGTCTTCGTCTCTTCCGACGCATCGACCAGCTTTCCCGGCACACCTTTCCGGTTCATGATTCCGGCCATTTTCATGGCCGCCGGGCAGTTCATCGCGACATTGCTGTCCATGACCGCAAATACATGGGGATACCTGTCGAGACATTTCTCAAGTTCTGCGACATCCTCCTGGACGAATATACGGCTGATGATCCTTTCTCCGGAATATATGTTTATCTGCTCCATCCTTTCCTTCTTATATCTTTTTACATCTTACAAAGATAGGAAACTTTACCCTATCACGGCTGCCTTAGCGCTAAAAATATTTGGGAATTTGGGAAAAATCCGATACCTTTGCACACTTAACCGGAAGGTCTATTTCCAAGCGCTCTCTTTACAATTCTGAACGATGTGCAGGCTTTGTCCGCCAATAGCAAAGTCATCCCCGCACCTCACAGAATAGCAGTCCCAACAGGGACTGCACAAAGAAGCGCCGAACGCCCGGATGGCGGAATCGGTAGACGCGCTGGTCTCAAACACCAGTGGAGCAATCCGTGCCGGTTCGATCCCGGCTCCGGGTACCTCAATCGCAAATCTTTGATTTTCAAGGATTTGCGATTTTTCTTTTGGGTTTTGCAGGACGGTTGCACCGCCGGATGGACGATTAGAACAAGTTTCTTTAAGTCGTCCGTAAAAACCTGCCATTTTACGGATGGGACGGTCTTTTTTAAGGCTTCGTCCGTAAAACCATGGGATTTCACGGATGGGCTTTCCATGTATGGACAATCGCGGGCGATTTTGCTGGGAAAGCGCACGCGATACCATCTTTTTTCTGGGTATCAAGAGCAGTTTCGCTATGTTTTTGCACTCGGTTGATTGTTACTTGAAAAGTTCCGAATGGGTGCCAAGACGTATGAGTTTGATTACATTGGTGTTTTCATCGAACCAGATCAACAGGGTATCGCCTTCTATGTGGCACTCCAAGCAGTCCTTATATTCACCTAAGAGTTTATGAGGTTTATACTCCTGAGGGATAGGAATGTCTTGCTGTAGATAACCTAAGACAACCTTGAGTTTTTCGATTCTCTTTGGCTGGTTCTGATATCTTTTAAGATCTTTTTAAAATTGGCTGGTGATTTTCAGTTCCTTCATACCTGCTACAATGACTCAATAAACCCCTCAAGATTATCCAGATTGATCGTTTCCAGATTATTATTCTCTCTCGCCTCTTTCACTGCAGCCATTGTTTGGGCATTAGGTGTGCGATAGACAGCGTCCATGAGAACGCTCTCCACAAAATTATTAAGGCTGCGATTCTGTTTGCGAGCCTCGGTCTTCAGTCTCTTCAATAACTCTGTGCTGAGTCTGAAGGCAGTCTGTGTTCTGGTTATAGTTGTCTCCATCTTCTGCATATATTTATATCACAAATGTATAACACTTATATAACATTTGCAAGAAATGGGCAAAACTTTTGAGAAATTCGCCAGTATCGCGTGCACTTTTGCCGTGGAAGTGCTCGCGATACCCAGAAAAAAGAGTGTATCCAGAGCGGTTTCGCTATGTTTTTGCACTCGGTCTATTGAGAATTGGTGAGGGGTACAAATTGTACCCGGCACGGAAACACGATACAAGATTAGCGAATTAAAACAAAATGTGTATCTTTGTTGCGGAATGCAGTCCCGGTAGTTCCTCTCCCAGATAACAGATACTGGTGATGAATCCGGGTTTTTATTGTCAACACATCGAAAACGATATAATAAGCCTCCCAGGCGAGCCGCAAGGCAGCATACTTGGGAGGCGTTCTTAATTTCTATGGAGAATCTTATGCCGGCGAACCAATCTCAGCCAGAAAATCATTCAGGACATACAGATTCCCTTGAAGATAGAGCCCGGTCTCCTCATCGTGAAACCTCCGGCAGGTCTCGCTCCTGTAGAACATATCAAGAGCCTCCTTCAAAGAAACATTCAGAGTCTCCGAAATCTTCACCACAATACATCCGATGCGCTGCCACCGGATTATGTTACGGACTTTTCTGTGCTGCTCCGGCGTAAGATGGTTCAGGTTATTTACGGTATCTTGATCAAGACTCATATCGGTTACCCTCCTATATCTTTCCAAGTAATCTTCTGACGGATCGTAAGGAGACTCTATCAAAGCTACCATCCTGCCATGTACGCTCTATTATTCATAAGAAACTAATTAACTCAACTCTCCTCAAGTTCCTTTCTCAATTCATCTAGAGGTCTACCGTTAAATGTAAAGTACTTAGGTCCCTGATATGCATCTGAAGCATT
>SUYO01000031.1 GCA_015060385.1 Bacteroidales bacterium
CGCACCCTTGCGCCGGTCGCCATCAGGACTTCGACGAATCTCAGTCCCATGCTGCCCCTCGACTTGCATGTGTTAAGCCTGCCGCTAGCGTTCATCCTGAGCCAGGATCAAACTCTTCATTGTATAATAATATATCTCTTAGCTTGTCCTGACACTTATAATTCCTTAAACAAAGAAATTAACGCTTCTCGATAAATTGTATTTCTCGGTACTTGCTTCTTGTACTTTCCTTCAATCTTTTCAATGAACTTTTATGCCGTTTTCTCTCAAACGGGCTGCAAAGATACGGACTTTTTCTTAACCTCCAAATTTTTTCAAGTTTTTTTTGAATATTTTTTCTACTTTTGTGTCCACAAAACGAAAATCATGGTATCACTCTGGAAGATTTTTCTCATTTTCGCCAAGATCGGAGCCTTCACCATCGGAGGAGGCATCCCGATGATCGCTGCAATAAAGAGCGAACTTGTCGAGAGGAAATGGCTTAAGGATGAGGATTTTCTGGATATAATTACTCTGGCTCAGACAGCCCCAGGCCTCTTTGCCGTGAATATTTCCATCCTTACCGGCCACAAGCTCAGAGGAACCAAAGGCAGCGTGGTAGCAACAGTCGCAAGCTGCCTCCCTCCCTTCCTTATAATACTGCTTGTAGCAATGTTCTTCACATCCTTCAAGGACAATGAATATGTGATCCGGGCCTTCAAGGGAATCCGTCCTGTGGTAGTTGCACTTATCGGTGTGCCGATGATAGACATGATCAAGGCGACAAAGATGAGATGGTGGTCGTGGGTCATCGTCATTTCATCGATGGTACTCGTCTGCTTCCTGAAATTCTCACCTATATATATAATAGTATGCGTAATAGTATGTAGCCTAACTATCTCATACTTAAAGCATTAGCCTATAAGCCTGCCGCCCCGGGGCGGCAGGCTTATAGGCTAACAGATTGACTAACAACAAATTGCATTATAGCATGATATACTGGGAACTATTCATGACATTCTTCGTGATCGGCATGTTCACCATCGGAGGCGGATATGCCATGCTGTCGCTGATCCAGAACCAGGTCGTAACGGTCCATGGCTGGATTGACGAGGGCACGTTCACTGACATCGTGGCGATTTCCCAGATGACCCCGGGACCTATCGGAATCAACAGCGCGACCTACCTCGGCTATGATGTGCTTGCAAATACGGGAGCTTCCGAGTTCATGTGCGTTCTCGGGTCGTTTACCGCGACATTTGCGGTCGTACTGCCGTCGTTCATCATCGTTCTTGCCATATGCAAGGCATATGATAAGCTTAAAGACCATTACCTGTTCCAGGGCGTGATGAACGGTCTGCGACCGGTCGTGCTCGGACTCGTGGGTACTGCGGCCCTCGGACTCGCAACACCTGAGAACTTCATCGACTGGAAGAGCTACGCGCTCTGCCTGGCCGCATTTGCAGGCTTGTTCTTCAAGAAGATAGGTCCGTTCTCCGCCATCGGACTGGGAGCTCTTGCGGGACTGATACTTTATTAGATTGACCTATGGAATTATTTAACGAACTGTTCGCTCAACATACATTCATCCAGGCTATAATGATCCTTTCGCTGATATGCGCAACAGGACTTGCACTGGGAAAGATCAAGGTATTCGGCGTGTCACTCGGAGTGACCTTTGTCTTCTTCGCTGGAATCATAGCGGGTCATTTCGGCGTCACCATCGACCCCGAGATGCTTGCACTCGCCCAGAACTTCGGACTCATCATATATATATACTCGCTCGGAGTCCAGGTGGGACCGGGATTCTTCTCGTCATTCAAGCATGGAGGAATAAAGCTGAACCTGCTGTCGCTGCTTCTTCTGCTGCTGGGATCGCTTATGGCCGTCGTCCTGTTCTGGACCACAGACATGTCGGTAGCGGATACTGTAGGACTTCTTTCCGGCGCAGTGACCAACACTCCTATGCTTGGAGCCGGTCAGCAGGCCCTTCTTCAGGTAGATCCCGAGGACATGGCAGGAGCCAACAGGATGGCCATGGCATGCGCCGTAGCCTACCCTTTCGGTCTTGTCGGTCTGATCATCACCATCATATTCCTCCGCAAGATACTTGCACCGAAGAATGCAGCCCCGGCACATGATTCTTCTTCGGACAACACCTTCATTGCCGAATACTGCATCAGCAATCCGGCAATCTTCGGAAAATCCATCCGCGAAGTACGCCAGAATGCCGACTGTCCGTTTGTAATCTCACGAATATGGAAGGATGAGAAGCTGATCATCCCTACTTCGGACACAATTCTGGAAAAAAGGGAGCATATTCTGGTAATCTCGGGAAAGAAGGATGTGGACAAGATCAAGACAGTCTTCGGACAGCAGGAAAACATCGACTGGAACAAGAAGGACATCGACTGGAACGCCATCGACAGCCAGCTCGTTTCAAGCAAGGTGCTTGTAACAAAGCCTGAGCATAACGGAGTCAAGCTGGGAGACATGCGCCTGAGGAACTCATACGGAATCAACATCACCAGAGTCAACAGAGCGGGAATCGACCTGCTTCCATCAAGAAACCTCAGGCTCCAGCTGGGAGATAAGCTGACCATAGTCGGCGAGGCCCGGGCCATCGAAAACGTAAGCGCCATCCTCGGCAACGAGGCAAAGCGTCTTACCAACCCGAACCTCCTGTCCATCTTCATCGGCATCATCATGGGACTCATCCTCGGAAGCATTCCTATCGCTCTTCCGGGCATCAGCACACCGATAAAGCTCGGCATTGCCGGAGGTCCTATAATAATAGGTATCCTGATGGGAGCCTTCGGTCCGAGGTTCCACATCAGCACATATACTACGCGAAGCGCCAACCTGATGCTCCGTCAGCTGGGTCTGACCATCTATCTGGCCGGCCTGGGTCTCAGCGCAGGAGCAGGCTTCTTTGCAACAGTGTTCACCATCGAGGGTCTGAAATGGATTCTGATCAGCATCGCCCTTGCAGTCGTGCCGGTGCTGATAACAGCCTTCATCGCAGCCAAGATATTCAAGCTTGACCATGTCGAAAACATGGGTATGATATGCGGAAGCATGGCGAATCCTTTCGCCCTTGAATATGCCAGTCTGGGAGAAGACGGCGAGGATCCCGCTGTGGCATATGCTACCGTCTACCCGGCCGGCATCTTCCTGAGGGTGATCTCTGCACAGATAATCGTCCTTCTGCTTACCTGATAAACATAACAACACCATGAAAAATATCCTTTTATCTGCAATCATCATTCTCTCTTTCCTCTCATGCACAAGGACAGAGACTGTCATCAATGTAGTTCCATATCCTGCGGAGGTATCCATGGGCAGCGGCAGCTGCCAGGTTGCCGGAGCAGTATTCCATATCGACGAAAAGGCCGACGCTCTGTCAGAGGCGGCCGTAAGGAGATTTGCAGAGACGCTTTCTGCGACCACCGGAGCAGAAAGCCAGGTCGTAAAAGGCACCGCCTCGACAGGATTCGTATTCAGCATTGACCAGAACCTTCCGAAGGAGGCATACCGGCTCAAGGTCGGCAGAAAAGGAGTCAAGGTAGAGGCATCCGGACTCAACGGCTTCATCTATGCCATCCAGACCATCAAGCAGATGCTTCCTGTCGAGATCTTCGGAAAGGAGACAGCCGCAGAAGAGGACTGGAGCCTGCCTTGCTGCAGGATCGAGGATGCCCCACGGTTCGGATACAGAGGTATGCATATGGACGTGGTGAGACATTTCTTCGACATGGACATGGTGAAGAAGTATCTCGACGTGATGGAGATCCACAAGCTCAACACCCTCCACTGGCACCTCACCGACGACCAGGGATGGAGGATCGAGATCAAGAAATACCCGAAGCTCACCGAAGTCGGCTCAATAAGGAAGCAGACGCTTGTGGGCCATCTCTTCGAGGACGGGGAATACGACGGCATACCGTACGGCGAGGGCTGCTGGTTCTCGCAGGAGCAGATCCGCGAGATCATCGATTATGCCGCAGCCAGGGGTATCACGGTCATTCCGGAAATCGACCTTCCGGGCCATATGCTTGCGGCCTTGACTGCATATCCGGAGCTCGGATGTACCGGCGGCCCGTACGAAGTATGGGGCCGCTGGGGCGTCGCTGACGAGGTGCTCTGCGCCGGAAAGGAAGAGACCATGGTGTTCCTCGAGAATGTTCTCGCTGAGGTGGCCGACCTCTTCCCTTCGGAGTATTTCCACATCGGTGGCGACGAATGTCCGAAGGTCTATTGGGAGGAATGTCCGCACTGTCAGGCAAAGATCAAGGAGCTCGGACTGACAGACAAGGACGGTTTTCAGGCGGAGCATTACCTCCAGAGCTATGTGATGAAAAGAATGACGGAGTTCCTGAAGGAACGCGGCAAGAAGGTCATCGGATGGGACGAGATCCTCGAAGGAGATGTGGCTGAAGATGCGATCGTAATGTCATGGAGAGGAGCATCAGGCGGCCTTCAGGCCGCAAGGATGGGCAACGACGCCATCATGACCCCGAACACCCATTACTACCTCGACTACTACCAGACCCTCGACAAGGAGAACGAGCCGCTCGCCATCGGAGGATACATCCCGATCGAGAAATGCTATTCATATGAACCGTATGTCGAAGGCATGACCGACGAGGAGAAGTCGCACATCCTCGGAGTCCAGGCGAACCTCTGGACAGAGTACATCTCAACCAACGAGCACCTCGAGTACATGCTGCTGCCGCGAATGGCGGCACTGAGCGAAGTCCAGTGGTGCCAGAGCGGCAGCAAGGACTGGGACAGGTTCCTCGACAGTGCAGATGAGGTCTGCGCCATCTATGAGACAGCCGGATACAATTATGCCAAGCATATCTTCCAGATCACCGGAAGTTCGGCCATAAACAAAAAGAAATCGGTCGTAGAGGCACACCTCAACATACAGGGAGATGTCGACATCCACTATACCCTTGACGGCAGCGAACCTGGCCTTGATTCTCCTGTATATGAAGGACCTATAGAGATTACAGGCACATGCATCCTCAAGGCAAAGGCCTTCAGGGAAGGATTCGTGACCAAGACATACGAAAAGGAATTCAAGGGTCACAAGGCCATGGGAAGACCTGTAAGCCTCCTCACTCAGCCGCATGAAAGCTATGTATACGGTGCTCCTGACTGCCTGACCGACGGCATCCTCGGAAAGGACACCTACACCAGCGGCGACTGGGCAGGCTGGTATGACGTTCCGTTCGAAGCTGTCGTGGATATGGACGGCCGCGGAGAGTACAGCGAAGTCTCTCTCGGAGCCTTTGTCTTCAAGCATGACTGGATATTCAATCCTGTGGACATGACCGTATCCGTTTCCGACGACGGAAAGGAATACAGGGAAGTGGCATACGCCGCATACGAGACCATCCCGAATGTGGACGAGGGCAACGGCCGACAGGAATATACCCTGAGATTCGAGCCTGTGCAGGCCCGATATCTCAGGGTAAAGGCATCTGTCGTCACCCCTATTCCCGACTGGCATGCCGGTGCCGGCAAGCCTGGCTTCGTCTTCGTGGATGAAATTACAGTGAACTAATTTTCCTTCTGCAGTTCTTCGATCTGGGAGAGGATCTCGTTGGCCTGACGTATCACCTTGCGGTTGATGCGTGATCCGATGATGCCTCCAAGCAGGCAGCCGACTCCCGCACCGCAGTAGAATCCTATGGCATATGGGGAATCAAATCCCAGGACCTTTGACATCTCGTATACAAGCCAGCCAAGCCAGATGATTATCATAGGTATGGCTATCCTGTGCCATTCCTTATAGTGCTTCCTGACCTTGCTGAGGCTCTCGGCAGTCTCTATGAGATTGGTCTGGGACACGTCAATCCTTCCAAGGGTCACCTTCTGTACTATGGTAAGTATCACGCACACGGCAAGCATTACTGCCGTTGAGGCTACAAATGCAACCGAACATCCCTGACTATAGAAATATATAGGGCAGAATATTGCGGCAAACAGTCCGACAAATATCGTTGCTCCTACAGTCCTGTTGATATCCGACATCCTGTTCTTCATGGACCTGCGGATATGCTGCTCGTTCACGATGTTCTGCTTTTCAAGCTTTTCCTTGAGGATGCTGATCTGGGAACGCATCTCTTCAAGTTCTTGGGAAAGTAATGTATTGTTTTCCATCATCTGTTCATTTTACTGGTCTGACATCTTCTTCAACTGTTCCTTGATTCTGAAAAGGCGCACCGAGACATTCTTTGCAGAGATTCCGACGATGGATCCGATCTCGTCGTAGCTCAGGTTCTCAAGCCACAGGAGTATTATGGCCCTGTCGAAAGGGCCGAGGCGGCTGATGCGTCCCTGAAGCATGCGGACCTGCTTCATATCCTCTGCAGAATCATCGAAAAGATTGATGTCCATGTCAAGAGGGACGGTTTCTCCCTTTCTTTTCTTCTTCCTCTCGGCAGAAATGCAGGTGTTCAGGCTGACACGGTAGATCCATGTCCTGGCGCTGCTGTCGCCGCGGAAACTTGAAAAGCCTTTCCATAAGTTGACAAGGATGTCCTGGAAAAGGTCTGCGACCTCCTCCTCATCCTTCGAGAACATGTAGCAGACCGTATAGATGGTCCCTTTATGTTCCCTTACGATGCGCGCAAAATCGAGTTCAAATGTCTCCATTACAATTCAGTTTCTTTAACAGTCTGCACATTAGACGCACGGTCTCGTGATTTGCTACAGAATATTTCTATATAGGGAACCAGATGAAGACAGCGCAGTCCCAAAGGGCGTGGGAAATGATGATAGCGCCGAGCCTGTCGGGGAAGAAACGATAGGCGAGGCCCCAGATGAAGCCGGCGACTGCTGCCGCCATGATGAGCATGAAATTGAATTTGGACACATGCACAAGACTGTAGACCAGAGTGGTCACGATGAAGCCCCAGTTCGGGTTGCGGACAGCGGAAAGGTTCTTCTGCACAAAACCCCTCCAGAAGATCTCTTCGGCAGGACCGATGATAAAGAGCATGAGCAGGGTCAGCACAAGAGGGTTTTCCCCTTCCTTCATCCCGTATATCATGTCCACCTGAGGTCGGGCAAAACCGAACATCATTGAAGAGAGCTTGTCCCCTACCCAGAAGACGCCCCAGAGGGCGGCGGCGAGGGCAACGCCCAGGAAGATATCCGAAAGCCCTATGCGGATGTCCTTCCACCATCCCGGAGCGGCCCAGGTGGAATAAAGGGTGAGGGTCAGACCGGAACAGGTCATCATTACCCAGAAATTCACATGGGGTGCCGTCCAGGGCGAGAACATTATGGTCCAGAGGACAGCTGCGATGCAGATGCCCGGTATCAGTTTATTCTTCATAAAAGACTAAAGGAAACGGGCAACTACAAAGGCTACCGTCATCAGTACAGAGAACATCAGCTGGAGGTTGGCTGTCCTCACATCGAGGTCGGCAATCATCTGCATGCCGCCTTCTACCGAATTCTTCATGGTCTGGGCACATGCTATCGCGACAGGAAGGGTCATGAACACGACCACGGTCGCCACAGGCATGAAACCGGCAATCGAGCAGATGGCCACCCACACATAAGGGAAGATCATCTCGAAGCCGTACAGGATTGCCGACGACTTGGTTCCGAGGCTCATTGCCATGGTCCTGATGCCGGCTCTGGCATCCGTAGCCATGTCACGGGTGTTGTTTGAATGGAGGATACCGTCAGTTATAAGTCCCAGAGGCAGGGCAATGATGAGCACGCTCGGAATGATGCCTCCTGAAACAACATATGAAGTTCCCAGAGTAGGAAGGAAGGCATAGGCCAGAAGGATCACAAGGTCTCCGAGAGCGTTGAACTTCAGGTAAGGATAGAGAAGTGTACAGAGCACACCTCCGATACCGATCCACAGAAGAGGAAGCCCCGTAAGAGCCATCAGTGCGATACCTCCTGCAACTGCAACTGCAGTCAGCGAGATGGCTAGTCGGAAGATTTCCTTCGGCTGGAACATTCCTGTAGTGAGGGTCTTTGCACCGAAGGTGTCGTCAGCATCTACCTTCTTCCTGAAATCGAAATAGTCGCTCCAGGTATTGCCTGCCGCATGGAATATGATTATGTTTATCAAAGCCCAGGCTGCAAAGCCCCAGCTGATCGAATATCCCCTCCAGAAAAGAAAGGCAGTTGTAACTATTACCGGCATCGCCGATGCTGGAAATGACCACGGTCTTACCGCAATCATCCACTCTCCGAATGTATGTTTCTTCATAACAGGTGCAAATATAATAAAAAAGACAGAGCTTCCTCGATTCACACCGAGGAAGCTCCCAATTCTAACCTAAAACTTAACCTATGAAAAAACTATTCGGTGTAAGTTTATTGCCAATTCCGTGCCAAAGGAGGCAACAGGGAATGTTTTAGAGTAAATAATCCAATATTTCGCGAATTTCACGTACTTCGATGATCCTGTCCGACTGCGGCATGTCCATCATCTCATGGACCCATACGACCTCATGCGGGGTATGGATAGCGGTTCCTCCGAGATTGACCACCGGTGCGATATCCGATTTGACCGAATTTCCGACCATCAGGATCTGCTCAGGAGCCATGTCGTTCTTCGCCGCCAGTTCAAGGTAGTTCTTCTCGTCCTTGTTCTCCATCACTTCGCAATGATGGAAATACTTTGCCAGACCCGAGATCCTGTACTTGCCCATCTGCTCGGTAAGGTCTCCCTTTGTCGCCACGATGAGCCTGTAATGACCCAGAAGGGCCTCGAGGGTCTCCCTCACGCCCGAGATGATCTCGAATTCATGGAAGGCAAGGTCGGTGATGATCTTCTTCACACCATAATATATATGTTCCGGAAGGGTACCGCCGCAAAGCTCCATGGCTGCGTCGGTCATACCTATCATATAGGTCTTGGAACCATAGCCGAAGAGAGGAATGTTGTCCTCCTGCTTCTGCCAGAGCATCTGCTGGACGCCCTCGGGAGAGGTGTAATCGGAGAGAAGTTCAGCGAAATGCATCTCCGCATTGCGGAAGAACTGTTCGTTCTCCCACAACGTGTCGTCCGCGTCAAAGAAAATGGTATCGAATCTTCCCTTAAGACTCTTCATGCCCCTACTCCTCTACCGGTACGATGGTCTGGATGATAACATCCTCGTATGGACGGTCGTACATATCCGTAGGTACTATGGCGATCTTGTCGATCACGTTCAAGCCGTCGATGACCTCACCGAAGATCGAATACTGACCGTCGAGGTGGAGACATGCGTTCTCGTCATGCACGATATAGAACTGCGAGCCCGACGAAGCCTTGGTCGGATTGGCCATATCACCCTTGCGGGCAGCAGCGAGAGCGCCCTTCTTGTGCCAGTACTCGTTCACGAACTCTGCAGGAACGGTATAGTCCGGACCTCCCTGACCCCACCTGTCGACCATTGTGGTATCCCTCGAGAACGGGTCGCCGGTCTGGATCATGAATCCTTCGATCACCCTGTGGAAACGGATGCCGTCGTAATACTTCTCCTTCACGAGCTTGACGAAGTTATCTCTGTGCTTAGGGGTCTTGTCGTAGAGCTTCACCCTCATTGTACCGTGGCTTGTAACGATGTCAAACACCGGTTCTGAAATCTGAGTATTTTCCATTTCTGTCTGTGTTTCTGCGGACTGGTCTGACTCGTTTCTGCATGCACATGATGCAACCAGCACAGCTGCCGCCAACATTAATACTATTCTCTTCATATTTTGAACATTTATCACGACAAAAATAACTAATTTTGCTTTCATTATGGCAAATCCGTTGAAACAATTGGCAGGACAGACCATGATATACGGTCTGAGTACGATCCTTGCCCGCATCATAAACTTCCTTTTTGTCCCTATCTACACCAGGCTTCTCAGTCCGGAAAGCTACGGCGTGGTAACCGAATTCATGGCGTATATCGCTGTGCTTCAGGTAGTTCTCGTGCTCGGACTTGAGACCGGATGCTTCAGGTTCGCCAACAAGGAGGGCGTCGATCCGAAAAAGGTCTATGCAAACGCCTTCGTGACGGTGTTCTGTATCAGCGCGACCTTCCTCGCCCTGATGATAGCCTTCGCCTCACCTATATCCTCAGCCCTCGGATACGAGGGTTACAGCTCATGCATAATGTACATGGGAGGCATCCTGGCGCTGGATTCGGTGACTGCCATACTTTTCGCAAAGCTGAGACAGGAGAACAAGGCACTGAAGTTCGCCATATTCAAGACGGTGAAGATCATCACGGAGACCGCAGCCAATCTCGTGCTTTTCCTATGGTTTCCGAAACATACGGACTCTGCCAGCTGGCTTCTGAACTTCATCCCGGCAACGCCTGACTTCAGCTATGTGATCTTCGCTATCTTCATCAGCTGCATAGTCTGCGGTCTGCTCTTCATACCGGAGCTTCTTCGTCTGAGTTTCAGGCTGGACGGAAAGCTTCTGAAACAGATGCTTGCATATTCGCTGCCGCTGATGGTTGCTGCGCTTCCGGGAGTGGTCAACGACTTTCTTGACAGGATACTCTTCAGATATTTCGACACCAACGCCGAGGCGTGGAGGTCGTCGCTTGGACTTTATCAGGCAGCCGTAAAGCTGGCTGTGATAATGAATCTCTTCATCCAGATGTTCCGCTATGCGGCAGAGCCGTTCTTCTTCCGCAGGGCCCGTGAAAAGGACTCCAGAGCATTGTACGCTTCAGTACAGGAATACTTCACCGCCTTCTGCGGACTCGTCTTCCTCGGGGTCATCCTCTATATAGACATCATCGCACTGATTCTCGGTCCCCAGTTCCGTTCGGCAGTCGGAGTCGTACCGGTCATGCTGCTTTCATATATGATCCTCGGCATGCTGTTCAATGTATCGATGTGGTATAAGCTCTCGGGAAAGACGAACATGGCTATCTGGATAACCCTTTCGGGACTTGTCGTCACAGCACTTGTAATAGTGCTGTTCATGCCTAAGTATTCATACTGGGCTGCCGCCTACGGCCACCTTGCAAGCTACATCGTGATGTTCATCATCAGCTCCATGCTTGGAGCGAAGCACTACCCTATCCCGTACCGCTGGGGCAGACTCCTTGCAATCTTCCTTCTCATGGGAACTGTCTACGGAATCTCACTGCTACTGCCGGGTATGGCCCTGTGGCTGAAGCTCACGGTCCATACAGTCCTGCTGGCGCTTTACGGCGGCCTCGCCTGGCGGCTCATCCGCCGCTAAGCGCGCAGCGCATAAAGCAAAAAGGCCATCGGAAATTCCGACGGCCTTTTTATATGGATATTCAAGATACCTGCTTAGTCAGCGAGTGAGAGTCTCTTGAAAGTAACGATCTTAGCCTCAGCGTCAGCTGCCTTAACGACATCCTTCACTGGAGTCTTGCCGTCACCCATCTGATAGCCCTGCTCCTCGAGAGTCTGCTCCTTGAAGAACTTCTGGAGACGACCCTTAGCGATGTTGGCTACCATCTGCTCAGGAAGGTTAGCTGCCTTCTCTGCAGAAACGGTCTTGATGATCTCGCGAGCCTGCTCAGCCTGCTCAGCTGTGATCCAGCCCTTAGCCTGGTTAGACTCGATGTGAGCCTCGCTGTCAACGTGTGCAGGGTTGATGCCAGCCTTTGAAAGAGCAGCATCTACTGCCTTCTGAACGAGCTCCTCTCTTGTCTTCTGCTCAGCTGTCTTGAGCTCAGTGTCGATAACGTTCTGAGGTACTGACTCTGCTGAAACAGCTACAGGATTCATTGAAGCCACCTGCATTGCAACACCCTTGGCAACCTGAGCGTCGAACTCCTTGCTGAAGCCGACAACTGCAGCGAGCTTGCCAGTGATCTTGTGCATGTAAGCTGAAATGTAAGGTGCCTCTACGGTCTCGTATCCTACGATCACGTGCTTCTCACCTGTCTTACCGGTCTGCTCTGTAACTGCAGCCTCAACTGTTCTTCCGTCAGCGAGAACGCATGCCATGAGGGCATCCTTGTCAGCTGGGAAGTTTGCGATAGCCGCCTCAGCGATAGCCTCAGCAAGTGCCTGGAACTCAGCGTTCTTAGCAACGAAGTCAGTCTCGCAACCGAGACCCACGACGATAGCCTTCGAACCGTTTACCTTAGCGATTACAGCACCCTCTGAAGTCTCGCGGTCAGCACGCTTTGCTGCTACGAGCTTACCTTTCTCGCGGATGATTTCCTTAGCTCTTTCATAGTCGCCTTCAGCCTCTACGAGAGCCTTCTTGCAGTCCATCATACCTGCGCCTGTCATTTGACGAAGCTTTGCTACGTCAGCTGCTTTAATCTCCATTTTCGATAGATGTTTAAAGTGTTACACTTAATTACTCAGCTGGAGTCTCAGCAACTTCCTCGGCAGCCTTTGTGCCCTTGCGAGCGCGGAGCTTCTTGCCTGCTGGCTTCTCCTCAGTCTGCTCTGGAGCCTCTTTCTCCTTCTCAAGCTTCCTTTCGTCCAATCCCTCTTTGATTGCGCCGCAAAGTACGTCCATGATGTAAGCGATAGACTTTGCTGCATCGTCATTTGCCGGAATCACATAATCAATCGGAGTAGGATCGCAACAAGTATCAACCATAGCGATAACCGGAATATTCAGACGATTTGCCTCCTTGACGGCGTTCATCTCCTTCTGTACGTCTACTACGAAAAGTGCTGATGGGAGACGGCTAAGGTCACGGATAGAACCGAGGTTCTTCTCGAGCTTAGCCCTCTGGCGTGTTA
>SUYO01000002.1 GCA_015060385.1 Bacteroidales bacterium
ATATGCCATTCTACGTTAGTCTGGCAAAGATAATTTCAAATCGGCGCGCTCCAAAAACCTCTGTAACTACCTAACATTCAATATTTTCAAAGAACTTTTATAAATTTTTACCGGACACTAATGATTAAATATATCTGCACGCAAAACATTTATAAAGCCCAAATATAAACTGTCATGCATGGCAGCTACCGGCTCGGCCTTGGAGAGTTCTATTATCGACTTGTCATACTCCATATTATAATAATAGGATAAGCCTTTATAATATAGAGAACGTGCAAGGTATTTCTTTGGGCCATGTTTCCTGTAGTATCTGACAGCAACGCTGGCAAGGGAATCGTCGGTAACGTCTATATAGTTCTTGTCAAGGGCCATGGCATGCAGAAGGGCGTGATGGGCTTCCGAACGTCTGCTTCTGAGATCTGACCGGTCAATGGATTCAAGGACTGTAAGGGCACTGTCCGGTCTTTCTGATATATATGATTCGACATCCTTCAATGTGTTTTTTACTTTAAGCGGAGTACAGCCGACGAGGATGAATGCTGCCAATATCAGGAAAATTGTTCTCATAAACTAACATGAATTATTGACTGCAATTTACTTAAAATTCATGAATTGTCCTTATATTTGCGATGCTTAGTAGAAAATTTAGCAACATACATACTGATTCCTATCGTCACCAAGATAAATCCGCAAAATTTAATGAATGACAGATAGGACGATAGGTGGTTCTGCGTATTTGGCGCGGAGCGACCTGTTTATCTGTCTGGCTTTTTGCGGAGCCTATCTTGGTGCGGGTTGTTCTGCGCCTCTTCATATGATGCCGACACCTGCAGCGATAAATGATATTCAAGGTGGCGGTAAAGTCATGATATGGTTTTCATGATAGTTTTAATGGTTCACCGAAACCGATTGGTTTCACCCGCCACCTTTAAATATAATGTGACGAGAAGATTCGAGATATCTTAATCCAGCGACTTCAGAAAGAAATCCTTGCACATCTTGCGGCTGATGTCGTAGGATGTGCATTTTGTAAGGTGTTCGGTCCTGTCGACAGACGAGAGGTCGCAGACATAGAGTCTGTCGATCAGGGACAGGTACATCATGGAGTACCTGATATCAAGATGCCTCTGCAGGTCGCTGGTATATTCCATGGTGAGGATGACTTCCTCTTCAGTCAGATGGTCCTTGCAGAAGATGTAGAGTCCGTATTCCCGGAAGTCTCCGTAGAAGCCGGAACCGACCTTTCCGACCTTGCTCTCGATGATTCTTCTCAGAGGCTGGGCGAGCCGCCAGTATTCATATTCGAGCCGTCCTACATACCGTCCTTCCTGAAGACCGTATCCGTATCCGCTTCTTACGATCTGCCTGAGCTCATCATCAGCCGGACTCTCTACACCTGACATTTCGAGCAGAAGCTCCCGGGCAACGTCCTTTCTGGGTTCCATGGCCCTGGTTACCTCGATTCCGAGGGAATGGTCCGGCATCTGCAGGTCAGGACGGTCTTCGTTGACAAGCGCAGAATAGCTGTTCCCGAGAAAGGTCTCGAGAGTATTCTTTGCATAGCGTTCAAAGAAGCATGTGTCGAATTTCCGACCGGCCATTGCGTGACTCTTTAAAGATGTTTGGCAAGACCTCCCTCGCTGGTCTCCTTATAGAGGGAAGGAAGATCCTTTCCGGTTTCCTTCATTACCTTTACAGCCTTGTCGAAGGATACCCTGTGGCGTCCGTCCGTATACATTGAATATATTGCCGCATCAAGGGCACGGGCAGCTGCGTATGCGTTACGTTCGATACAAGGAATCTGCACAAGACCGCATACTGGGTCGCATGTAAGTCCGAGATGATGTTCCAGACCCATTTCCGCTGCATACTCGATCTGTGACGGGCTGCCTCCCATGAGCTGCGCCGCAGCGGCTGCAGCCATGGCGCAGGCCACTCCTACCTCTCCCTGGCAGCCGACCTCGGCTCCTGATACAGAAGCGTTGTACTTTACTACGGTTCCGAAGAGTCCTGCAGTAGCAAGCGCCCTGAGGATTCTCTGGTTGCTGAAGTTATAGAACTTCTGCATGTGGAAGAGCACGCTTGGAAGCACACCGCATGAACCGCAGGTAGGACCGGTCACGATTGTTCCTCCGCTGGCGTTCTCTTCGCTCACTGCAAGTGCATAGGCGAAGATGAGGCCTCTTGTACGGAGCACGTCGCTGTAGCCCTCGGCCCTGATGAAGTAGCTGGATGCCTTTCTCCTGAGGTTGAGAGGACCCGGAAGCGAGCCTTCCTGGTCGATTCCGCGCTCCACTGCGTCACGCATCACCTTCCAGACCTTTTCAAGATGGTCCCAGAGGGCACTGTTCCTGCCTTCACATTCCTCAACATACTCCCAGAAGGATTTTCCGTTCGCGTTGCACCAGTCCAGGATCTCCTTCATCGTGGTGAGCTGATATACCTCCGTGTCGTCTTCTGACTCAAGCGGTTTGTCGACGCATACGATGTCTCCGCCTCCGATGCTGTAGTATGTCCATTCGTCCGACACCTCACCGTCCTGACCGATGACTCCTATGGTCATGCCGTTAGGGTGCATCGGCAAAGTCTCCTTAGGTTTCCAGACTATTGCGACTGTTCCGTCGCGGAATGCGTCTTCGCACGCCCAGTCTGTAAGGTGACCCTTGCCTGTAGCTGCAAGAGAGCCATACAATGTTACAAGGATCTTTTGAGCCTCGGTATGATTGTTCACATAATGTCTTACGGACTTGAACGGTCCCATCGTGTGACTGCTGGAAGGACCCTTACCAATCTTGTAGATGTCCTTTATGGATTTCATTCCCATGGTATGAACAGGATGTTAGAGGTAGTCTTCGAAATACATTGATATCTTGTCGTGAAGGTGGACCCTGTCCTTGCCCATCACGTTATGCTCTGCACAAGGATACGGGAAATAATCGACCTGTACATTGTTCTTGATGCACTCGCGGATGAAGCTGAGGCTGTGCTCCCATACCACTACAGGGTCTACTGCGCCCTGGCAGATGAGAAGCTTTCCCTTGAGGTCCTTCGCCTTGTTTATGAGGCTGGTCTTAGCGTATCCTTCAGGATTTGTGTCCGGATGGTCCATGTACCTTTCTCCGTACATGACCTCGTACCACTTCCAGTCGATGACCGGACCTCCGGCCACACCGACCTTGAACACGTCAGGGTAGTTGGTGATCAGGGATATAGTCATGAATCCGCCGTAGCTCCAGCCATGGACTCCGATACGGTCCTTGTCGACATACGGAAGGTCCATGAGCATCTTCACGCCCTCCATCTGGTCTGCCATCTCCGCCTGTCCGCACTGACCGTGGATCGCCTGTTCGAAGGCGAGACCTCTGTTCTGGGTACCTCTGTTATCCTGTACATACACGAGGTAGCCGCGCTGTGCCATATACATCTCCCATCTGCGGAGAAGACCCATGTATGAGTTCTGGACCATCTGGGAATGCGGTCCTCCGTATACATAGACGATCACAGGATATTTCTTCGAAGGGTCGAAGTCCTTCGGCTTGATGAGGCGGTACCAGTTGTCATACAGGCCGTCAGCGCTCTTTACCGTTCCGAGCGAGATTTCTGTATATGCGTAATCCATCGTCGGATCCTCTGCTGTAAGAAGGTTGCTTACTGTCTTTCCGTCTGCAGTGCAGAGGTCGATGACGCTAGGGATGCTGAGGCTGCTCCAGCTGTCGGTGAAATATGAGCAGTCCTGACTCATAGCTATGGTATGCCAGCCAGGTTCCCCGGTAAGTCTCTGCGGCTTTCCGAAAACGGCCTTTGCCACTCCCTTCTTAAGATTCTTTACCTCTATTCTGAAAAGGTGGTTCTCTACAGGGGACACCTCTGCCGAGGTATAGTATACATACCTTCCGTCGTTTGCGACATATTCCACATCGGCATCTACAGCCGTCAGTCTGCGTAGGTTTCCGTCATTGTCGCAAAGGTAAAGGTTGCGGTATCCGTCGCGGTTGGCCGTACGGTAAAGGAACATTCCTTCAGCTCCTTCGACGAAGTAAAGGGGATCCAGAGGCTCTACATATTTGTCGTTGTCCTCTGTGAGAATGGTCTTAACCTTCTCTCCGGTAGCAGGGTCATACGAGTTCAGCTTCATGTGCTTCTGGCTTCTGTCCAGGACCTGAACATAGACCAGGGAGGCGTCGGGAGCCCATGAAATGTTGGTAAGATACCTGTCGTAACCGAATTCGTCCGCCTTGAGGTACACGGTCGAGCCTGTTGCGATGTCGTAAATTCCAAGCTGTACATTCTCAGAATCCATTCCTGCCATCGGATACTTTATCTCCATCAGGGAACCGGTCCGGGTCGTGATGTCAAGGAGAGGGAAGGAAGTCACCTTGGACTCATCCTTCCTGTAGAATGCGACCTTGGTGCTGTCCGGAGCCCAGAAGATACCGCCGTCGATGCCGAATTCATTGCGGCTGACGAACTGACCGTATGTGAATTCAGGACTCTCGCTCTCAGCTATCGGCTTCTCGTTGCCGGCCTTGTCGCGCAGCCAGAGGCTCTGACCCTTTGTGAAGGCGGCCATCCTTGGAGAGGATGAGGCCTTGTATTCCTTGTATTGTCCTGACTTGACGTCATATTCATGCCATCTTCCGTCCTTATGTACCATAAGGGCATTGCCGTTCCATGTGCAATGCAGATTTGCCGGACTCAGCTCCGATGCAAGGATAGTCTCCTCCATTGTGAGTACCTTTCCGTCCTGCGGGTTCGCCACCCTCGTGCTGACTATGCCGGTCTGTGCTGACAAAGTCAATCCCAGACACAGTGTGCCCAGGATCATACAAATTCTTTTCATGTCTATAGCTGTGTCCTAAGTTCCCTCATTCTCTTACGCGGATTTGCGCGCCTGTAGAGTACGTCATATACCATGTCTGCAATCGGCATGCTGATGCCGTGTCTGTCGTTTATATGTCTTATACATTCCGATGCGAAGTATCCTTCCGCAATCATGGTCATCTCGTTCAGGGCGCTCTTGACGGTACATCCGTGACCGATCAGCTGGCCAAGCCTGCGGTTGCGGCTGAATGATGAATATGATGTCACCAGAAGGTCTCCGAGGTAGGCATATTCCATGGTGTTCCTGTCAAACGGATAGCTCTCCTGGATGAACCTTGTCATCTCCTGTGCGCTTGCTGCAGTAAGGACAGCCCTGAAGTTGTCTCCGTATCCGAGACCTGTCGCTATACCTCCTGCGAGGGCGTATATGTTCTTGAGTATACCTGCGTATTCGATGCCGTAAATGTCCTTGGAGTACTGGATGTGCAGCTTGGGTGTCGAAAAGCATCCGCCGATGATGCGGCTGTTGTCATCGTCGGTACATGCTACTGTAAGATATGACATCTTGTCTCTTGACACCTCCTCCGCATGGCTTGGACCCGATATGAGGCCCAGCTGCTCGTAAGGCAGTCCGTATGTGTCCCTGAAGAATTCCGTAATGGTCTTGTAGTCATCCGGTATTATACCCTTTGTCGCAGACAGGATGAACTTGTCCGTGAGAGGTTCCTGAAGGTCTTGAAGGAAGTTCTTCAGATAGGCTGAAGGAGCGGCAATGATGATGATGTCGGAATTTCTTACAACCTCGTTTATATCAGTCGAAGCATTGATCAGGTTCATGTCGAACTCGATGTCGTAGAGGTATTTGGCATTCCTTCCTTCGGTCTGGAGAGACTCCATGACCTCGTCATTCCTGATATGCCACCATATATGCTGTCTGTTCTCCTGAAGTACATGGACGAGGGCTGTCGCCCAGCTTCCGTATCCTATCATTCCGCAGATTGCGTTATCTTTTATCTTATAACCCATATAATACTACATTAACTTTACAAAGATAGCATTATTATTTTTATTAAAGGGAATATTTTGCTAACTTGCAGGTTGTTTGAATGTAATTAATCTATAAACTGATAACACTGATGGAAAGAACACTTGTAATTCTTAAGCCGGGATGCCTCCAGAGAGGTCTTGTCGGCGAAGTAATCTCAAGATTTGAAAAAAGAGGTCTCAAGCTTGTGGCTATGAAGATGGTCCAGCTTGACGAGGAAATCCTCAAGGTACACTATGCTCATCTTCTTGACAGGCCATTCTTCCCTTGGCTCCGTGACGGTATGATGGCAGCTCCGGTGGTCCTCTGCTGCTGGGAAGGCTACAGCGCAGTGCAGGTAGTACGTGACATGGCCGGTGCGACAAAGGCAAGCAAGGCTGTCCCAGGTACGATCCGTGGAGACTACAGCCTCAGCGCACAGGAGAACATTGTTCATACTTCAGACTCTCTTGAGAATGCCGAGATAGAGCTCAAGCGTTTCTTTGTGGAGTCTGATTACTGTGACTACAAGTCACCGCTCGATCCTTTCAAGTACGCTCCGGACGAATATTGATTGTTCAATCAAGAGCAGTTTAAATAGGAAAACGCTCGCGATACCATTGAATTTCAGGTATCGCGAGCGTTGTCGCTTGTATATTGCACTCGATGCTTATGCCATGAATGTAGCGACAAGTGCAAGGATGGCGTAAAGCTCAGGAAGCGCACCATAGATAAGTGTCTTGGTAAACACATCGTGTCCCTGTGAGATACCGATGATACCGTTTGCACAGACCTGACCCTGGCGGATTGATGAGAAGAGGAATGTGAGACCTGCTGCAAGACCGATGGCGAAGAGTGCGATACCGTCAGTCGCAAAGTCCTTTCCAAGCCACAGGAAGAATGCTACGAATCCGTAGAGACCCTGGGAAGCAGGAAGCGCTGCAAGCACCATGTAGTTTGTTGCGCTGTCTGAATTCTTCTTCAACGCGCCTTCTGCTGCGTTACCTGCGATGGTAGTACCATATGCAGAACCGATGAATGACATGCCAAGCATACAAGCAAGGCCGATGTAACCAAGTAATTCGATTGTGTTCATTGTTTTTTTATTTTATTAGTTTATTATTTTTCCTTGTTTGTTGTAAGAGGATTGTATGCTGATCCCTTTCCTTCATATCCGGCATTCTTGAAGTACTCCATGAATGTGAGACGCATAGGATGTACGAATGCACCGAGTGATGAAAGCAGAATGTTGATCAGGTGGCCGGCAAGAAGTATAAGCACGAAAGGCACCCATGTCATTACCGCATCTCCCTTTACGCTCAATGCGAGATTGTTGAATGCCTGACCGAGCATACCGCCTGCAAGTCCAAGGGCGAAGAGACGGAGATAGCTGAGCACGTCACCGAGGATTCCTGTTGCCATGTTGTATGTATCCCACAGTCCTGCTCCGACATTTATCAGAGGGTTTCTTCCAGGAGTGTTGAATATATAGATGGCAAGTGCTGAAACGACTCCTACCGCTATCAGGGCCCATTTGACCGCTGCTGGTGACACAAGCTTTCCGAGTGCAAGAAGACCGACAAGAATACCTCCTACGATAAGTACGAGCCATCCCCATGTGGCAATGTTCTCCTTGATTCCGTAACGCTTGGTATAGCATATTGCCTTGACTGTCATGGCAACGCATATGTGGAATATACCGATACCCATTGCAAGCAGCATCTGAATGTTCAGTACTCCCACTCCAGGTATGTCGATCTCTCCGACTATCATGCAGCTCTTCAGCCATTCAGGCACCCATGATGCATCGTGGAGTCCGATTCCGAAGAATGTTCCCAGAACAGTTCCCACCACCATGGTTCCTGCACCCAGCAGTGAAATGATGTTGCCAAGTCCGTCAAACATTCCGACTTTCAGCCATCCCTTGTTAAGCATGAGACCGAAAAGCAGAAGTATGATTCCATAACCGGCATCTCCAAGACACATCGCAAAGAACAGAAGGTAGAACGGTGCAAGGATCGGAGTAGGATCAAACTCGCTGTATACAGGCATTCCGTACATTTCCGTAAAGCACTCGAACTGGCGTGTGAACCAGTTGTTCCTCAGCTTGATAGGAGGGTTGTCCTCCTGTCCTGCCTCTTCCTTTACATATAGTACTCCGATCTTTTCAAATGCCTCTTCAAGCTCTGAGTCATGCTCGCATGGTGCGAAACCGGTAAATACGGTAAGCATGTCTTCTGCCGCTCCTGCAGCAACGTTGTCTGCAAGATATCTGTCGAGTTCTACGAGGTCGTTGTTGCATGACTCCTTGATTGCAGGTATATAGTCCTTTGCATTGAGGAGTCCAGCCTTGCAGTCCGCGATTCCCGACTTTATGCGGGCGATGTCAAGTACGGCATCTGCATATGTGCAAACTGGAGCATTGGTCTCATTGACAGGGAACGAGTATTCACCGTCTTTTGGAGCAACCGTGACAAACCATGTCTTCTTACCGTTGTCTTCCACAACCTGGAGAGGGCAGATTTCAGCCCATGCCGGATCGAAGCGTCTGCTGTCTACACAGTAATATCTTACCTTGTATCCGTGATCTGCAAGAGAATCTATTGCAGCCTTGTCATAGTCGCCCCATGGAAGTACTGCATAAGCCTGCTTCTGAGTAGCGGTCAGTGCCGTATGAAGTTCATGGAGTCTGGCCCTGCACTGCTCAACGAAGTCTACAGGGTCACCTTCAACTGCTGTAGTAGCCTTTGCTATAGCTTCGGCATCGACGTCTTTGGAGTAGTCGATGCCCTCAAGGAATTCGAGAGTCTTTCTTGCTCTCTCAGCCTTGTGGAACATCTCCGAGGAGTCAGCGTCAATCGGCTTTACAGAACGTGTGATATCCACGACTCCAAGCTCCTGAAGCTGCTCCAGGAAGCCTTCCTTCTCTCCGGTAAGGAGCACGAAGGAGTATTTTGTCATCTTAGTTATCATTGCGTCGTTCCTCCTCTTCTTCTTCAAGAGCATGTCTGCTCTTCACGATCTTGGAAGCTGCCTTGGAGAGGTTCTCCTCGTCCTCCATGTATCGTTTGATCTTTCTGATAGCCTCCTGATATCCCGGAATCTGCACCTTCTCATAAAGGTTCACCTTCTGAGTGGTCTTCTTCCTCTGGAAATCCAGGATACGGGCCTTCTCCAGATACACTTCAGATTCGATTCCCAGTCTCGAGAGCTCCTTGAGTATCGCAACTCCGTCAGCATACCAAGCAGGGCAGTTGAAGGCGTTGAACTCATGGATCTCGTACTTAATCTCACCAAGGGCAGGGGTCTTCACTCCGGCAACCTTTACCGTGTAGAGATCCACATCGGTGATGGAGATGAGATTAGGCTGGAATTCGTTCCAGAGCGCTGCGAGATAGTCGTATTTCTTCAGGGCGGCATCAAGATCCTCAATAAGTTTCTCCGAATGGTCCTTGGCCTTCTTCACCTCAAGACGCAATGCAGACTCCTTGTTCTTCAAGGTAGGGAGCGCATTCCTTCGCATCTTGAGCTGCTTGTTCAAGTTGTTCAGAGATGTCTTATTATATTGGAATTTAATAGCCATAATTATTTACCTTTCCAGTAAGTGTCGATAAGTTCCTGCTTGATGCCGGTCTCTGCCTTGGTGAAGTATGTACCGAAGAGCTCCCATGCTGTGTCAAGCATCTCGTCGATCTGCAGGTTCACGTCGATTGCAAGCAGCCTTGTCGCATAAGCTTTCGCATAATCAAGGCATCTGAGGTCATAGTCGCTGAGGTCGAATCCGTTCTCGAGCTTGGTCTTTGCGTTCTGTGCGTCAGCATAAAGACGTACGGATGCGTTCATCACCTGGCCATGGTCCTTGCGGGTCTTCTTTCCCTGCACGAGCTGCTTCAGACGCGAGAGCGAACGGAACGGGTCGATGATGACCTTTCCTGAATCCGGATCCGTACGGAGGAAGAGCTGTCCCTCCGTGATGTAACCGGTGTTGTCCGGAATCGCGTGGGTGATGTCACCGTCGTTGAGCGTTGTCACGGCGATGATTGTGATTGAACCGCCGTCAGGAAGCTGTACCGCCTTCTCGTAGATCTTTGCGAGGTCCGAATAGAGGGAACCAGGCATCGAGTCCTTTGAAGGGATCTGGTCCATACGGTTGGATACGATCGAAAGTGCATCGGCGTAGAGGGTCATGTCTGTGAGGAGCACGAGCACCTTCTCGTTCTTCTCCACAGCGAAATACTCGGCAGCTGTAAGGGCCATGTCCGGAATGAGGAGACGCTCTACCGGAGGCTGCTCCGTAGTATTCACGAACGAGATGATCTTGTCGAGGGCACCTGCAGCTTCGAATTCGTTCTTGAAGTAGAGGTAGTCGTCGTTAGAAAGACCCATACCTCCGAGGATGATCTTGTCCACGTCTGCACGGAGTGCCACCTGTGCCATCACATTGTTGTATGGCTGGTCAGGGTCAGCGAAGAAAGGAATCTTCTGTCCTGAAACGAGGGTGTTGTTGAGGTCGATGCCGGCGATACCCGTAGGAATGAGCTGTGAAGGCTGCTTTCTCTTGTAAGGGTTCACTGACGGACCACCGATCTCGACTGTCTTTCCTTCAACTGCAGGACCGCCGTCGATAGGCTCTCCGTATGCGTTGAAGAAACGGCCTGCGAGCTCGTCGCTTACGTTGAGGGTAGGGGCTCCTCCGAGGAACACCACCTCAGCATCCGTAGGGATACCTTCAGTACCTGAGAATATCTGCAGGGTGACAAGGTCTCCCTTTGTCTTAACCACCTGAGCAAGGCGGCCGTCTACGAGCGCAAGCTCGTCGTTTGACACACCAGTCGCCTTAAGCGAAACCGTAGCCTTTGTGATGGCTTCCAGCTGTGTGTAGATTTTCTGAAATGCCTTATTTGCCATTGCTTAGAAGATTATTGAGTTTTTCCTGATATTCGTAGAATCTTTCGCTCTTGAACAGCGAGTAGTTCATCTGCTTGAGTGTGTTGATGAGCTCCTTGAAGTATGTGCGACACTCCTCGAAGTCCTCAAAATGGAATTCACGGTCGCAGATGGCTGTCACCAGCTCAAGCATGTACTTCTGTCTCTCGATAGGGCAGAGGGCATCGATGTCATCGAATGCATCCTGCTGGAGAATCACAAAGTCTACAAGCTCCGACTTCCAGAAGATCTCATGGTAGCTCATAGGCACACCGTCGTCACCGAGAATGTTGATCTGGTCATTGGCCTCCTTACCTTTTCGTATGATGTTCTTTGTCTTTTCCACCATTTCTACCCAGCCTGGCATGATGGTTTCGTTAAGGTATTCACGGATTTCAGGATATTCCAGATATTTAGAGTATGAGTCGATAGGGTTCACAGCCGGGTAACGCTTCTGGTCGGCACGGTTCTGCTCGAGGGCGTAGAAGCATCTTGCAGCCTTCTTTGTAGACTCAGTCACAGGCTCCTTGAGGTTACCTCCGGCAGGGGATACCGTACCGATGAAGGTAACGGCTCCTGTCTGTCCGTTGTTGAGGACAACCATACCTGCACGGGCGTAGAAACTTGAGATGATAGCCGAGAGGTCCACAGGGAAAGCGTCAGCTCCAGGAAGTTCCTCCATACGGTTTGACATCTCTCGGAGTGCCTGAGCCCAACGTGATGTAGAGTCAGCGAGAAGGAGGACCTTGAGACCCATAGCACGGTAGTACTCGCAGATTGTCATCGCAGTATATACAGATGCCTCGCGGGCTGCGACAGGCATGTTTGATGTATTGCAGATGATGGTCGTACGCTCCATCAGGTGACGTCCTGTGTGAGGGTCGATGAGTTCAGGGAACTCGGCGAAGATCTCCACAACCTCGTTAGCACGCTCTCCGCAGGCTGCCATGAGGATCACGTCTGCGTCGCCCTGCTTTGCGATTGCATGCTGAAGCACTGTCTTGCCGCAACCGAAAGGTCCGGGGATGAAGCCTGTACCTCCCTCGGCTATAGGGTTCAGGGTATCGATTGCACGGACACCGGTCTCCATGATTCTTGATGGTCTTGGTTTCTCCTTGTAACCCTTGACGGCGACCTTTACCGGCCATTTCTGCCACATTGTGACATTGACATCCTCGCCGGAAGCGTCTGTAAGCACCGCAACGACCTTGTCGATGTTGTACTGACCTGCCTCTGCTACGGACTTTACGGTATATTCGCCCTTGAAAGCGAATGGGACCATGATCTTGTGAGGAAGCCATCCTTCCTTCACCTCTCCGAGCCAGTCGGCAGCGACCACCTTGTCGCCCGGCTTCGCGATAGGGGTGAAATCCCAGAGCTTCTCATGGTTGAGAGGGTCTGTGTACTCTCCTCTCTTGAGGAATACTCCTGTCATTGTGGTGAGGTCATTCTGCAGACCGTCGTAGCTGTTTGAGAGAAGTCCCGGACCGAGGGTTGCCTCGAGCATCCTGTCTTCGAACTCTACGGTATCACCGTTCTTGAGTCCACGGGTACTTTCGAACACCTGAACTGCAGCGCTCTTTCCGTTTACCTTGATGACCTCTGCCATGAGCTTGGTGCCGCCTACGGTGATGTAGCAGATCTCATTCTGCGACACCGGTCCGTCAGCCTCGACTGTCACAAGGTTGGAAACGATACCCGTAACCTTTCCTGTTGTCTTCATATTGATTGTCTGTTTTGTTTTTATTCGTTGTATTCCACACCCTTGAATGTGCCTCTGACCTCGTCGACGAGCTTCTTGAACATCTCGCGTCCTGTCTCTTCGTCGAGGATGAGCCATCTGCGGATTATCATCATCTTTGCAGCCACTCCGAGAATCCTGTCAAAGTTAAGGTAATCGAAAAGGGTGAGTTCATCTATCTTGTCCCAATAGAGGTCGTCGATACCTCTCTCTCGTGAGAGGATATCGCCTCCTTCAAGGATTGCCTGCAGTCTGCCGGCTTCCTTGAATTCAGGTTCTTCCGGTTCAAGGCCGGTTTCTTCCACCTCCGGGTCCCTCAGGCTGAGCACATCCTTTTCGGGATCTCTGCCGAGTGCTTCGTTAAGATACCTTACCTTCTGGTTACGCACATTCATGTCGAACTGGAAGAATTCACGGATGAATCCCAGCTTGTGTGAGAGCGCTTCCTTGTAGAAGTCTGGTCCGATCTGATCCTTGTCGAAGCCCTTCATGATGAATGCGATGACCTCATTGTCCTTCGTGGACAGGAGTTCATGCATCTGCTCAAGGTATTCGTCAAGACTCTTCTCGCCCTGTCTCCAGTCTGGTGTGAAGTCCGGAAGACCTGCGATTATGTATACGTAGTTGTTCATTATCCGAAGAGAATCTTCTTGGTTGCAGGTCTGAGATATTCAGAGATAAGTTCGTCGAAGGTCTCGTCTGTGAAGCTTACGAAGTAACCGCCTTCCTTAGGACCGATTCTGAAGCCGCCGCTTATCTTCTTTGAGAATGATGCCTCCACTCCTGCATTGAGAGTCTTCGCCAGTTCGGCGTTTACAAACGGCTCAAGCTCCTTCTGGAGGCTTTCAGGAAGTACAAGTGCGAGGTCTACAGGACCGTCTGTAGTGAACTTTTCAGCAACGGCCTTGATGATTTCCTTTACGAACTCTGCTGAAGACAATGCCTTCTTTACAGGTTCGCCTGTCATCTTGCCTACCACAAGGGTCTCGATATCCTTTCTTGTAGCAGCAAGACTCTGGGTTGAAGCCATCCTGATGTCAGAAGCAACCTTTGACCTGATCTCATCAGCCTGCTTCTGAGCTGCAGCAACGATCCGGGCAGCCTCAGCCTCTGCCTTGGCTACCATCTCTTCTGCCTGCACCTTTGCCTTGGCAAGAAGTTCTTCTCCTTCCTGCTTGCCTTTTGACAGTCCCTCGTTATAGAGCTTGTCTGTCAATTCCTGCAATTTATTCTGCATAACGGTATTATGTTTTATGTTGATTATTGTTTTATTCCAATCTTGCAAATTTAATGATAAATCGTCAACTTATCAACCTTTTTCAGAAACATTCCTTAAGTATGCTGACGATATTATCAGTCTTGCCCATTGTGTAGAAATGAACTGCCGGAACTCCGTTGGCGATAAGGTCCTTGCACTGCATCGCACACCATTCCGTGCCGATCCTGTACGCTTCCTTTCCCGCATCCCTTATGGCTTCCGTCAGCTCGAGAGGGATGTCAAGCGAGAACGCTTCCGGCAATGTGCTGATCTGCCTGGCTGTAGATAGCGGCTTGAGACCAGGGATGATCGGAACCGTTATTCCGGCTTCGCGGCATCTTCTTACGAAATCGTAATATACCTGATTGTCAAAGAACATCTGAGTGATGATGTAGTCGGCTCCAGCGTCAACCTTCCTTTTAAGGTTTGCGATGTCTGTCTCGATGTTAGGCGCCTCAAAATGCTTTTCCGGGTATGCTCCCACTCCGATACAGAAATATCTGTCATCGGCCCCGTTGCGTTTCCTCCTGTATCCTGCGCTTCCCTGATATTTTCTGATGCCTTCCACAAGTTCGCTTGCATAGCTGTATCCTCCCGGGGTAGGCGTGAATCTCTTCTCTCCTGTCATGCAGTCTCCTCTGAGAGCCAGTATGTTGTTGATTCCCAGGAATTCAAGGTTGTCCAGCTTGCTCTCTGTCTCTTCGACCGTGCTGCCTCCGCAGATAAGATGCGGCACGACATCGACATCGTAGCGGGACATGATAGCGGCACATACCGTCGTTTCGCTGATGCGGTTGCGTACCAGGTGACGGGTGAAGCTTCCGTCCGATTCCGGACGGAACTCGAATTCGTCCCTGTGGCTAGTCACGTTTATGTACCTTGGCTTGAACTCCATGAAGGGAGCGATGCTCTCGAGAAGTTCATCCTTTGTCATGCCTCTCAAAGGAGGTACGATCTCCAACGAAGGGAATGCCTTCGTACTTGTGGTCAGTATATCAGATACCTTCATTTTAGTTTCATTTCAATAAATGTCCCAAGAAGCGGCGGGCATTATCCTTGTCCATGCCTCTTCGGCGCGAGTAGTCTTCATATTGTTCTTTTCCTATGCGGCGGATCTCGTTGTATGCTGCCTCCGGGTGGATGAATATCATTCCGCAGATGCTGGCTTCCGGTACCATTGCATAGCTTTCGGTAAGCTTGATTCCCAGGCTGTATCTGCCTGAAAGCATATCCATGATGTCGCCTTTGAGCGTATGGTCAGGGCAGCTTGAATATCCTGCCGCCGGCTTTATCACCTTTATCTCATTCCGAGCTTCTCTGTCATTCTGAGCTTCTCTGTCATTCTGAGCGAAGCGAAGAATCTCCTGATCCAGCCACTTCGAAGCTGCCTCCGCCAGCGTCATCCTGACGGCCTTTGCCACGAGGTCTTCATATTTGTTGCTGCATGCCGGACAGCAGCAGCCTTCTTCATGTGCATCCTTCCTGGCTTTCACGCTTATCGTAAAGACTCCGAAAGGAGATGTCTTCCCTGCAGCCTGCATTGCCAGAAAGTCGCAGAGAGAACGTCTGCCACCGTTTTCCTGTCTCAGCATAGGCAGACGCCGTCCTTCAGCAATTATGTCTTTTCCGTCCGTACATGCATTCATGAATCTGGCCGACACCCTTATGATGAAGTTTCCGAGAGCAAGTTCTTCCTCCGCGTCCTTACGCAGCTGCATCAGCTCCATCGCCTCCGGCGAGGCGCTTCCATATTTCACACCCCAGATTGCGTAGAACATCTTCCAGTCGAAATACGGCATCACTTCTTCAGCCGGCAATTCCCTTGCCGGAATGTCTTCCGGAACGGGAACTTCCGACATTTTGGTCAGAATCGGCGTATATTTGACATCATTCTCCTTCGGCGCGTCATTACGGGTATACAATGTCCTCAGCTTCTCCTGTGCGGCATGCTGCTCAGCTTCGAAACCATCCCTGTCTATCATCAGCTTCTTCGCCATTACTGCAGCCGCCGATGCATCAGCTCCATGGAATACATGACCGTAAAGCGGAGCAAGCTTGACGGCAGTATGGAGCGCTGATGTCGTTGCACCTCCTACCAGCAGGGGAGTAGACATGTTTCTTGAATTCATCTCCCTGCATATTTCCTCCATCTGGTATAATGAAGGAGTGATGAGTCCGCTGACCGCTATGATATCAGCTCCCAGCTTATCAGCCTCTGCAAGTATTGTCTCCCTGTCGACCATGACTCCGAGGTCATGGATTTCGAATCCGTTGCAGGTCAGCACTATGCCGGTTATGTTCTTTCCTATGTCGTGGACATCTCCCTTGACGGTGGCTATAACAACCTTAGGACGACCGGACTCATGACTCTCATCCTTCATATATGGCTCCAGGATGTCGACGGCGTCCCTCATTATCTTGGCGGACTTCACTACCTGCGGCAGGAACATCTTTCCTTCTCCGAACAGATCGCCGACAGTCTCCATTCCTGCCATCAGAGGACCTTCAATGACCTTGACGGCTTCTCCGTACTCTTCCATCGCCTCTTTAAGGTCCTGTTCAAGGCCTTCTCCCTTACCTTTTACAAGGGCGTTCTTCAGGCGGTCTCCGACCGGAATCCTGCAGCCCTCGCTGATTGCTTTCTTCATACCGTCACTGCCTGTCATTTCAGTCCCGCCTTCATTGCAAGTACTTCCCGTCACGTCATTGCGAGGAGGCGCAGCCGACGTGGCAATCTCCCCGGCCTTCTCCACGAGTCTTTCAGTCGCCTGCGGGTCAGAGTCGAAGATCACATCTTCCACGCACCTGAGAAGCTCAGGCTCGATCCCGTCATAGATCTGAAGCATTGACGGATTGACGATCGCCATGTCCAGCCCTGCCTTGATCGCATGATACAGGAAGGCAGAATGCATGGCTTCACGTACGGTATTGTTCCCTCGGAATGCAAATGACAGATTGGAAACTCCGCCGGAAGTAAGTGCTCCAGGAAGGTTTGTCTTTATCCATCTTACTGCTTCAATGAAATCCACTCCATATCTTGCATGTTCATCGATACCTGTACCGATCGAGAGGATGTTGACATCGAAGATTATGTCTTCAGGATCTACTCCTGCTTCTTCAGTAAGCAGTCTGTATGCTCTTTCGCATATTTCTATCTTCCTGTCATATGTAGTCGCCTGTCCGTGCTCGTCAAAGGCCATCACGACCATTGCAGCACCCAGACTCCTGATTGTCCTTGCCTTTTCAACGAAAGCCTCGGGGCCTTCCTTAAGGCTGATGGAATTCACGATACATTTGCCCTGGGCGTTCTTCAGACCGGCCAGAATAGTATCCCAATGCGACGAGTCTATCATCAACGCCGCCTTTGCTACTGCAGGCTCATTTGAAACATAGCGGACGAAACGCTCCATCTCCTTCGTGCTGTCCAGCATTGCATCGTCCATGTTGATGTCAATGATCGATGCACCGTCCTCGATCTGTCTTGCAGCTATCTGCAGCGCCTCGTCGTATTTTCCCTCGGAGATCAGGCGTGCGAACTTGCGGGAGCCCGCTACATTGGTCCTTTCTCCGACATTCGTGAAGTTGTTGTGCCTGACATCTACTGTTACCGCCTCCAGACCGCTGACTTTCAATGCCTTGTCCGTAATTATGCCATATTTTCCGGATAAACCTTCATTTTTTGCATGGTTGTCCGTAAATACATCGGTTTTTCCGGATAACTGCCGTGGGGCGATGCCGTCAAGCGCTCTGGCGATGGCTCTTATATGGTCCGGAGTCGTGCCGCAGCATCCTCCGACTATGTTCACGAGACCGCGTGAGGCCATCTCCCTGACCTGAGCCGCCATTTCTTCAGGGCTCTGGTCATATCCTCCCATCTCGTTAGGGAGACCGGCGTTCGGGTAGCAGCTGATGCCGCATTCGCACCATCGTGAGATATCCTCTACAAGAGGCATGAGTTCGGCTGCTCCCAGAGAGCAGTTAAGGCCGAAAGAGAGGATAGGGTAGTGGCGGACGGCTGTGTAGAACGCCTCAAGAGTCTGGCCGGTCAATGTCCTTCCGCTCCTGTCTCCTACCGACACCGATACCATTACCGGCGGAATATTTTCGAATGTATTCTGTTGAATAGGGTGATTGACGGAATTGGCATTTCCCACCCTCTCGAGCGATTGGCAAACGGTCCGGTGGACCTTTGCAGTGAGAAGCCTGCGGCAGCAGGTTTGGGCGGGGCCCACGGAGTGGGAGGGGGCCAATGGAGTCAACAGCCTGTTCAACCCATAGTCGGAAATTGCGGCCAATGCGGCTTTGACATTGAGGGCATCGAAGCAGGTCTCTAGGAGCAGTATGTCAGCTCCTCCGCTGATCAGAGCCTCGGCCTGCTGACGGTATGCCTCATACATCCTGTCGAACGAGTACGGCCTGAATGAAGGATCGGAGACATCCGGCGAAAGCGAGAGCGACTTGGATGTCGGTCCCATGCTTCCGGCAACCCATACCTTTCTCCGAAGTCCGACCGATGCAGCAACGGCTTCTGCCTCATCGGCTGCTTCACGGGCAATGCGCGCACCTTCGTACGCCATCTTCGATGCAAACTCCCCGCATCCGTACTCCGCCTGCGAAATGACATTCGCACTGAAGGTATTGGTTTCGATGATGTCTGCTCCGGCTGCAATGTATTCTTTGTGAATAGCTTTGATTATGTCCGGACGTGTGAGGTTCAGGCACTCGTTGTTGCCTTTAAGCTCCTTCTCACAACCAGCGAACGGACCGCTGTGGTAATCTTCCTCAGCGAGTCCGTATCTCTGTATCATGGTGCCCATTGCACCGTCAAGTATCAATATCTTGTCTTGTGGTAAATTCATCTTATCCGAGGAAACTGAGGAGAATACCTGCTGCAACTGCCGATCCGATCACGCCGGCGACGTTAGGAGCCATGGCGTGCATGAGGAGGTGGTTGTTCTTGTCGAACTCACGACCCACATTCTGAGATACTCTGGCTGCATCAGGAACTGCAGACACTCCGGCATTTCCGATGAGAGGATTGATCTTCCTGCCTTCCTTGCAGAAAAGGTTCATGAATTTCACGAACAGCACTCCGCAGGTTGTGGCGATGACGAATGAAAGGAGGCCGAGGAGGAATATCTTGATAGAGTCTCCTGTCAGGAATTCATCAGCCTGAGTAGAACAGCCTACTGTGATTCCTATGAGGATGGTCACAACATCGATGAGCGGACCACGGGCTGTCTCGGCAAGTCTCTTTGTAACTCCGCTTTCCTTGAGGAGATTACCGAAGAAGAGCATTCCGAGAAGAGGCATACCTGATGGAACTATCATTGCAGTAAGAATGAAGCCAACGATAGGGAATATGATCTTTTCCTTCTGGCTTACCTGTCTCGGCGGAGCCATGCGGATCAGCCTTTCCTTCTTTGTCGTGAGCAGGAGCATGATAGGACGCTGGATGACAGGCACGAGAGCCATGTATGAATATGCGGATACGGCGATGGCACCCATCTGGTGCGGTGCCAGCTTCGATGAAAGGAATATGGCGGTAGGACCGTCAGCTCCTCCGATGATTCCGATCGCTCCGGATTCTGCAGGGGTGAATCCCATATGAAGGGCGATTACATATGCTCCGAATATACCTATCTGGGCAGCGGCTCCGATAAGCATCAGGCGTGGCTGTGATATCAGGGCCGAGAAGTCCGTCATGGCTCCGATTCCGAGGAATATCAACGGAGGATACCATCCTTTCTGCACTCCCTGATATAATATGTTCATCACGGATCCTTCCTCATAGATACCTATGTTGAGTCCTGAGACGAAAGGAATGTTTCCTATGATCATTCCGAATCCGATCGGTATGAGCAGGAGCGGCTCCCAGTCCTTGACGATTGCAAGAGTAATGAAGATTATACCGATGGCGATCATGATGACGTGCTGTCCTGTCATGTTCGCGAATCCGGTGTAGCCCCAGAACTGCTGCAGACTTTCGAATATTGTATTCATTTCTTTTTATGTTTGGATCCTTTGGACCTTATAGCGGTCCGCATTATCCGATTGTTACGATTGGAGCACCTTCAAGGACTGAATCGCCCTTGGCTACGTTGATGGCTGTCACGGTACCGTCATGGGTCGCCTCGATCGAGTTCTCCATCTTCATGGCCTCGAGGACAGCCACTTCCTGACCGGCCTTCACTGCGTCACCTACATTGACCTTTACTGCAATGATGACTCCAGGAAGCGGTGAGGTCACAGCCTTGCCGGCTCCGGCAGCTGCTGGCGCAGGCGCAGCCGGAGCAGCTGCCGGAGCAGCGGCAACCGGTGCAGGTGCTGAAACAGGAGCCTGCACCGGTGCTGTCGCAGGAGCCTCTTCAAGCTCCACCTGATATGCAGTGCCGTTAACTGTAACTGAAACGTTCTTGCCTTCTGTTGAATTGATCGCAACATTGTACTCGTTGCCGTTGATCTTGAATTTATAGGTCTTCATGTCTTATTTTCTTCTGATTGTGATTATGTAACTTTCCATATCGTGTACCGTGTCGTTCAGGTACTGATGCATCGCCATGCCTATGGCGGCATAAACCTCACCGTTCATTTCCTGGTCGAGGGCAAGGGCGATTGCAGCCGCCACCTCCTCTGCCGAATTTCCTTCAGCGGTCTTCCTGGCCTTGGCCTGCTTACGGAACTTTCTGAAGAAAGCCGAAAGGTCGATCTGTCCCGAAGACAGTTTTCCGATGAAGGTATAGGCAAAGTACAGTATGACGAGGGCGCAGAATACCACCAGAACTGACACAAGCGTGATTATGACCCCATGAGGGTCCTTGACCAGCATGTCTGCGCTCTTCTGGGCAACTGTCGGCGATGTCTGTAATAACATTAAACTGTTCATGGCCTACATTATAATGGGAGGTTGTCGTGTTTCTTCCAAGGATTCTCCTGAGCCTTGCCCGCGAGCTGCTCGAGAGCCCTTATGACGCGGAAACGTGTGTTACGTGGCTCGATGACATCGTCGATGTAGCCGTATCCTGCTGCATTGTAAGGGTTGCAGAACAGGTCATTGTATTCCTGTGCGTCGATGTCCTTCAGGATTGCCACAGCACCTTCTGCACCCATTACGGCAATGTTTGCTGAAGGCCATGCGTAATTGATGTCTCCGCGCAGCTGCTTGCAGCTCATCGTGATGTGTGCGCCGCCATATGATTTACGCAATGTTACTGTTACCTTAGGTACGGTAGCCTCTCCGTATGCATAGAGGAGCTTCGCTCCGTTGGTGATGATTCCGCCGTATTCCTGCTGGGTTCCGCAGAGGAAGCCAGGAACGTCGACGAGTGTCACGAGAGGGATGTTGAATGCGTCGCAGAAACGTACGAAGCGTGCGGCCTTGCGTGATGCATTGATGTCGAGTACGCCGGCAAGGATCTTCGGCTGGTTTGCCACGATACCGACAGATCTTCCGTTCATATGGGCGAAGCCCACGATGATGTTCTTTGCCCAGCTCTTGTGTACCTCAAGGAATCTTCCGTCATCGATGATGCTGCCGATCACCTGGTACATGTCATATGCCTTGTTCGGATTGTCTGGGATTATGTCGTTCAGAGCATCGTCAACGCGGCCTGCAGGGTCATTGGTCTCTACGAAAGGTGCCTCCTCCCTGTTGTTCGAAGGCATGAATCCGATGAGTTCGCGGATTGTGAGGATGCCTTCCTCTTCGCTGTCTGCGGCAAAATGAGCCACACCGCTCTTTGTCGCGTGGACGCTGGCTCCACCAAGTTCTTCCTGGGTCACTTCTTCACCTGTAACTGTCTTTACAACTCCAGGACCGGTCAGGAACATGTATGAGGTGTCCTTGATCATGACTGTGAAGTCGGTAAGGGCAGGGGAGTATACAGCTCCGCCAGCGCATGGACCGAAGATACCTGAAATCTGAGGGACTACTCCGGAAGCGAGGATGTTCCTTTCGAAGATTTCACCATATCCTGCGAGAGAACATATTCCTTCCTGGATACGGGCTCCGCCCGAGTCGTTCAGTCCGATGAAAGGGGCTCCGTTCCTCACCGCCATGTCCATCACCTTGCTTATCTTCATTGCCATGGTCTCGGACATAGAGCCTCCGCTCACGGTGAAATCCTGTGCGGAAACATATACGAGACGACCGTCGATGGTTCCCATTCCGGTCACGACGCCGTCTCCGTCAAATTTTGTCTTTTCCATTCCGAAGTTTGTGCAGCGGTGCTGTACGAACATGTCGAATTCTTCAAAGCTGCCTTCGTCAAGAAGCATCGCGAGTCTTTCGCGTGCCGTAAGCTTTCCTTTAGCGTGCTGCGCATCGATCCTTTTCTGACCACCGCCCATTCTGGCAGTTGCGCGACGCTCTACAAGCTCCTTGATCTTTTCCTGTTGAATGCTCATGTTATAATAGAATAAGTTTGTTTCATTATGCGTTAACCCCACAAAGATAACATTTTTTTCCACTCTATCAATTCATGTACAAAAAAAAGACCGATGGCATCGGCGTGCCATCGGTCCTGTCTGTTATTTTGCAATGCTTACGGCTGCATTGTAGTGTAAACGTTCTGTACGTCGTCATCCTCCTCGATACGCTCGATGAGCTTCTCTACATCTGCCTTTGCTTCACCCTCAAGGACCTTGAGGTCAACGTTAGGGAGACGGGTGAACTCTGCAGCGATAAGCTCATAGCCGTTGTCCTCGATCCACTTCTGGATGCCGTTGAATGCTGTGAACTCACCGTAAAGAACGATTTCCATCTCTTCGTTCTCGTTCTCCTCCTCGAAGATCTCCTCCACGCCGTAGTCGATGAGCTCAAGCTCGAGCTCTTCAAGGTCGTATGGGTTTGCAGACTTCATGCGGAACATGCACTTGCGGTCGAACATGTAGTCTACGCTTCCTGATGTACCGAGAGATCCGCCGCTCTTTGTGAAATATGAACGTACGTTAGCGACAGTACGGTTATTGTTGTCTGTAGCAGCCTCTACGAGTACTGCGATGCCGTGAGGACCGTAACCCTCGAATACAACCTCCTTGTAATCTGCCTGATCCTTGTCGGTCGCCCTCTTGATTGCGCGCTCTATGTTGTCCTTAGGCATGTTCTCGCTTCGTGCTGTCTGGATAAGCGCACGAAGACGAGGGTTACCTGTTACATCCGGACCACCCTGCTTTACAGCGATTGTTATTTCCTTTCCGATCTTGGTGAAGACACGGGCCATGTGTCCCCATCTCTTGAACTTACGTTCCTTTCTGAACTCAAACGCTCTTCCCATGATTACTTGTTTTCGATTCTACCGATATACTTGTCAACGTCGTATGCCTCCATAGACTGCGGATACTGGTCAAGGATGACATTGTAGTACTCGAGTGCCTTTGCGTTGTCACCGAGCTCCTCAGCTACGATACCTGCCTTGAGGAGGTAACCTGCAGTGTATACGTTGTCTGCGGCAGAGGCTGCCTTCTCGAAATATCCGAGAGCTGTCTTGTAATCCTCGAGACCTACGTATGCGTCACCGATACATGCCGCAGCACGTGCAGAAAGTATCGTGTCCTTTCCATTGTATGCCTTGAGGTACTTGATAGCCTGCTCCCACTCGCCGAGCTGAAGTTCGCATACGCCAGCATAGAAATAAACCGCCTTTCCTGCCTTCTTGCCGTACTCGTCGATGATCTGTACGAAACCGAGGGTGTTGCCGTCACCGTTAAGTGCAACCTCATAGTCACCGCTGCGGAAACTCTGCTCTGCATATGCCATCTGACCCTGTGCCTCGGCAACCTTAGGCTGGTAAGCGAACTTGAACCAGCAGAAGGCTGCAACGCATACGACGAGGAAAGCGACGCAGATTATGGAAAGCGTCTTTCCGTTTTCCTGGAAGAATTTTTCTGTCTTTGAAACCGCCTCAACTACTGCTTCGGCATTTTCATTTTTGATTTCTTTAGCCATATTTAATTGATTTTAATTTGTCTGATAATGTGTTAAGTGTGCTCTACGCACAAACAGGCGGCAAATTTAGAAAAAAATGTCCAAACTCCCAATAAAAATGGTTATCTTTGCCTTGATATCAGAAAGATTATGCCCGTACTAGAAAAAATAGTCATATCGGATTTCAGGAACATAGAGCTTCAGGAACTGGAATTCTCTCCGAACATAAACTGCATCAGCGGCAACAACGGTGAAGGAAAGACCAACCTTCTTGATGCAATCTATTATCTTTCAATGACTAAAAGCGCCTTCGCATCTTCGGACAAGTTCAATTTCAGATACGGTACCGAGGAATTCAGCCTTTCCGGCACCTACCGTATGGAAAAGGGAATATCAAGCCGTTTTTCCCTGAAGATGACTTCCAAAGGCGAAAAGAAGATGCGACGTGACGACAAACCCTACTCCAAGGTGTCCGAGCATGTGGGCGTTCTTCCGATAGTCATGGTATCGCCGGCAGACATATCCATGGTGAGCGAATCAGGGGACGAACGCAGAAAATTCGTTAATGCGGTGCTCTCCCAGATGGACAGGGAGTATCTTTCTGCCCTTCAGCAGTACAACAGGCTTCTTCTCCAACGCAACAGGATGCTCAAGGACATGGAGGTCGACAGGTCCCTTCTCGAGGTGATCGACATGAGGATGTCGGCTCTTGCAGAACCTGTGTTCCAGGCGAGGAAACGGTTTATAGAAGACCTCAGACCGATCGTCGCCGAATACTACAGGACTCTTTCAGGAGGTACGGAACAGGTCGATATCGAATATGAGTCCGAACTTTCGAAGGCGGGGCTTGACCAGATTCTTGCGGCCTCATTCGACAAGGACAGGATAATGAGATATACTACTTCAGGTATACAGAGGGATGATTTCATCTTCACGATGAACGGTCATCCGATACGCCGTCACGGCTCCCAGGGTCAGCAGAAATCGTTTCTTGTGTCATTGAAGTTCGCACAATATGAGATAATGAAGAAGAATTACGGTTTCGCACCTATCCTCCTTCTGGACGATGTGTTCGACAAACTTGACATGGGCAGGATCTCGAATCTTCTCCAGATGGTGGCGAGCAATGATTTCGGGCAGATATTCATAACGGACAGCAACAAGGTACGCATGGCGGGCATTGTCGACGGACTTACCCAGGACAGGGCATACTTCGAGACAGTTGCCGGTACATTCAGCAGGATCTGACATGGCGGGAGGAAACAGGATAGGGCGTAAGGATGCCCAGGGCATGGAGGAACTGATCGGACTGTACATCCGCGAGATGAAGCTCACTGCCGGATTCAACCGGCAGCGCGTTTTCGAGGCGTGGGATGAGGTCTCGGGTGCCTCGCGCTACACCCTCGACCGTTTCTTCCGCGACGGGATACTTTACTGTACCATAAGTTCGTCGGTCGTCAGGAATCAGCTGTATTTCCAGAGGGATATCCTGGTCCGGAAGATGAACGAGATCCTGGAAAAGGATCCTCTGCTTGTACGTGACGGTCTGAAGACCCCTCTCATCAGGGCACTTGTATTGAAATAAACACATATATATGAAGATAGTTGCAGATATGGACGTGCCTTTCCTCAAGGGGGTTCTTGAACCTTATGGGGAGGTAGTGTACAAGAAGGGAACTGAAATCACTTCCGATGATGTAAGGGATGCGGATGCACTGATACTGCGTACGCGGACAAGGTGCAATGCCGACCTTCTGGAAGGTTCGTCGGTGAAGCTGATCGCCACTGCGACGATAGGAACGGACCATGTGGACTTCGGCTACTGCAACAGCCATGGAATCGAGGTGCAGAATGCGGCCGGATGCAACGCCGGGGGTGTCATGCAGTATGTATTTTCGGCCCTTTATGGCGTGGCTGCACGCAAGGGGATCAAGATCGACGGCGGTACGATCGGAATCGTCGGTGTCGGCAATGTGGGAAAGAAGGTTGAGAAGATGGCCGGATACCTTGGTTTCAATGTGCTCAGATATGATCCTCCGCGTGCCGAGGCTGAGGGACCGGAGGGTTTCTGCTCTCTGGAACACCTGCTTGAGAACTCACAGGTTGTAACCATGCATGTGCCTTTGAACGAGACTACACGGAATATGGCCGACGAGGCATTCTTCGCATTGATGCAGCCGGGCTCGATCTTCATAAATGCGGCCAGGGGGGAAGTGATGGATGAAGCTGCACTCAAGGTCGCGATGCCGAAGCTAGGTGCCGCCGTGATCGACACATGGAACAATGAGCCGAATGTGGATGTGGATCTCGTGGATGCCGTGGACATTGCGACGCCGCATATCGCAGGATATTCATACCAGGGCAAACAGATGGGTACGGCCATGGCCGTACGGGCTGTTGCCAGCCATTTCGGAATCGAGGCCCTCTATGATTTCTTTCCTGATGATGAGCCGGACCATGAACCGGTGCTTCTTGATCTTCATGGAAAAAATCATGGACAGATAGCCGCTGTTTTCCAATATAATTATCCTATATTTACGGACGATTTCAGATTCCGAATGGAACCGGACAAGTTCGAGAAACTTCGTTCGGAGTACCAGTACCGCAGGGAAATATATGTTGAATAACTATATAAATTACTAATAACCATATGTTTACAAAAGAAGATATCGCCCAGATCGAACAGAGGGGTTCGTCTGTGCAGACAGTAGAGGAGCAGGTTGAACGCTTCAAGAAAGGTTTCCCTTGGATGAAGATCGTCGCTCCTGCAACTCCTGAAAGAGGCATCCAGGTACTTGACGAGGCTGCTGTAGAGGCTGCCGCTAAGTATTATGAAGGTGCGACAATCAACGGAAAGTGCAAGTTCGTACCTGCATCCGGTGCGGCATCACGTATGTTCAAGGACCTTTTCAGCGGTCTTGACGCGCTCAAGGCAGGAAAGGAACTTGCTGATGACGCTCCTGCAGCAAAGTTCGTCGACAAGATCGGCGAGTTCGCCTTCTATACGCCTGAACTTTTCGGTGAGAAGACCTGCAGATGTCCTGAATACAGACAGGATGTCCTTGCGAAGACCCTTACTGACGAGGGACTCGGATACGGTTCGAAGCCTAAGGGAGTCCTCAAGTTCCATAAGTATACAGACGGAGAGATCCGTACCGCTTTTGCGGAACATCTTGTCGAGGCTCAGAACTATATGAGGAATGAAGATGGAACCGCAAATCTTGTCGTGACTATCTCTCCAGAGCATCAGCATCTTTTCGAAGAGGCATATGCAGAGGTCAAGGAAGCGTATGAGGCAAAATATGGAGTTAAGTACAACATCACCTTCACATTCCAGGACAAGGCTACGGATACGGTTGCAGTAGACGTTGAGAACAAGCCTTTCAGGACCGAGACCGATTCTCTTCTTTTCCGTCCTGCAGGTCACGGTGCCCTCATCTACAATCTCAACAAGCTTGAGGAAGAGGTGGTTTCCATCAAGAACATCGACAACGTTGCCAATGAAAGACTCCTTCCTGAGACAGCTGTATGGAAGAAGGTACTTCTCGGAAAGGCTCTTGAGCTTCGTGATACCCTTCATGGCTATCTCCGCGAGCTCGATATCGTATGCAATCCTCTGATGGGATCAAGAAACACTACTGTAGGTGTTCCTGGTTATGATCCTGTATATGACGACCTTTGCGCTACTCCTGAGGCTGTGTCGCTCTGCGACGATATAGAGGCCTTCCTTTATAATGTGCTCTGCGTCGAAATGCCGAAGGCCGAGACTCCGAAGAAGAGGGTCGAGGCACTCCGTGCGAAGCTCAACCGTCCTGTCCGCGTTGCCGGAATGGTGAAGAACCAGGGCGAGCCAGGCGGCGGTCCTTTCATCATTGCCGAGAAGGACGGATCGACATCTCTCCAGGTCCTTGAGAGCGTACAGATCAACATGTCAGACGACCATGCACGCAACGCTCTTGCATCTGCTACGCACTTCAATCCTGTAGACATCGTATGCTGTCTCCACGACTATAAGGGCGAGAGCTTCGACCTTCTGAAGTATGTGGACGAGGATGCAGGCTTCATCAGCTCGAAGAGCTATCAGGGACGCGAGCTCAAGGCGCTCGAGCTTCCTGGACTCTGGAACGGTGCGATGAGCAACTGGAACACTCTGTTCGTTGAAGTTCCTCTTGCAACATTCAACCCAGTGAAGGTCGTTCTTGACCTCCTCAGACCTGCACATCAGAACTAGGACACGACCTTGTGTGACTTATGGATTCCTGCCATGGACGAGTAGTCGTCCGTGGCAGGAATCGTCTTTGAAGAGCTTTCCTCGACAAGGAGAAGCTTCTTCATCTCGGACCTGTGCTGCGTAAGGGATTCTCTAAGGAGCTCTACCGTTCTTGGCAGGAATTTCCTGAATTCGCGGACTGTGTCACAGAGGACCTCGCAGCTGAACATGAGGTTCTTCAGGTCGTCCAGAACGACAGGCTTGACAGAAAATGCCTTCAGCATCGTCTGGTTGGCTGCTTCAAGAAATAGTGGGTAACTCTCCTGCTCTATTGAAAAGAAGAGCCTTACAGACAGGACGCCTTCCTCATATTCAAGTACGGCAAGATTGTCATCAAGCCCGAAGACGATGTGTGTCCTTTCGTAGATGGGATAGTATCCTTCCTCCATCATCACCCTGAAGATGCTTCTCATGTCAAGGCTTCTGCCAGCCTTCTTTTCTGAACTCTTTCTCATTTCAATCTCGTTTTTCCCACCCATAGCACAAAAAGTGCCGGAATCTTATGCTGTTTGACTCAAATTTTTACTAAATTTGGAAGATTTTAGAAGCCGGAAATGAAGAACGTTGTTTTACCACGGGCCGAAGAGCACAGTCTGGCCTTTTATCTCGCCATGGAAGAATATGTGGCGGAGCATGTCGAGGGTGAGGCGTTTTTCGTGTGGAGGGTGGATCCGACGGTCATCATCGGAAGGAATCAGGACCTTGAGGCTGAGGTCAATCTGGACTATTGCAGGGATCATGGCGTAAAGGTCGTAAGACGCAGGAGCGGGGGAGGTTGTGTATACTCGGACAAGGGAAACATCATGATTTCCTATATTTCCCGCAGAGGAGATGTGTCCGAAGTATTCGGGAGATATCTGGATTCATTGACAGACTGTCTGCGGACTCTTGGACTTGATGCCAGCAAGTCTGGACGGAACGATGTGATGGTAGGGGACCGCAAGGTCAGCGGCAACGCCTTCCATATGCTTCCGGACAGGAGCATAGTCCACGGCACACTGCTCTATTCGGTCGATTTCGATGCCCTGGAGACTTCGATCCGTCCACCGGTGGAGAAGCTTGAAAGACACGGGATCGCTTCGGTAAGACAGAGGGTAGCCAACCTTTCCGACCGGCTGGATCCGTCTGTCATCGGATCTGTGGAGGAACTGGAGGATTACATCGTCCGATACTTTACGGATGAGACGGTAATCCTTGCGGACGAGGATGTCGAGAAGATCAGCTCCGAAGCGGAACGGGATTATGAGATACAATTATAATAAATAGAATATGGAAGAGAATCTGTTGAAGACCTGTCTTTATGACAAGCATGTAGCCTTGAACGCGCTCATGAGCCCGTTCGGAGGCTTCATTATGCCTATCCAGTATACGAATATCACTGACGAGCACAACGCTGTCCGCCATCATGCAGGAATGTTCGATGTATCCCATATGGGTGAGATCTTCGTGAGCGGCCCTGATGCGGAAAAGTTCGTGAACCATATCTTCTCAAACAATATTACGGGTATTCCTGAAGGAAAGATTCTTTACGGTATGCTTCTTTATCCGAATGGTACGGTCGTGGATGACCTCCTCGTATATAAGGAGTATCAGCCGGACAAGTACCTTCTTGTCGTGAATGCTTCAAATATCGCCAAGGACTATGAGTGGATCTGTGCCCAGAAGGATGGCTTTGATGTAGAGGTGGTCAATGCTTCAGATTCATGGGGAGAAATCGCTCTCCAGGGCCCTGAGGCCGAGAAGTTTGCAGTAGAGACTCTCGGGCTTGCTCCTGCGGCAGAGCTTGGATTCTATACATATTATGAAGCAGCCTGGAAGGGTGCGAGGATGGTCGTGAGCCGTACCGGCTATACCGGCGAAGACGGATTCGAGATCTATTGCACGCACGAGGCGGTCAATGAAATATGGGACATCCTTCTCGCTGCCGGCGTGACCCCATGCGGCCTCGGATGCCGTGACACCCTCCGCTTTGAGGCAGGACTTCCGCTTTATGGCCATGAACTCAGTGACGAGATCACCCCTCTCGAAGCAGGTCTCGGCATGTTCGCAAAGATAAAGGACAAGGAATTCATCGGCCGCGATGCACTTGCTGTCCAGAAGGAGGCAGGCCTTTCGAGGAAGATCGTAGGCATCGAACTCCAGGACAAGGCGATTCCTCGTGCGGGCTATCCTGTTGAGGTCGAGGGAGTTCAGGTCGGTGTCGTGACCACCGGCTACCGTTCGATTTCCACTGACCGCAGCGTCTGTGTGGCAATGGTCGACAAGGCATATACCGAGCTTGGAACCCAGGTGGAGATCCGTATCCGCAAGAAGGTCTTTCCGGGCATCGTCACCAAGAAGCGTTTTTATGAAACAAACTATAAAAAATAACATATTATGGCAAAGACAGTTGAAGGACTCTATTACAGCGAGTCACACGAATGGGTAAAGGTTGACGGCAATGTTGCTATCGTAGGTATCACAGACTTCGCTCAGCATGCGATGGGAGATCTCTCCTATGTAGACATGCCTGAGGTTGATGACGAGGTGAATGCAGGTGATGAGTTCGGTGCAGTCGAGAGCGTGAAGGCTGCCAGCGACCTTTTCAGCCCTGTTTCAGGTACGGTCGTGGAGATCAACGAGGAGCTCGAAGATGCTCCTGAGCTTCTCAATCAGGATGCGTTCGCAAACTGGATCATGAAGGTTGAGATGAGCGATCCTTCAGAGCTCGAGAACCTCATGGATGCAGCGGCTTACGAAGAAATGTGTGCTAACGAGTAAACTTTACGCCTATGGCTTTCGCTTATTTTCCACATACGGAAGATGACATACGCCAGATGCTGGACAGAATCGGAGTAGGGTCCCTTGAGGAACTCTACTCCGATGTGCCTCAGGATGTCATCTACCGTGATGAGTTCGACCTTTACGACGCAATGTCGGAAGATGAGGTGCGACAGTATTTCGACAATCTGGCTTCGCTCAATCAGAAGACCGTATGTCTCTGTGGCCTTGGTGCTTATGACCATTATGCTCCTGCGGTGATCCCTCACATCATATCACGTTCTGAATTCCTGACGGCCTATACTCCATATCAGCCCGAGGTGTCGCAGGGTACGCTCCGCTATATCTTCGAGTACCAGTCCATGATTACCGAACTGACGGGCATGGATTGTACGAATGCCTCGATGTACGACGGTGCTACCGCTGCTGCGGAGGCTATGATGATGGCGATGGCGGCTACAAAGAAGAAGACCCGCGTGCTTCTTTCGGAGGGTCTTCTCCCGTATGTCGTGAATGTAGTAAGGACATACGCAAAGTTCAACGGCGTCGATATCACCATGATCCCATGCCAGGACGGTCAGACTTCGTACGGCGCATTGGCGGCCGAGCTTGCGGCCGGCGATGTGGCCGGTGTGCTCGTGCCGGGAATAAACAAATATGGAATTATCGAGGATTTCACCGGCTTCGCTGATGCCGTCCATGCACAGAAGGGTCTGTTCATGGTCTATTCCGACCCGTCGTCGCTGGCTGTCATCAGGACTCCGGGCGAGTGGGGTGCGGATGTCGTATGCGGCGATTCGCAGACTCTCGGCGTACCTATGTGCTTCGGCGGCCCGTATGTCGGTTTCCTCGCATGCAGGAAGGACCATGTCCGCAAGCTTCCGGGACGTATCGTCGGTGCGACCAAGGATGTGGACGGAAAGCGTGCATATGTCCTGACGCTTCAGGCCCGCGAACAGCATATCCGTCGTGAAAAGGCGACCAGCAACATCTGTTCGAACCAGTCACTGATGGCCCTCTATGTTACTGTATACATGTCCCTCATGGGTCCTAAGGGTCTTCGTGAGGTCAATGAACTCAGTTACGGAGCAGCACATTACCTCCATGACAGCCTGCTTTCTACCGGTCTCTTCGAGAAGGCTTTCGACAAGCCTTTCCTCAAGGAGTTTACCTTGAAGTCACTCATACCTGCAGAAGAACTGCAGCAGGCCCTTCTTGAAAAGGGATTCTTCGGAGCTGTCGAGGTAGAGCCCGGTCTTGTGAACTTCTGTGCTACCGAAAGGATCGCAAGGGAGGATGTGGATTATGTGGTCAATCTTATCGCGTCATTGCGACGTGGAAACGATGAGGAGGAGCAGCGATGAAATATTACGATAAACTGATCTTTGATCTTTCCAAGGAAGGAAGACAGGGATATTCACTTCCTTCCCGCAAGTGGGAGTCAACCCTTTCGGACCTGCCTGCAGGCCTGCTTCGTTCTGACGAACCGTCCTTGCCTCAGGTAAGCGAGCTGGATGTGGTAAGACATTATACGAATCTCTCGCAGATGAACTTCGGTGTGGATTCCGGATTCTATCCTCTCGGAAGCTGTACCATGAAGTACAACCCTAAGATAAATGAAGAGATCGCGGCGCATCCCGGATTTGCCGGCCTTCACCCTCTCCAGCCGGAGTCTACGGTGCAGGGCGCGCTCTGGATATATGACCATCTTGCAAAGGCCCTGTCCGCGATTACCGGAATGGCGGAATTCACCCTCAATCCTTTTGCAGGAGCCCACGGCGAGCTCACAGGCCTCATGGTCATCCGCCAGTACCACATGTCCAGGGGTGACGACAAGCGTACACGCATCATCGTTCCGGACAGTGCCCACGGTACCAATCCGGCTTCAGCAGCTGTCTGCGGCCTTGAGATCGTGCAGGTGAAGTCAAAGCCTAACGGACTTGTGGATGTCGAGGATCTCAAGCCTCTGCTTGACGATACTATTGCCGGAATCATGATGACCAACCCTAATACGCTCGGACTTTTCGAGAAGGATATCAGGGAGATTGCTGCCCTTGTCCATGAGTGCGGCGGTCTGCTTTACTACGACGGTGCCAACATGAACCCGCTCGTAGGTGTCGTACGTCCTGGCGACATGGGCTTCGATGTTCTCCATCTCAATCTCCACAAGACCTTCTCTACTCCTCACGGAGGCGGTGGCCCCGGCGCAGGTCCTGTAGGCGTTGCAGCCCATCTTGCCAAGCATCTGCCTGTGCCTAAGGTAGTCAGTGATGAACTCGGCTTCTACCATATCGTAGATTCTGAGGGAGAACCATGCGGACGCATCTCCGGCTTCATGGGTAATTTCGGAGTGCTTCTGAGGGCATACACATATATCCTGATGCTCGGAAAGCAGAATGTAAAGATGGTCGGACCTCTGTCTGTGCTTGGTGCGAACTATATCAAGGAGTCGCTCAAGGACTGCTTCGAACTCCCGATCCCATCGGTCTGCAAGCATGAGTTCGTGTTTGACGGTCTTAAGGACAAGTCATCCGGCGTGACTACCCTTGACGTTGCCAAGAGGCTTCTGGATTACGGCTTCCATGCTCCGACCATATATTTCCCTCTGCTCTTCCATCAGGCGATAATGATAGAGCCTACCGAGACAGAGTCGAAGGAGACCCTGGACGGATTCATAGAGATAATGAGACATATCGCTGACGAGGCTGCTTCCGATCCGGAGTCCCTCAAGACTGCTCCGCACACTACTCCTGTGCGCCGTCTTGACGAGACCACTGCTGCCCGCCAGCCTGTTCTCCGCTATCGTGACATGAACCAGTCATAGTTTTGGTTAACTCTCAGATATCCAGCAACTTACCCGATTAGCCTGCCGCCCCGGGGATGCAGGCTAATCGGATAAGTGATTGTAAATTAACAGTTTAAATAACTTTGTTTGAAGATGAAGATCATAATAATAGGTGCAGGACCGGGCGGATATGAGACCGCTCTGCTGGCTGCCAGAAGGGGTGTTGAGGTCGTCCTGATCGAGTCCGGTCATGTGGGCGGCACTTGCCTTAACGAGGGCTGTATCCCGACAAAGTCCTTCTGCAAGAACGCAGAGGTCCTCAATGGACTCCGTGAGGCTGGGACCTTCGGTATCACAGGTCTTGACTATAGCTTCGACTTCAAGTCAGTGACTGCCAGAAAGAACGCTGTCGTGGAGCAGCTCAGAGGGGGTGTCGAAGGGCTTCTCGGACATAAGAACATCACTCTCGTGCGTGGCAAGGCTTCATTCAAGGATTCACATACTGTAATCGTTGACCTGACACAGAAATGTCATTGCGGGGAGCAAGGCGACGTGGCAGTCTTTACAGCAGATTACATTATCATAGCAACAGGTTCAGTATCAGCTTCTCTGCCTGTTCCCGGAGCAGACCTTCCTGGCATATTGACATCCAAGGAGATCTTGGATCTGGAAGAGGTGCCTCAGAGGCTCTGTATCATAGGTGGAGGTGTCATAGGCCTTGAATTCGCCTCGGTATTCAGAAGTTTCGGAAGTGAAGTGACCGTCCTGGAATACTGCAAGGATATCCTCCCTCGTTTTGATACCGATCTCGCTAAGAGGCTGAAGCAGAGTCTTGTAAAGCGCGGAATCGCTGTCGAGACTCAGGCTCAGGTTACCGGCATTGCTCAGGACAGCAGCGGATGCTATAAGGTGACATATGTCCGCAAGGGCAAGGAAGAGACAGTCGAAGCCGACAAGGTGCTGATGGCAGTGGGCAGAAAGGCGAATGTCGCCTCCCTAAATCTTGCTGAGATCGGTATGGATTTCACGCCTCGAGGAATCCTTGTAGATGACAGGACCATGCAGACTAATATTCCGCATATCTACGCTGTAGGAGACATAAACGGTAAGATGATGCTGGCTCATGCCGCTACCTTCCAGGGCATCGTTGCCCTTGACCATATCATGGGTCAGGAGAACGGCATCGACCTCAGTGTCATGCCGGCAGCTGTCTTTACCTCTCCTGAAGCTGCAAGTGTTGGAATGACCGAAGATGAATGCAAGGAGAAAGGAATTGCAGTCAAGTGTCTGAAGTCGTTTTTCCGTGCAAACGGAAAAGCTGTCACGATGGGCGAGACAGACGGATTCTGCAAGCTGGTTGTTGCTGCGGAACCAAAAGAGGGTCAGGAGACTGTCTGCACACCGGGTACCATCCTGGGCTGCCATCTTTATGGTCCGCATGCCTCGGACATAGTCCAGGAAGCCTGTGCGCTGATCAGCCGCCATGCAACGCTGGATGAGTTCAAGGACATAATCCATACTCATCCGACCCTGACGGAAGTCCTTCAGTCAGCAGCGCATTCATGAAGGTGCCTATGTTGCTGGTTTTCAGCTGATTAAACGAATAGCCTGCCGCCCCGGGGCGGCAGGCTATGGAGCTAAAGTATTGATAGATAGTAAATTATATGACACGCAAAATAATGCTTCTAGCGCTGCTGGTATTGTCCGCATGCGCTCCAAAGCAGGAAGAACCTGAATTCTGGCTCGGTGCAGACATAGGATGGTGTACCGAATATGAAGCCAAAGGCTACAAGTTCTACAATAAGGAAGGTCAGGAAATGGAATGTACCGCCCTTATGAAGGACCTTGGACTTAACGCCGTACGCCACCGTGTCTGGGTAGATCCTTCAAGACATGGAAACTGGTGCGGAAAGGAAGATCTTCTTGTTAAATGCATGAGAGCCAAGGCTCTGGGAATGGAGATCCTTCTTGACTTCCATTACAGCGACTGGTGGGCTGATCCTCAGAAGCAGAACATCCCTGCTTCATGGAGCGGTCATAGTTACGAGCAGATGAAGGAAGATCTCAGAGCTCATACTGTAGATGTGCTTACAATGCTTAAGGACAATGGTATAGAACCTAAATGGATACAGGTAGGAAACGAGACCAGAAACGGTTTCCTCTGGACCGTGAAGTCCAATGAGCATGGCTGGCCGGAGCTGGATGAGAACGGCAATACCACCATCATCGAATCGATGGGACATGTAGTGAACAATCCCGAGCAGTACGCGGGCTTCTTTGCAACAGGCTATGATGCCTGCAAGAGTGTCTTTCCTGATGCCATCGTGATGGTCCATCTTGACAATGGCTTTGACAAGGATCTTTATGACTTCAACCTGGGAGTCCTGAGGGACAACGGCGCCAAATGGGATATGATAGGCATGTCCCTCTATCCATACTGGGCTCTCGACGGAGGATTCAGGACTGATGAGGACCAGACGATCACCGACTGTATCGAGAACATCCGCTATGTGAGCGAGAAGTTCGGCAGCGACATAATGATCGTGGAGACAGGCTTCTATGTAGACGAAAATGACCCTGCAAGGCTTGAAAGGGGACGCCTGCAGCTTGCACGCGTGATCCGCGAATCCATCAACGAGACAAACGGACGCTGCAAGGGAGTCTTCTACTGGGAACCTGAGTGCAAGCCGTCCCAGTACAAGCTCGGAGCCTTTACTGAGGACGGCCGTCCTACAGTGATAATGGATGCCTTTAAAGACTGGTCGGAATGAGTAATCTGTTCAGAACACTTCCATTGTCGCTTTCAGGTCCCGTCATGGGAATCGCCCTGGCAGCTGCCGGATATCACGTCGATTGGAAGACTGCTGTCTTTCTCCTGCTTGCCGTGACCTTCCTGCATATGTATTCCGTATCATCCAAGGAGAATACAGACAATAAGATAAAGAATGTTTCTCTGGTTCTGACAATCGTCTGCGGCCTGGCAATGCTGTATTTCAGCTTCGGTACCCTTCTGCTGATGGAGCCTCTGATACTGATTGTCTTAGGATATATGATCGTCCGTGCGGTCAGACATACAGCCTTCGTCAGCCGAGGCAGGGGTATCCTCTATGTCTTTCTCCTTTTCGGACTTCTGGGCGTGGCGGGTTCATATTATGTATGCTCGCATTCTTTCGGTGGATGGCCGATGATCTTTCCTGCTCTTGCTTCCGGTTTCATATGTGTCGGAGCAAAGGCTGATTGCGACAGGCGTACCTTCATCCTGCTGATGAATGTGGCCGGATGGCTTTTCATGACGGTCTATGCCTCGCTGAGGATGTTCGATATATGGCATTTCCTTTATGTGCTTTCTCTTCCTGCGTTCTTCATCAGGAAGCCGGAGTGGGCGGCATTTGCATTTTCCCTTCTGTCGGGAATCGGTTTTGTAGTATTCCTTGTATAGCCGGCACTCAGACCGGAACAAAATGATGTATAGTTAAAAATATTATATTCATATGAAGAAGATAAGCGATAGATTGTTTTATGTGGGAGTGAACGACGATGATAAGGTCCTTTTCGAGGGACTTTGGCCTCTTCCTGTTGGTGTGAGTTATAATTCATATATTGTCAAAGACGAAAAGGTCGCATTGATAGATACCGTCGAATCAGGTTTTGAGGAAGAATATCTCGCAAACATTGATGAGGCCCTTGAGGGCAGGGCGATTGACTATCTTGTGGTCAACCACATGGAACCGGACCATTCGTCTCTGATCTCCCTCATGCTGGAGAGATATCCGGACTTGAAGATCGTCGCAAATTCCAAGACAGTTCCGATGCTTTCCGGCTATTACGCCGTCCCGCAGGAAAGGGTGACTGTAATGGGAGAAGGCGAGTCATTGGATCTCGGTTCATGCTCTCTCCGTTTCCATATGATACCGATGGTCCATTGGCCTGAGACCATGGTCACATGGCTAGAGGAAGAAGGTACCCTGTTCTCGGGTGATGCATTCGGAACCTTCGGTTCCATCGACGATGATGTCGTTGACAGCGAGGGTACATTCGACGAGTTCAGAGATGAGATGATGAGATATTATTCGAACATTGTCGGTAAATACGGAAATCCCGTACAGTCAGCTCTTAAGAGACTCAGCGGTCTGGAGATCAAGAGGATATGCAGTACCCACGGTCCTGTATGGGAAAAGAATATCCCTCAGGTCGTGTCCCTCTACGACAAGATGAGCCGTTATGAGACAGAAAGGGGAGTATGCATCGTCTACGGATCCATGTACGGAAACACTGCGGCAGCCGCAGATGCCCTTGCTATGGAGCTTGAGGCGTTGGGTGTACCTTATTCGGTCCATGACCTTGCCGGCAACAATGCCGGTGAACTCGGGGTTTCAGGCGCCCTTCGCGATGTCTTCAAATATGACACGATCGTTGTCGGTTCGCCTACATACAACAACGGCATCTACCCTCCTGTGGAAACATTCATGAAGGCTCTCCAGTCACGACTGATCAAGGGCAGGCGTTTCTATGCCTTCGGCTCATATACCTGGGCAGGAGCCAGCGTAAGGCTTCTCAACGAAGCGGCCTCCGCCCTGAATTTTGAAATTCTGGGCGAAGGCCTGTCTTTCCCGCAGGCTTACTCCCGCGACAAGGTCGATATGGCAGCTGTAGCTGAACTGCTGAAGTAACTAATCCACGAACTGGACTTTGCCGAAGTCGCGAGGCTTGGCCTCGGGACTTTCGGCAGGGTATCCCATGCCGATGCAGATTACCGGAGTGTAACCCGGGCTGAATCCGAGCTTTGCGATTGCCTCAGGTGAATTGCGAAGGAACCTAACAGGGCTTCCGAGGCAGACAGAGCCTACGCCAAGCGACCATCCTGAGAGCATGATGTTCTGCGACAGGAGGCCGCAGTCTATTACTGAAAAGTCATATCCGGGATCATTTGCGATGAAGACCATGGTAGGGGCATTCCTGAAGCATCCCTTGATCATACCCTTGTCGGCCTGAGGGTTTGCAGCAGCCATAAGGTCAATTATCTCAGCCATCACTTCAGGATTGTCCACGACACGGATTTCCCAGGACTGCTTGTTCTGACCGCTCGGAGCGTTGATTCCGCATTCCATGATTTTCATCATTGTCTCCCTGGCAACAGGACCGTCCTTGTACTGACGGATGCTTCTGCGTGTCATCATGTTCTCGATTACTGCATTTTCATATCCGGATGATCCTGCATCTGCTGTCCTTGAGGTCTGATTGCATGAAATTGCGGCAAGAAGGCAGATTCCTGCCATAAGAATGTTCAAAGTTTTCATAAAGAGGTTGTTTAGTCGGATTTAGATTGTAAATTTACAAAAATTATATCACATACGACCATGAGACTTTTCAAAGCCCTTCTTTTTGTCGCTGCATCCATTCTTGCAGCATCATGCACATCGATCCATGCCGGTGATCCTGATATGGGACTGAAGCCGAGAATCATAGTTCTTACCGACATTGCTCCGGGGGACATAGAACCTGACGACATGGAGTCAATGATCCGTCTCATGGCTCATGCTGACCTTTTCGAAATAGAAGGACTCATCACCTCCGGTGGCTGGAACAGCGGCGGACGAGCATATCCTGCCGGATGGAAGGACAGCCTGAGCACTACGATAAACGCATATGAAAAGGACCTTCCGAATCTTATGAAGCGAAGCGGACAGAAGAGATTCATGCCGCTGGATAATGAACAGGACAGGCAGATGATAGGCTACTGGCCAAGCGCTGACTACATGAGAAGCAGGGCTATGCTCGGAAGCCTGGAGCTTGGTCGTGCCAAGATCGGAAAGAACAATCGTTCGGAAGGCAGCGACCATATAATCAGGATCGCTGATGAGAAGGATGAGCGTCCTGTATGGATCCTTGCATGGGGAGGAGCCAATACCTTTGCACAGGCTGTATGGCAGGTTCAGCAGGAACGCACTCCAGATCAGGTGAAGCAGTTTCTCAGGAAGTTCAGGGTCTACACCATTACCGATCAGGATGTCCCTTGGCACTGGCGCCACAGCAACTATCCTTTCAGCTCGCACTTCGAACTTCGACGTGACCTGTCTGAAGATCTGATGTTCTTCTGGGACGAGAGCGCATGGCTCACCCAGAATGACATAGGCTCCTCGAACTGGAGCGAATATGCCGAGCACATCCAGAACCACGGAAATCTCGGCAGCATCTATCCGAAGAACAAATGGGGTGTGGAAGGTGACACTCCGTCATACCTCCATGTGCTTCCGAACGGCCTTCATGATCCTTCTGTACCGGAGATGACAGGATGGGGAGGATATTTCGAATGGGGACTTGGTATGGACAAGGTTACTTATTCATATACAAACCATGCAGGTGCTCCAAACGAGATTTCAGAGAAGTACGAGAATTATTTCTATCCTGCAATATTCAATAATTTCGCTGCAAGGATGGACTGGGCGGCTTATGGAGAGGGTAACAGGAACCCTGTAGCGAGAGTGAACCGCAGCAAGGGACTGGAGGTGCTGGAAATCACTGCACTTCCGGGTGCGGTCCTGGACCTGGATGCCTCGGCATCCTTCGACCCTGACGGAGACGCCTTGAATTTCAGATGGTGGCATATGCCGGAATCGGGAACATGGGAAGGCGAGGTGGAAATATCCGGAGCCGATACTGAATCTGCGGTTATTTCTGTTCCTGAGGCTGCATCAGGAAAGACGATTCATGTGATTTGCGAGATAAGCGATGACGGAACCCCTGTCCTGACATCATATCGTCGTGTAATAATAAAGGTGAGATAAGTACTATGAGCGGACAGACGATCATAAGCGTTGCCGGCGACCCGATGGGCGCTGCGATATATGATTATCATAAGAATGGAAAAGCTGCTACCCTGGTGGTGCGCTCGTCCATGTTCGATGACGACGAGATTCCCGTAGCAGACCTTTTTCGAGGTTTTGATGACATGCCTGCATTGGAGCGTGCTGCCCTGCAGCTGGCGAAGGGACGTATCCTTGATGTCGGTGCAGGTGCCGGCTGCCATTCGCTGGTCCTGAAGCATATGGGTAAGGATGCAGTTGCAATAGATATATCTCCATTATCCGTGGCTGTAATGAAGGAAAGGGGAGTGGACGCCCGTCAGATAGATTTCTATGACCCTTCCTTCGACGAGAAATTCGACACCGTCCTGCTGCTGATGAACGGAACCGGTATCATGGGCACTCTTGACAATGCCTCTGCCTTCTTCGGCGCCTTGAAACGTCTTCTGGCTCCGGGAGGTTGTGTCTATGTCGATTCAAGCGATCTGCGGTATCTTTTTGAAGAAGAGGACGGAAGTCTGATGATAGACCTTGCAGACGATTATTACGGACAGCTTGACTATCAGATGCAGTACAAGGATGTCGAAGGAGAACCTTTTGACTGGCTTTATCTCGACTTCAACACCCTTGCATATCATGCGGAAGAACACGGATTCAGTGCGGAAATAGTCGCAGAAGGCGATCATTATGACTATCTCGCAAGACTTTCGTACGAATCTATGTAACGCGCCCTCTTCTCTTCGTAGATGTCAGCTATCGTGATCATCATGGCTGTGTCATAGCAGTCACCGAAATCAGGATCGAATGTAGTTCCGAAGGTCTTCATTGTCGGCGACAGGCCTATGTATGAGTGGATGAGAGGAGGGATCGTGTCTCCCATCGACTTCACGTAATTGTTAAGTATCTGGTAATTCTCCTTGTAGTTGGCTCCGTTGAAAAGTTCCTTGAACATTTCAGCCTGTTCAGGCGTGCATGTTTCCGGATTCTTTGAAGTGAGCAGCCCCTTCCTGTCTCCGAAGCACATGTCCAGATAATATATCATGGCCTTGCGGCTGAGCTCGGGACTTGAACTGTAGATGGTTACCTTTCCTGCAAGGTATTTCACGCTTGGATCAGTCGCGACGAGTCCTCCGATTCCGTCCCAGAGGTTGTCAAGAGCGAACAGTGCCTTGCGGCCTGCCTGTGCCGACTGGTATTTAGGCTGTACGAAGGCTCTTGCCATCTCTATGCAGTATGGAAAATAATCCTCGATGAATTCCTGCGAGAAATCGAACAGATGTTCCGTGTTTACGAATGGCTGGCCGTTTTCATGGAACGAAGCCAGCTTCCATCTTGTGAACCTGTATCCGCCGATGATCTCGTCAGCTTCAGGATTCCATACCACAAGCTGGAAGCACGCCTTGTCGTCAAGGTCGAAGTGGTCCAGATCACAGTCCTTTCCGCTTCCTCCTCCTACTGCGCGGAAAGACACTTCGCGAAGGCGTCCTATCTCCCTGAGCACATTAGGCGAGTTCTCGTTGTTCACTACATATATTTCGTTGTTTCCTCTGTTTGTAGTGCGGAGGAAGGTGTTTTCATTGAGCTCCTTCTTGAGAAGGGCTACATCTACCGGATCTATGATAGGTGGTAACATTTTCTGCTTTATTTACATGTTAGGAAGACATCCGTTGTCCGCGCCGAGCGTCTTTACATGTTCCTGCATTTCCGCAGCCCATTGTCTGTCACTCTTTGTCTTGTCAAATGTCGTATATGGAACAGGCTTTCCGATCGTAATCACGAATTCCTCACCCTTCTTGTTGAAAAGCTCATCCACGAGGAAAAGCATTCCTATGTTGAACTTGAGCTTCAGGAACATGCTGAGCTTGGTGAAGAAGAAGAATCTTTTCGAGTTGAAGCCGGAAATATGCATGGGAACGACATCCCTTTCATATTTTCTGGCCTGGGTGACGAACATCTTCTTCCAAGGCATCTCCGTAACCTTGCCGTCGATCTTTCTTGCACAAAGTCCTGCCGGAAATACAAGCACCTGAAAGTCAGACTGAAACATCTCCGCTATCTGGTCTCCCAGCTCTCTGCTCTGTCTCGAACTGTATACTTTTACGGGCACGAAGAACTCGTTCAAGGGTTTCAGGTTCGCAAGGATATGGTTTACCGGTACCTTGAAGCCTTGTCCATACAGCCGCCTGAATACAGAGCCTATGATAAGGGCCTCAGGACCTCCGAGGGGATGGTTGCATACGAAAAGATATCTTTTGTCCGGCTCAAGGTTCTCCTCTCCGCGTATCCTGTAGCTGATTCCTACATATTTCAGCGCTTCGTCGAAGAAGCCGGCCCCGCAATAATGCTCAGCATGCATTATGCAGTCATTGATCTCGTCCTGATGTATGCGTCTCTTCAGGAAGTTTACTGCAAAACGCGGCAGTTTCTTGGACAGCTTCGGTCCAAGTACCTTGTTTATATCAAGAAGATAATCAGTTCTGTCCTTTGACATAGCTCTTTCTGATGTTAAGATAAAACAATACTCCGGTTCCTATCCATACAAGAAGTACCACGCGGCTCTGGAATGAGAGATAGCCGGGCATTCCCGGTATTACAAGCAGGGAGAGGAAGAAAAGCGAGAAGAGACAGCCGACAATACCAGTCCACATCTGTTTCCTGTCATTGTTGCGCCTTGCAAGTATCGCAGCTGAAGCGGTCGTGTAGGCGAAGACGATTGCTGCACCTACGCTGGTCATGTCGACTATCCAGATAAGGATCTCCCTGCCGAACCATGGGGCGAAGAGGCTGGCGCACATGGTAAAGAGTATGGCCTTTTTCGGAGTGCCGTATTTAGGGGAAAGATGTCCGAACCATGCGGGCAGACTTCCCTCCTTGGCCATGGCATACATGAGCCTTGAGGTCGAGATGTAGAATGCGTTCATTCCGGAAACGACGGCGCAGAACATGGCGATGCCGAGGGTCACGATGCCGGCAAGGCCGATAGTGTTGCGGACTACATGTCCTGTTGGCCAGTTGTTCCTGTCCGCGAGCAGTTCCTGCCATGGCTTCAGACCTGTAGCCGTCACAGTACATACGGCTATGTAGAGGAGCGCAGCCACAAGTATGGCCGAAATCATGATTCCTGTCGATTTCTTATGGCTGAAATTGTATTCTTCGGCGCTTTGCGGAATGCAGTCGAAGCCGATGAAGGCCCAAGGGGCCATGGCGACTATGCTGAATACTCCTTTCCACCATCTTCTGCCGTCAGGAAAGCCTGGAGAAAGGTTCTCGAGATCGGAAGTTCCCAGCACTATGAATGTGATGATGCATATGCAGCCGACAAGAGTCATGGCGATTGCGGTCTGGAGCCACGCCGCTTCCTTTATGCCTCTGATGTTGATCAGGGCCATGAGTGTGATGAATGCAGAGGCAAGTATGACCTCGCCTGCATATACATCCCATCCGGCAATCTCGTAGAGGAATCCCTGCTGGACTATGCCTGGGAACAGGTACCTGCTGATAAGGGCAAGAGCTGTGGCATTCAGAGGTATGAGGCTCCAGTAGGCCAGTATCATTCCCCATCCGCATACGAAGGCATTGCGTTTGCCGATGGCTTCCTTTGTGTAGATGAATTCGCCTCCGCTTACGGGGAACTTACGGATGAGGTATCCGTAGCTGAGAGCTATCACGATGATGAGGAATGCCCCGATAAGCATGCCCATAGCGGTGCCGAGAGGACCTGCCTTCGGAAGGAAGGCCGTGCCGGGAAGAACGAAGCATCCCCAGCCGATGATTGCACCTAACGCCAGCCCCCAGACATCTATCGGGCGCATGGCTTTCTTGAAATTTCCTTTAGTCTCGGACATCAGGTTATGTTGGTTTAGTACGCTTTAACACGCAAATATATGAATTACTTTCCGAATACCTACGACTTTTAGGATAATAATAGCACGATTAATGCATTTCCACCAGGCGGTCAGTTAGTGTAGAATATGAAACGTCTTGTATTATTTCTTGCCGTCGTCTTGGCGGCTGCGGCTCATGATGCAGCCGCACAGAGCGACGGCTATACCGTCACCGGTCGTGTGATAGACCGTGCGTCCCGCGAGGGAATCCCTTATGCAGCCGTAGTCATTGTAGGAGTGGAAGGATCGGGAGTTGCGGCTGACTCCACGGGAACCTTCAGACTCGAAAAGGTAAAGCCGGGAATACTTCAGTTCTCCGCGATACAGCTGGGCTACAGGACCGTCGTCACTCCGGAATACCGGATCACCCCGTACACACCTTTCATCGAGATCGAGATGGATCAGGACATGACGGAGCTTGCCGCATCCAGCGTGAAGCCTTCTCCGTTTCTTCGAAGCATCGAGAGCCCTGTAAGCGTCAGGATCATCAGTGTAGGAGACATAGACAAGATACCCGGCGCCAACAAGGACATTGCACGTATCGTACGTTCTTATCCCGGTGTTTCCTATTCTCCTATCGGCTACAGAAACGACCTTATAGTCAGAGGCGGAGGTCCTTCTGAAAACGCCTTCTACATAGACGGCATCGAAATACCCAACATCAACCACTTCGCAACCCAGGGCGCTTCAGGAGGTCCTGTCAGCATCCTGAATTCCGACCTGATCAGGGAAATCAGCTTCTATACAGGTTCCTTTCCTGCCCACAGGGGAGGTGCCCTGAGCTCTGTCATGGATATTACCCTAAAGGATGGAAATCCCGAAAAGCAGGCCTTCAAGGCGACCATAGGAGCTTCCGAGGTCGGCGTGAGCGCCAGCGGACATATAGGTGAACGCACAACCTATATCGCTTCAGTGCGTCAGTCCTATCTCCAGCTTCTCTTCAGGCTTCTCGGTCTGCCTATGCTTCCGAACTACATAGACGGCCAGGTGAAGTTCAAGACCAGGATCGACAGGAACAATGAGCTTGTCTTCATCGGTCTTGCCGGCTTCGACAACATGAAGCTCAGTGATGACCCGGATGATGCGGGGGACGAATACCTCCTCAGCTATCTCCCTCTTCTCAAGCAGGAAACCTTTACGGTCGGAGCATCATACAAGCATTTCTCCGAAAGGAATGTCCAGACCTATACTTTGAGCTACAGCTATCTTAACAACCGAAGCAACAAATATATTGACAATGATGATTCGTCAGAAGAAAACATGATTCTTAGCAGCAGTGCCCTTGAAGGAAAGGCACAGCTGCGTTTTGAAAACAGATCTTATCATGGTAGATGGACAGTCCGCGAAGGGGCAGATGTACATTACCGCCATTACGATTCCGACCTCTACAGGATGACGGTCCGCAGAATTCCGCTTGACTATATGACAGAGACAGGTATCTTCGGATGGGGGCTCTTTGCCTCGGCAGATTATAAGTCGCCAACAGGCAAGGTCAATGCTTCCGCCGGAATCAGGGCGGACGGAAGTTCGTTCTCCGGAAAGACGGCGATGTTCTGGAGGCAGCTGTCTCCGCGTGCTTCAGTGTCCTATATGCCATGGAAGAGCTGGTCCTTCAATGCAAGCGCAGGTATCTACCATCAGCTGCCTCCGATGACTGCTCTTGCATTCCGTGACGATGAAGGTAGTCTTGCAAACAGGCAGCTTGATTTCATGAGTGTGCTCTCTGTTGCTCTTGGCGCGGACTGGAAGTATCAGGACAGGCTTTTCATCGGTCTCGAAGGATTCTACAAACAGTTCTATGACATACCGCTTTCAGTAGCTACAAATGTGCCTCTTACATGTATAGGAGCTGACTACGGAAGCATAGGTGAGGAACTTCTCGTGTCTTCTGCGCGAGGACGTTCATATGGTGCCGAACTTCTGGTACGCTGGCTCATTCCTGAAAGGCTATCACTCGTCGGTTCCGCAACTCTGTACAGAAGCGAATACAGCAGTTCCAAGGATTCGGAGTACATTCCTTCCTCCTGGGACAACAGGTTCATCATCAATCTCAGCGGGGTCTATGATTTCCCGAAATATTGGAGCGTGGGAGCAAAGATAAGTGCCATAGGAGGTGCGCCCTATACCCCATATGATGAAGCTGAGTCTTCACGAAAGATTGTCTGGGACTCGGCCGGGCGACCTGTGTACGATTACACCAGATACAACGGCAGCCGTCTTGACCCTTACTGGCAACTTGACCTGAGGGTTGACAAGGACTTTTATTTCAGAAAGTGGACACTCGGTCTTTACCTTGACCTTCAGAATGTTACATTCAGCAGGATACGTCAGCCTGACGCGTACCTGAGTACAGGAGAGATAGTGAATCCTGACGCACTTCCCGCCGATCAGCGTTATGCCCTTGAAGTGCTCGAACTGTACAGCGGTACCATCGTACCGGCGATAGGTGTGACAGTTGAATTTTAATTTAGAAAAATTCAAAACAAATTTGGAAATCCGGAATTCCTTTCATATATTTGCATTGCCAAAGGAATAATAACTTAAAACAATATCAGCCATGTTAAGCACAAGATTACACAACGCAATCAACGCACAGATCAATGCAGAACTCTGGTCAGCCTATCTCTATCTGGCCATGTCTCTCGATGCCGAGTCAAAGGGATACAAGGGAGTTGCCAACTGGTTCTATATCCAGTTTCAGGAAGAGCAGGCTCATGCACGTATCTTCATGAACTATCTCAATTCGCGAGACGCCAAGGTGGAGCTTCTTCCTATAGATGAGGTTCCGTCGTCATGGAACTCGGTCCTTGACATGTACAAGCAGACCCTCGAGCATGAGAAGAAGGTCACTTCGCTGATCAACAATCTTGCTGCAATCGCAAACGAAGACCGTGACTTCGCTTCAATCAACCGCCTGGTATGGTTCATCGACGAGCAGGTTGAGGAAGAAGAGTCTGCAAGGGATATGATCTTCAATGTAGAGGCCGTCGAAGGCGACAAGTACGGAATGTACATGCTTGACAAGGAACTTGCTGCCCGCGTGTACAATGTTCCTGCTCCTCTTGCCGGCTCTGCAGAGTAAAAATATATCAAAATCGACTGTTGAAGGCACCATTCCTGACGGGATGGTGCTTTATTTCATTTTTTTAGGACAACGTATGGAAAAAATGACTACTTTTGCGCCCGTTTTGAATAATCCTATAGTTTAACCTTATTATAATTTATAATCATGCCACAAACGCAGTCAGTAAATTATAGTTTCCTGAGTAAGTTCAAGGCGCATGTTTCTTCAAGTGCCGTACTTATCTTCTTTACAGTCGCAGCTCTTGTCTGTGCGAATATTCCTGTAGTCAAGGAATGGTATTTCAGCCTCTGGCAGAATACTGTTAGTTTCTCTATCGGAAACTTCAATTTCTTCAGCCATAACGGACATGCAATGTCCCTTGGAGCAGTCATCAACGACTTCCTTATGGCCATCTTCTTCCTTTCTGTAGGTCTCGAGATCAAGAGAGAGATACGTGTAGGCGAGCTTTCAACCCGTGAGAAGGCCCTTCTTCCTATCATCGGAGCATGCGGCGGCATGATCGTGCCGGTTCTTGTATTCTATCTTCTCTGCCCGGGCGATCCTGCAATGCAGAGGGGTCTCGCCATCCCTATGGCGACTGACATCGCATTCTCGCTCGGAGTTCTCGCAAGCTTCAAGACAAGGGTTCCTCTCGGACTCAAGATCTTCCTTGCAGCTCTTGCTGTCGCAGATGACCTTGGCGGTATCATCGTGATCGCGCTTTTCTACACTTCTCATATCGACATGATGTTCATTCTCCTTTCGGTACTCTGTATAGCCGTGATGGTACTTGGAAACATACTTAAATGCCGTTCAAAGGCGTTCTATGTGATTGTGGGACTGGTTCTCTGGTACATGATGCTCAATTCCGGCATCCATGCCACCATCGCAGGCGTGGTTACCGCCTTCTGCATTCCTGCAACCCTCAGAAAGGGAACAGGACATTATCTTGAGCGTATACGCGAGAATGTAAACAAGTTCCCGGTAATCGACATTGATGACCAGAATAATACGATAGTTCTTACCAATGAGGAAATCCATACTCTCAAGAGTATAGAGTCTGCTGCCGACAAGATGATCAGCCCTCTTCAGGATCTTGAAGACAACCTCCATTTCCTGATCAACTACGTCGTGATTCCTTTGTTTGCATTTGCAAATGCAGGTATCTGCCTTGCCGGCATGAGCGTAGGCAGCCTCTTCAGCGGTGTCGGACTTTCTGTGATGCTTGGTCTTGTGATCGGAAAGTTTGTCGGAGTCTTCTCTTTCTCATGGATTGCAGTCCGTCTTGGTATAGTGACCCTTCCTAAGAACACTACCTGGAAGGCCTTCGCAAGCGTATGTGTGGTATGCGGTATCGGATTTACAGTTTCGATGTTCATCGCAGATCTTTCATATGCCGGCCTCGGAGCAGCAGGTGCAGCACTTCTTGACCAGGCAAAACTCGGAGTCCTTGTAGGATCCGTGGTTTCTGCAGTGTTGGGATGCATACTTCTTAATTTCACGCTTCCGAAGAACAAGTAATTGAAGTGGACATAACACCTATAGCAACTATTCATACGGAATTTCCGGAAAAGTTCGGAATTCCTCGCCAGAGCGGGCTTGCAGCGAATCTGCAGGCCCGCATTGTATTCGAGCCGATGTACCGCAACCCGGACGCCCTGCGTGGACTTGAGGGCTTTTCGCATATCTGGCTCATATGGGAGTTTTCCGCCAACCGCCCTCCGGCCGGGCAGTGGCAGCCTACGGTACGTCCTCCGCGTCTTGGAGGCAACGGACACATGGGAGTGTTCGCGACCAGATCTCCTTTCAGACCTAACCCTCTCGGACTTTCATGCGTGGAGATCGAGCGTATCGAGCTGGAAGGGAAGGACGGTCCTGTAATATATGTCAGGGGAGCGGATCTGATGGACGGAACGCCCATATATGATATAAAGCCCTATGTCAGATATGCGGATTGCCGTCCTGAAGCTGTCTGCGGCTACGTGGACAGTCTTCAGGAGCGTACCCTGAAAGTCATTGTCCCGTGTGAAATATCGGAAGGTATTGAAGATCAGGCAATCCTGACTTCCTTGACTGAGGTCCTTTCCCTTGATCCGCGTCCTTCCTATCATGACGATCCGGAAAGGGTCTATGGCCTGTCATTCGCCGGACTCAATGTGCGTTTCAAGGTGGCTGATGGGATTCTGACTGTTGTAGAAATCAAATGATTGCCGTATCTTTGGGACTTTAATTCGTAACCCTATGATGAAACTTTTCCGTTCTTCGATCTTTGCCGGCATCGCCATCGGAACAGCAGGCTTCGGATTCCTTGCTGCAGGCCTTCAGACCGCCTATGGTTCGCTGGCAGGAGCCGTGCTCTTCTCCTTCGGTCTCCTTACTGTGGTAGGATACAAGCTCAAACTATATACTGGTACGGCGGGGTTCATCAGCAGGACCGAGGTCGGTGACCTCTTTCTGATACTTCTTGGAAACATCGCAGGTTGCCTTTGCGTCTCCATTCTTGCGAGGGTTTCTCCTCTGGAGATACAGACTGCCGCCCAGAAGGTTCTTCAGCTGCGCCTGGATACCGGTGCCCTCAAATGCGGACTGCTTGCAATAGGATGCGGATTCATCATGACGACGGCTGTGAACTTTGCCCGTAAGGGACAGTATCTTCCTCTTCTTTTCGGAGTGCCTCTGTTCATCGTGTGCGGATTCCCGCACTGTGTGGCTGACGCCTTCTACTTCCTTTGCGTGCCTTTCACATTCATAAAGGCCCACTTCCTTTCGGTCATGGGCCTCTATCTCTGTATCGTTCTGGGCAACCTTGTCGGCTGCAATCTCTATCGCATAGTCCTATCCAAGGACCAGTATTGACGGTTACTCCGTAACGCGGAACCAGTCCATAGTCCTTCCCAGAAGTCCCTTCTTGTCAAGTGAACCTCTGACATGGAGGGTGTTGCCTTCCACCTTCATGGAGCAGTGGTAGGTCTTGCCGTTACCCGGATCGTAGATCGAGCCTCCTGTATACTCGCTACCGTCCTTCTTCAGGTCGCTGAGCATGTTGAGACCCATGAGCTGGCGGCTTCTGAGGGCCTTGTCAGGGTTGTTGCTGTCTTTTGCCGGCTTTCCATCCGGTCCGTTCGGCTCGTTGAGCCATACGATCCTGCCGTTGAATGCATCACCGCTCTTATACACCTCTACAATAGCCGATCCGTCCTCAAGTTTCCACTTTCCGATAACATCCTGAGCGAATGCAGATGCAAGTGACATTGTCATCAATGCAAGGGTCAAAATTAACTTCTTCATCTCTTTTAGGTTTTGGTTAATACCCGGCAAAGATATGCAATTTTTGCTTATCTTTGTAACTTTATGCGATTGCCCTTGCTCATATCGGTCATGCTGCTCGCTGCGGGTATATGCCTGCCGGCGCAGACCTTCGTACCTGTGCCTCATGAAGTGCGGTATTTTGAAGGAAAGGGTCTGAACCTGTCAAAAGGTGTCGTCCTTCTGGATGTAATGGGCTCCTTCAGGGAGGATATTGATTTTCTGCCCCTGAAAAGGAAGGGGGTGACGATGACTGTGGATTACGGGGAGAAGGTGTCCGTCCTGCATGGTGTGAGACAGGTTTCAGGAGCCTATGTCCTTCAGGTAGATGCAGAAGGAATCACTGTGACCGGATATGATGAAAGGGGAGCCTTCTATGGACTGAAGACCCTTCGCCAGTTGGTGGAAATGAACGGCGACATGATTCTGCCTTTCTGCAAGGTTGATGACTGGCCGGAAAATGAGTCAAGAGGCTTTACCGATGGAATGAGCATGCGGGTCCGTACTCATGAAGCTATGAAGTCTCTGGTGGAACTTGCGGGCAGGCTGAACATGACACGTTTCGTCTATGCGCCGAAGGACGACCCTTATGTGGGGAGTCCCCATTGGCATCTTTCATATTCCCAGGTCCGTGCGGATATGCTTGAAGAGCTGATGGACCTGTGCGAGAGGAACCGTATGGAATTCACATGGTGCATAAGGCCTGATCGGGAATTCTCATGGACAGAAGAAGATTACGCCTTCCTGATGGGAAAGCTGGAGATGATGCATTATATCGGAGTCCGCTCCTTCGGAATCATCCTTGATGATCTCCCTTACGAGGAAGGTATTGAGGAGAAGAAGACCGCTCTTGTCGAAAGACTGAACAGGGACTTTGCGGCTCCAAAGGATGGTGTCGGACCTCTGCTTACCTCTCTTGACGGATATTATGCCCCTCTGGAAGGAGGACAGGCAATGAAACTAGGCATTTACGGAGTAGCTTCGAGGGGATGGAACATTCAGGCATATGACCCGATGAAATGCCTCGAATGGGCGATAGACGAGACGGCTCCCGCAGTCGCCGGACCATATAAGACATTTGCTCTTCATTCGGAAGTGTCGCGCAAGGCGTTCGGTCTGGATGAGTCTGCCCACATTGATTTCATCGGTCTTAAGGATTACACACCTCAGGAGTTTGAAACGCTGATGGCGGAATTCAAGGCTATCGAGAATGTCCCTTCGGAAATGGCGGCAGCTCCGGACAATATGGTTCTTGATGACCTCGAACCATGGCTTGAAGAATTCGGCAGGCTCGGAAGACGATGCAGGATGCTGCTGGAATCAATGGACCTTTTCAATGAAGGGGATATCCCCGGGTTCTGGGTGAGATATGCCAACAACATGATGAGCGACAGGGATATGGATGCATATCTTGCTCATCCGTCCGGAACGGAGCGTCTGCAGCCTTATTATGAAAGGATGGTAAAGGAACTCGTCGATGCCTTCTACCATGAACATCAGGACAAGGTGGGATATGAACACATACCGGGCGATGGCATCGATACCTATCTTGCCCCTCTTGAGGCAGGCTATTGCCACCTTATTCTTGACAACCCTCAGGAAGAGGAGGTGATCGTGAGACTTTCAGATGCAGAGGGACATTATACTGCAGAGTTCTGCATGGAGACTTCATACCTTGAGTTCGAACTTAAGGCTGATGCCGTCAAGGTAGAGGTCATCGGCGATGTGGATATTTTGGAAACCGTTTTCGTAAAATAATAAATATAGATATATGGGAAAGATAATTTTGACAGGAGACCGTCCGACGGGCAAGCTTCACCTCGGACATTATGTAGGTTCTTTGAGAAGAAGAGTGGAGCTTCAGAACTCTGGAGAGTATGAGAAGATCTTTATCATGATCGCTGATGCCCAGGCCCTAACTGACAATGCTGACAATTCTGAAAAGATCCGTCAGAACATCATCGAGGTTGCGCTGGACTATCTTTCTGCCGGTCTTGATCCCGAGAAGGTTACCATCTTCATCCAGTCCCAGGTGCCTGAGCTTTGTGAGCTTGCGTTCTACTACATGAACCTCGTGACTGTGCAGAGACTTCAGCGCAACCCTACTGTAAAGCAGGAAATAGTGCTTAGAGGCTTCTCTGACAACGATGAGGAAGAGAATCAGAACAAGAAGGGTATTCCTGTAGGATTCTTTACTTATCCTATCAGCCAGGCCTCAGACATCACTGCTTTCCGTGCAACCACAGTTCCTGTAGGTGTCGATCAGGCCCCTATGATCGAGCAGACCCGAGAGATCGTACACAAGTTCAATGCTGTCTATGGAGAGACTCTTGTCACTCCTGAAATGATGCTCCCGGAGAATGCTACATGCTGCCGTCTCCCTGGCACTGACGGAAAGGCAAAGATGAGCAAGTCCCTCGGCAACTGCATCTATCTTTCGGATACTTCAAAGGAGATTAAGAAGAAGGTGAACAGCATGTATACGGATCCCGAACATCTTCAGATCACCGATCCTGGTCATGTGGAAGGCAATGTTGTCTTCACTTACCTCGATGCTTTCAGCACTCCGGAGCATTTTGCAAAATACCTTCCAGAGTACGAGAATCTCGATGCCATGAAGGATCATTATCGCCGTGGCGGTCTTGGAGACGGAACATGCAAGAAGTTCCTCTTCAACATCATGGAGGACATGCTGCAGCCTATCCGTGAGAGAAGGGCGCATTATGAGCAGAACATTCCTCAGGTCTACGAGATTCTTCGCAAGGGCTCGGAAGTGGCCCGTGAGGAAGCAGCAAAGACTCTTGCAGACGTACGCAAGGCTATGAAGATCGATTATTTCGATGATGCAGAACTGATTGCCGAACATACGAAGAAGTATCAGGGCTGATATCGGAAATTACGTTCCATAAACAAGCCATCGGTGGAATTTTCCACCGATGGCTTGTTTATTTTAGAAACTATGACTTAATTTGCAATATGTTTAATAACCTATTAAATACCTTATCTGATACTAAAACCTTAAGTATATGAGCGAAGCGAAAGCAAGTCCCCTCTCCGAGAGAGGGGATGTACGGCCTTGAACTATTTGTCATATATGGAAAACATTAAAACAACTAAACAGTCAGAAAATATGAAAAAGTGGCTAAAACAGTTTGCTACAGAAGATTGGATAATCGTCTTCGCCGGTGCGGTTGTCCTTCTGCTGGCAGCCCTCTTCCCTGAAAACATCCCAAGCCTTCCAAAGAAGCTCGCAACGGCTTCCGACTGGATCAATGCCGGACTCATGTTCGTCTTTGTATATATTCTTACTGTCGTCACCTCCCTGTTCATGGGAAAGAAACCGAAGGATCTGATCTGGGTACTTCCGTCCCTGCTGGTGATATTCGTGCTGACTATAGCGGCACAGCTTACTGCAAATATTCCGGTTGTGAAGGAATATGGATTTGAGGCAGTCTTCTTCTCAGTGATCTACGGTCTCATAATCAGCAACTGCTTCCGTGTCCCTCAGTGGCTCAAGGCGGCGGTCCAGAGCGAGTTCTATATCAAGATCGGTATCATCTGTCTTGGTGCGACAATCTATTTCCCTAAGCTGATGGGTGACGGAGCATTCGGACTTATCCAGGCTCTCGTAGTCGTATTCACCGTATGGTATTTCGCATTCTGGATAGGAAAGAAGATGAAGGTGGATCCGGAGATGGGCACCATGCTCGCGAGTGCGGTTTCGATCTGCGGAGTATCTGCTGCCATCGCTACCTGCGGCGTGATCAAGGGTGACAACAAGAAGCTTTCATACGTGGTTTCCCTTGTACTCATCGTTGCTGTGCCTATGATGTATCTTCTTCCTTGGCTTGCAGGCCTTCTTGGTCTCACTCCTGATGTGGCTGGAGCATGGATCGGAGGAACCATCGATACTACAGGAGCAGTGGGTGCTGCAGGAGAGCTTGTAGGAGACGGAGCGGAGGACATAGCAGTCGTGGTAAAGTCTGCCCAGAACGTCCTTCTCGGCGTTGCCGCCTTCTTCATTTCGCTGATGTGGGCATATCAGGGCACTCACAAGGATGAAAGACCTACGGCCGGAGTCATCTGGGAGAGATTCCCTAAGTTCGTGCTGGGTATGGTGATAGCTTCCCTCGTGTTCAGCTTCTGCTTCGAGCCTGCTACAGCAAGCCTGCTCGGCAAGACGGCAAAGTCCCTCCAGGGTTCCTTCTTCAGCATTGCATTCGTATGCATCGGTCTGGAGACACGCTTCAAGGATATCTTCGGCAAGGAGAACCGTGTTCCATTGAAGGTCTTCCTTACAGCCCAGACCTTCAATATCTTCGTCACCCTCCTTGTGGCTTACCTTGTCTTTGGTCTGCTTAAACCTTGGATACTCGGTATGTGATAAATATTTTCTATATTTGTGTTTCTCAACATGCTCCTTATGGAAAGAAATCAGAATATAGAAAAGAGAATACTCTGGGTCGCTGAACGCCTTTTTCTTGAAAAGGGGTTCAGCGATACTTCTACTACCGAAATCGCCAAGGCAGTGGGGTGCAACCAGGCCCTTATACATTATTATTTCAGGACCAAGGAAAAGCTGTTCTGGGATGTGTTTGCGCCAAAGATGGAGCAGGTCGTGGAATATCTTGATGCTCCTCTGGATGAAACCGTCGAATTCTTCGAAAGGATAGGCAACATCATAGATTTCTATTTCGGCATGCTTGAGCTTGACGAAAGGCTCGCCCCCTTCATCGTAAAGGAACTTATAATGAATCCCTCAAGGTGGGACAAGTTCCGTGAGAGGTTCCTCAGGAGCGAAAGAAGGAGCAGTGCCTTTGAAAAGTTCGAGAATATGGTGAATGAGGAGGTCTCCAAAGGTACGATAAGGGATGTCCTGGCAATTGACCTTCTTCTTGACATAATGTCGCTTACGATATCTGCCTTCATAGTTGCACCTATGGGCTATGCAATAGGAGAGTGCGACCTCAACTCCCGCAAGGAATACCTTGACCGACGCCGGAATGATGTAAGGACCCTGATTCTGAATGGAATAAGAATCTGATATATACAGGAAGGCGACTAATAAGTGATTTAGTTGCCTTCATTCGTATTTATATGGATATGATGACAGTGGCGGTAGGGTAAGTTTGGCTTGGTTCCGTCGGAACAAGTTCCGACTCCATCCCTCCACGACTTCGTCGCGGGTCCCTCCCGTTCACGAGGCCACGGGCGGCCACGCCATCCAAACTTACCCTACCGCCACTTCAGAGCATACACAATAGCCTTTTGCTATCATCTTTCTTATATTAACAATAACTATTCCTTTGACTATCAAAAGAATAGCTATATTTTTATACTGTGTTTTCAAGAGGGAGTATGGTAGTGATTGCGGAGGCGTGTCCACCCCCGGACACGGGCAGGGGGAGGGGCCCGACGGAGACAAGTGGTCGAAGACCACGCAGGAAACGTTGGGAGGGGCCGGAGTGAGCGAAGCGAACGGAGTCCTCCTCAATCACTATCATACTCCCGGTTAAACCATTTATAAAACAAGAGACTGACTAATCAGTCATATTGACTTTTTAGTCAGTCTCTTTTAAAGAACACTGTCTTATCTTTCGTACTCGACCTTAGCGCGTACATCCGCGATAGTCTTGACGTATTGTATCACGTTGTCCCTCAAGGTGTCTGCCTTGTAAGCTGCAAGGGCTTCCCAGCTGTCGAAATCAGCGATCATCACAGCATCGTATGATGTCTTTCCTTCGTTACGGTTCACACCCACCTCAATGCTTTTAAGACCTGGCACGAGTCCCAAGAGGGACTCATATTTCTCCTTGACGTCTTCAGCGAGTTCCTTTGAAGTCTTGCCATCTGATGGCTTGAACTTCCACATTACACAATATCTGACCATATACGTTTTAGTGTTTTAAGTGTTCATATTCGTCCACTAATTTAGAGAGAATAGTTGAGATTACCAAATTATTCTTAAATTTGCTTTATATAAGTATACAGATGGACCGGAAAAGCAGCCAGACGAGAAGAATCGCAAGGAATACCCTGATGCTCTATGTCAGGATGCTTGTTCTGATGCTTGTCGGTCTGTACACCTCCAGAGTCGTCCTTGATGCCCTTGGAGAGAATGATTTCGGAATCTATGACGTCGTCGGAGGAGTGGTGGCCATGTTCACCATAATCTCCGGCTCCCTCAATTCCGCGATCTCACGCTTCATCACCTTTGAACTTGGCAAGACTGACGGTCAGCGTCTGAACAAGGTCTACTCGACTGCCGTTCTGATCCAGCTGGTAATTGCAGCAGTTGTCGTCTCTGTTGCAGAACCGGTAGGACTATGGTTCATCAGCAATGAGATGACCATAGATCCTTCAAGAATACCTGCAGCCAGGACGGTCCTTCATTTCTCCCTTGCCTCATTCGTCATCAATATGATGAGCGTTCCTCAGATGGCTTCGATAACAGCCCATGAGAAGATGTCTGCCTATGCTTACATAGGCCTTCTTGACGGTTTTCTCAGACTGGGAGCCGCAGTCCTGATATCGCGCTCCTCGTCCGACAGACTTGTTCTGTATGCTGCCCTGATGACCATGACTGTACTGCTTGTGCGTATGGCATACGGTCTCTATTGCAGGAGATACTTCCCTGAATGCCGTTTCCGTATGGTCCGGGACCTTTCCCTTGTCAAGGAGATGTTCTCGTTTGCAGGATGGAACTTCATAGGAGTCTCTGCGGGTGTTCTCCGAGACCAGGGAGGAAAGATCCTTATAAATATCTTTACAGGTCCTGCAGTCAACGCTGCCCGAGGTGTTGCCCTCCAGCTCAGCGGCGCAGTCCAGGGCTTTGTCACCAACTTCATGACTGCAGTCAATCCGCAGATAACGAAATCCTATGCTGCGGGAGACAGGGAATACATGTACTTCCTGATATCAAAGTCATCGAGGATGTCATATTACCTGCTCTTCGTCCTTGCCTTGCCGGTCCTCTTCAATACAGGATATCTTCTTGACCTGTGGCTGAAGGATGTACCGTCCCACTCGGAACTCTTCGTGCAGCTCTTTATTGTCTTCACCTTGAGCGAGTCTCTGTCCAATCCTCTGATCACTGCCCAGCTTGCTACTGGAAACATAAGGAACTACCAGCTTGTCGTCGGTGGCCTCCAGCTCCTGAACATTCCGGTCTCATATGTATTCCTCAAGCTTGGAGCTGTACCTGAGGTCACTGTCATGGTCGCGGTCGCCATATCCCAGATATGTCTGTTTGCCCGTCTGTTCATGCTCAGGGGAATGATAGGGCTTCCGGCAGGAGACTTCCTGAAGAAGGTGTACCTGAACGTTATCGCCGTGTCAGCGGCGGCACTCGTAGTGCCTCTTGCCGCTGACACGGCCTTGCCGGACACATTCTCCGGCTTTGCGGCAAGTGTGACGATATGTGTCTGCTCAGCCGGACTGTCGGTCATGTTCATCGGTCTCAGAGCCTCGGAGAGACGTGAACTCGCATCAATGTTAAAGGATTGGTTAAGAAAATGATAAGGATTACAGATAAGACCCGATGTACGGGATGTACTGCATGCATCACATCCTGTCCCCGTCAGTGCATTGTCATGCGACGGGACAGGCAGGGCTTTGATTATCCTGTTGCCAATCCTGACCTGTGCATCGGCTGCGGACTATGTGAGTCCGTATGTCCTGTACTGAATCCACGTGAGACTGCCAGGCCTATGGCTGCATATGCGGCAAGGGTGGATGAACATGTGAGGGAAAGTTCGTCCGGAGGCGTCTTCCCTCGTCTTGCCGAAGATATGGTCGGAGCTGGTGGAATCGTCTTCGGCGCCGTCATGAATCCCGATCTGACAGTCGGACATTCGGAGGCGCGGACTATGGATGAAGTCAGGAAGATGACGGGCTCCAAATATGTCCAGAGCGACATGTACTCGGTCTATGAAGACGTAAAGACTTACCTCGAGGATGGAAGAAAAGTCCTTTTCACCGGCACTCCATGTCAGGTGGCAGGATTGAATTCATTTCTTGGAAAGGCATATGAGGAACTGATTACCGTTGATGTGGCCTGCCATGGCGCGCCAAGCCCGGGTCTTTGGGAAAAATACGCGGCAGCCTTAAGCCGGAAATACGGGACCTCCATAGATGAGGTCCGTTTCCGCGACAAGTCCTCGGGATGGAGAAAATATTCATTCACGGTCAAGGCCGGCGATACGACTGTTTCCGTACCTTATGTAAAGGATCCTTTCATGGCCTTGTTCATACAGGACATGACTCTTCGTCCGTCCTGCTATTCATGCCCTGCGAGAGAGGGAAGGAGCGGAAGTGACCTTACCCTCGCCGATCTGTGGAATGTGGCTGAAGCGGCTCCTGCCTTTGATGATGACAGGGGAGTATCGCTCGTTCTTGCCAATACAGGCAAGGGCATGAAGTTTCTTGAGGAATCGCGAATTGCCCTGCATGAGGTAGATCCGGAAGCTGCAGCAAGGAAGAATTCCGGTTTTGCCGGACAGACACCTTGCCCTGAACGCAGGGAAGAGTTCTTTTCCGGCATACATTCGGCAAAAGACCTGATTTCCTATATGTCAGGTTTTGTGGTAAGGACATGGTCGCTTAAGAAATGCTATGAGCGTATTCATACGCTTCTTTCAAAGATAAAGAGGAGGATTGCAAGATGAGGATAGCTGTAGTAACTCTGCCCCTTCATACCAATTACGGAGGACTTCTTCAGGCTTTCGCGCTGAAGAATGTCCTGGAGGGTATGGGACATTCCGTCACGGTTCTTGACCTGAAGGACAAGATGCCCGCTCCTAAGGGCATCAAGGCGCCTTTCAAGTATATGGGAAGGATGCTCAGACGTCTGGTGAAGGGCTCTGAGGGACCTGAGGTCTTCAAGGAACTGAGATACAGACGAGAACTGCCGGTACTTGCGACCTACACATCCTCCTTCGTCGACAGATACATAACCCCTAGGCTCATCGGATCGTACAAGGATGTAAGGGAGGGCGAATATGACGCATTTATCGTAGGAAGTGACCAGGTATGGAGACCCTTGTATTTCAGAGGTATAGAAGATGCCTTCCTGAAGTTTACCCGAGGATGGGATGTGCTCAGGATTGCCTATGCTGCCTCCTTCGGAACTGACAAGCTTGAATATGAATATACGCAGCTGGAGGAATGTTCGAGGCTTCTTGCCGACTTCGACGCCGTTTCCGTACGCGAGGATGCAGCCGTCGGCATGTGCGAGGAATGGCTCGACCATGACGGAGCAGTGCATGTCCTTGATCCCGTGATGCTTCCGGATGCGGACATATACCGCAGTTTCGCCTCTTCACAGGAAAAGCACCCTGCCGAAGGCAGGATAATGACATATATACTCGACCCTTCGGATGAGAAGAAGCATGTGGTTGAATTCATGGAAAGGGTTTCGGGGCTCGGAACATATGATTCGTCTGTCTGGCCGTATGTGGCCGGCCGCCCTCTGTCCGAGCGCGTGGTCCCTCCGGTGGAGCAGTGGCTCGCCGCTTTTGCCGACTGTGAGATCGTGGTCACGGATTCATTTCACGGCTGCGTGCTGTCTGTCCTGATGCATAAGCGTTTTGTGGCGGTAGGCAACAGCAGGAGAGGTATGTCCAGACTCAATTCATTCCTGTCCATGTTCGGTCTTGAGCAGAGGCTGGTGCATGGCATAGATCCGGAGGATGACGGTTCATTCCTTCTCTCGGACATAGATTGGGAAAGAGTTGATGCCGTGCTTCAGCAGCAGAGGGAAAAGTCTCTGGGTTTCATTAAAGATTCATTGAAAGACAAAGAATGATGGATAAGTGCAGATTAAGCATAATAGTGCCGGTATACAATGCCGAGGAATATCTCGACCGTTGCCTGATCAGCATACTTGAACAGGAGTTCGCTTCATATGAGGTGATTCTTGTAGATGACGGCAGCACGGATTCCTCTCCATTGATCTGTGACAGGTATTCTTCGGTTGACCCTAGGTTCAGGACCGTCCACAAGGAGAACGGAGGAGTGAGTTCGGCCAGAAATGCCGGTCTTGACCTTGCCAAAGGCGAATATGTGATGTTTGTGGATTCAGATGATTCCCTTCTTCCTGATTCACTGGAGATGATGATGGAGCATGTCACAGGAGAAGATATCGTGGTAGGAGGTTATACCGTATACATCTGCGGTGTGCCGGGCAGAGAGGTCCTTCCGAACGAAGCCCGCTCATACAGGGGTGAGGACATGAACCGTTTCTACAACGGAAACATCCGCAGGAACTGCGAGATGCTTGACGCTCCATGGTCAAAGATCTTCCGAAGGAAGTCCATAGGCGGCCTGCGGTTCTGCGAAGACCTCTGCTATGCCGAGGACAAGCTCTTCGTGTTCAATTTTCTTGCTTCCTGTTCTTCGGCATGTACCTGTCCGTTCCCTGTCTATGCCTACCATACAAGGTCGGGGTCGCTGGGCAGTGACGTTGTCTCTGACCGACATCTCATGCAGCTCAGACGTTTCCTGCCTGCATACGCTGAGGTCCTTGCCAGGTTGGAGGAACGATACCCTTCATGTGTCAAGATAAACGAACTGTATCATAAGGACGTGGTGGGAAGATATATCTGCAGGATACTCAACATATTCCTGACACGAAAGACCCGGCTCCTCGACGAAGGCTATCTTGGCTGGATATATGAGATGATGTCAGCTGACAAGGACCTGGGAGTGTTCTCCGTACGCTTTGCCCAGGCTGGAAACATACTTCTTTACAAGATAGGAAACATAGGCTTCTCCCTCAGGATGTACCGTATGTGTTCTGCCCTTGTGTCCATGTTCAAGAAAATAAGATGATGAAGCTTGCCGTCATATTCGAAAGCAGTCCCTTTGACCGTAAGGGGCTTTTCAATGCTGTCCATGAGCGTATAAGACATCTTGCCGCCACGGCCGGCTGCGAAATCGACGCATATTGTGTGCTCAGCCGTGATACGGCCTTTACACGCAAGGTGCGTCATACTCCTGTGGCACCTCGCAAGGACGAGGTAGTGACGGACGGCATCACCTACCGCATGCTGTGGTATGACTTCTCCATCATGGACCATCTTACCGTGGAATATCTCCACAGGCGTCCGCTTCTCTTCGGCCGGTTCATGAAAAAGGTCCTGCCGCTTCTTCAGGGATATGACTGCATTCTGGCACATTCATTCACGGGCGGTCTGTTCGCCCTCGAGGCTTCAGCCCGCTACGGGATCCCTTATTTCGTGACATGGCACGGATCCGATGTCCATACCCATCCATGGAAGAATCCCCTTGTCCTCGAGTGGACTCGCAAGGTGATGGAGGGTGCGGTCTGCAATTTCTTCGTAAGCAGGACTCTGATGGATTTCTCATCCGCGATATGTACCGGCGTTCCTAAGGAAGTGCTCTATAACGGTGTCTCTGAGAATTTCTTCCGTTTCCCTGATCGGCAGCGGGAGAACGTGCGTAGAAAATACGGTCTGGAGGAAGGTACCAAGGTAGTGGCATTTGTCGGAAGTCTTGTCCGTGTAAAGAATCCGGACCTGCTTCAGCCTGTCTTCAGCAAGGTAAGGGAAAAATATGAGGGGCCGCTCGAGTTCTGGGTGGTAGGAGACGGTAAGATAAGGTCTAAGGTTGAACCTGCCCTGGTTTCCGATCCTTCTATCGTGGTACGCATGTGGGGAAACCGCCCGTCCGACGAGATGCCGTCCATCATGAACTGTATCGACGTGCTTGTGCTGCCGAGCCGTAATGAAGGTCTGCCTCTTGTGTGTGCAGAAGCCATAAGATGCGGGGCTGTCGCAGTCGGAGCAGATGTCGGAGGAACCGCCGAAGTTGCAGGAAGGTCAAATGTGGTACCTCACGGCGAGGGATTTGTGGATGCCATGGCTTCGAAGGTCGTTTCAGCCTTGAACGGTGAGGTCGTCCAGTCGGTTCCGGACAATCTTGACTGGAACAGGACAGCATTAAAGGAGCTTGAATTCCTTCGGAAGCGATGAGGTGAATCTCATGGTTCTGCCCGTCCAGGGGTGTATGAACGAAAGAACCTGTGCATGGAGGGCAAGTCTTCCGATCGGATTGGTACGTGCATCGTATTTCCTGTCTCCTGCAATCGGATGCCCGATCCATTGCGAGTGGGCCCTGATCTGGTTTTTCCTTCCTGTCTCCAGGCTGAATTCCACGCAGGTATATTTCTGTCCGTCCTTTTCGGAATGCCTTACAGTACGGCAATGGCTTGCGGCGAACTTCCAGTCCTTTCGTGGCGGCCGGTTGCGGTCATCTCCTTCCCTCAGGGGGTAGCAATGAACCTTGAGAGACTTGGGGTGTTCGTACATCCATGTCTCGATCCAGCCCTCCTGATCTTCTATATGACCCTCAAGAACAGCGAAATATCCTCTTTCCTGTACGGCTCCATCCCAGTTTTCCTGCAAGGCGGTCTTTGTCTCTTCATCCTTTGCGAATACCAGAAGGCCCGAGGTGTCCCTGTCCAGACGGTGGACGATATATATGCTCTTCTCTCCTTTCCTTCCGCCCTTGCCCAGGGTATAGTCATACAGGATTGAATACGCAGTCTCCGTCTCGGGATGTCCTGCAGACATGCTCAGCATTCCGCTCGGCTTCTCTACCACGATAAGCCAGTCGTCTTCAAATACTATCTTGAGTCCCTTTGCCATTGTTATTGATTTTGCCCTGCAAATCTAACAATATTTTTGACTATCTTTGCATGATTCGGGATATGAGAACAGTATTTGATCCGTTACGCAGAAAAGAGGTGGCGCTTACTCCTGAGGAGGAAGTGCGGCAGTGGTGTATAAAGGTGCTTTCCACTGAGCTGGGAGTACCGATGCATATGATGATGAGTGAGGCAGGCTTCAGGCTTGGAGACAAGCAGCTGCGTGCTGACATCCTTGTCTACGACAGGCAGGCCAGGCCTCTGGCCGTGGTGGAGTGCAAGAGACCGGAAGTCGCACTGGGCAGGGAAGTGCTTGATCAGGCAGTAAGGTACAACATGGTCCTGAATGTACGATACATGATAATAACAAACGGAAGACAGACCTTCGCATGCCGCAGGACTGATGAGGACGGGCAGGTGAGATATGTATTCATCGACAAGGTGCCTTCCTATAATGAAATGATATGTCAGCAACAATAACCCAGGGTTTTCTGGACCATAAGATCTTTTCCATCGTTTCGGAAACTGCGGCTGAACTCGGTGTCCGTGCGTTTGTGATCGGCGGGTATGTGCGTGACTGCTTCCTCGGCCGTCCGAGCAAGGATATAGACATCGTTGTCGAGGGCAGCGGCATCGCACTGGCGGAGGCTGTCGGAGCCAAGGTCCGCAGCAATGTGTCCGTGTTCCGCAATTTCGGTACAGCCATGCTCCGTTATCATGGAATAGAGGTGGAATTCGTAGGAGCCCGCAAGGAATCATACAGACGTGATTCCCGTAAGCCCATAGTCGAGGACGGTACTCTGGAAGACGATCAGCTCAGGCGAGACTTCACCATCAACGCCATGGCCTTCAGTCTGCAGAAGGAAGACTTCGGTGCTCTGGTCGACCCGTTCGGAGGTATACGTGACCTCGCTGCAGGTATCATCCGTACTCCTCTTGACCCTGACACAACATATAGTGACGACCCTCTGAGGATGGTACGTGCAGTCAGATTTGCGACAAAGCTTTCCACTGCAGACCAGATTTTCAGCATAGTTCCCGAGTCACTGGATTCCATAAGGAGGAACAGGCAGAGGATGGAGATCCTCTCGAAGGAAAGGATAGTCGAGGAACTCAACAAGATCCTTGTCACTCCTAAGCCGTCGATAGGATTCAGACTTCTTGACCAGACAGGGCTTCTTGACTTTATCCTTCCTCAGCTGTCCAAGCTGAAAGGTGTTGAAAGCGTTGAGGGAAAGGGACATAAGGAAAACTTCTCGCATACTCTTGAAGTCCTTGACAATGTTGCCGAATATGAGATCCAGGCGATAGCTGAAGGAAGCCTCAAGGACTGGATCTTCGAAGAGGGTGAAGAGGTCGGAAAGGTGAGGACTGAACCGAACGTATGGCTCAGGTGGGCGGCACTCCTCCACGATATTGCCAAACCTGCCACAAAGAAATATGACCCTCAGCTGGGATGGACCTTCCACGGACATGAAGTCGTGGGAGCAAGATGGATTCCGAAGATATTCCAGAGCATGAAGATGCCTCTGAACGAGAAGATGAAGTATGTGCAGAAGCTGGTGAATCTCCACCTGCGTCCGATAGCTCTTGTAACGGAAGAGGTTACGGATTCCGCTGTCAGGAGGCTTCTCTTCGATGCAGGTAACGACATAGACGACCTCATGCTTCTCTGTCATGCCGACATTACTTCGAAGAATCCGCGCAAGGTGGCCAGACTTCATGCCAATTTCGAGATCGTGAAGACCAAGCTTGTGGAAGTAGAGGCTAAGGATGCAATCCGTAATTTCAAGAATCCTATAACAGGAGATTATGTGATGGAACTTTTCGGCATAGAACCTTGCAGCACCATCGGTGTCCTTAAGGAGACGGTGAAGAACGCCATCCTGGACGGTGAGATAGAGAATACTTTCGAGGCTGCTGACGCCCTCATGCGTTCAAAGGCTGCCGAGCTGGGACTCTTTCCTGTAAAGTGACCATATGAAGATCTTTGATGCATATATAAGGTATATATGTAATGTGAGGCGATATTCGGACAGGACGGTCGCCCTGTATGAGCATGCCGTGAAGGATTATCTTTCCCATGTCTTTCCGGAAGGTGTTCCTGAAGATGATGCCGATGTTGCAAAGGCTTTCAATACATCGGAGATCCGCAGTTATATGGTCCAGATGCTTGATTCCACGCCTCCTATGTCGGCGAAGACTGTCAGTCTCCATCTTTCCGCATTGAGCAGCATATGCAGATATATGATGAAGGAAGGTCTGCTCCGGTCCAACCCAGTACGGCTTGTCACCAAGCCTAAGGTGGAGAAACGTGTGCCGCAGTTCTACAGAAAGGATTCCATGGACGAATATTTCAATACGACATCCCGTCTGTTGGATAAGGATGGATATGATGCTTTTCTTCGTGAATGGCATACCCTCAGCGGAAAGGAATACTATTCCAGCCTTCTTGAAAGGATGGTCATATCCACATTGTATTCCCTGGGTTTGAGACGTTCCGAACTGATAGGACTTAAGGTCGGAAACGTCGATTTTGGTAGAAATGTTGTTAAAGTATGCGGAAAAGGCGATAAAATGCGAGAAATTCCTCTCGTTCCTTTATTGTCTGAAGAAATTTTATTATATTTGAAAGCAGTTGAGACGATGTGCGGAAGGGAAAGGTCTTTGGAAGAGCCGCTCTTTGTAACATACTCCGGCAATCCTCTATATGCAAAGTATGTGGACAGGGTAGTGAAATCCGCCTTGGGAAGGGTCAGGTCAGTAAAGGGACGCAGGTCCCCTCATGTACTCAGGCACTCTCTTGCGACGGAACTCATGAACGGGGATGCGGAACTGAATTCCATCAAGGAACTTCTCGGACATTCCTCGCTGGCTGCGACACAGGTCTACACCCACAGCAGCATCGCCCGACTGAAAGATAGTTATGAACGCGCCCATCCAAGGGCTAAAAACGGAGGTAAACATGGAGATTAGAGTGCAGTCGATCAAGTTCAATGCAGATCAGAAACTGTTGGACTTTGTAGAAAAGAAATTCTCAAGGGTAGAGAAGTTCTATGACGCAGTTACAGCTGTAGATGTTGCTCTTTCGCTTCTACCTGATCATGAGAACAAGAATGTAAAGGTACAGGTGAGCATTCCAGGCAACACAATTGTAGTAGAGAAGAATGCAAAGACCTTCGAAGACGCAGTCGTTGACTGCGCGGATATTCTCAAGGAAAAACTTGTGAAAGTAAAGGAGAGAAGAAACGAATAATAGAAAAAATAAAGGAACCTCGCAGGGTTCCTTTATTTTTTCTATCTTTGTACGCTATGGCTAAAGGATTCGCAGATACTGACGCTCAGTGCAGACAGCTTGTTCAGGATGCCCGCAGCGGCGTCTTCTGTCCGGTTTATCTCCTGATGGGAGATGAACCGTATTATGTGGATATGGTATGTGATGCCGTACTTGACAACTGTCTTGACGAGAGCGAGAGGGACTTCAATCAGACCGTCTGCTACGGTGCTGATGTGGATGCAGATACAGTAATAACTGCAGCAAGGAGGTATCCGATGTTCTCGGAACGTCAGCTTGTTGTCGTCAAGGAGGCCCAGATGATGAAGTCTCTTGAAGAACTGGCGGTGTACTGTCAGAATCCTCTTGAATCTACCGTGCTTGTGATAGCGATGCACGGTGCATCTGCCGACAAGAGGAAGTCCCTGTACAAGACCGTTTCAAAGATTGGTGTGGTAGTTGAATCGCAGGTCTTGAGGGATTATGAGATGCCTAAATGGATATCGATGTTCTACCGTACAAAGGGGCTGGATATTGCTCCGGATGCGGCAGCCCTGCTTTCCGAGCATGCGGGTACCGATCTGAACAAGATTGCGATAGAAACTGAGAAGATGCTCAAGAATCTTCCTGAAGGTACGACGGATGTGACAGTCACGGATATTGAAAAGAACGTAGGAATAAGCCGTCAGTACAGCATTTTCGAGCTGACCAAGGAACTCTCATTCAGAAATTCTGCAAAAGCATTGAGGATTGCTTCATACATAGGGTCTTCAGCCAAGTTCGCCATGCCGATGGCAGTCAGTGCCCTTTATACCCATTTTTACCGTATATTGAAATACGAGGCTCTCCTTGCCAAGACCGCCCGTCCTACCAATGAGCAGAAGTCGAAGGTGCTTGCTGTGAATCCTTACTTCTTCTCTGAATATGACACTGCGGTCCGCAACTATCCTATGAACAGATGCATGGCGGTGATCTCGCTTCTTCGTGAGTATGACTACAAGGGAAAGGGAGGAGATGTCGGTGAGGCGACCCCTGCCGAGCTTATGGTGGAGCTTACAGCGAAAATATTAAACATTTAACAAAATAGACTATGGGATTAATCAAATGTACAGATGTCTGCAAGAGCTTCGGTGAGAAGGTGGCTCTTGACCATGTTTCGGTGGACATCCCGAAAGGAAAGATCTTCGGTCTTCTCGGACCTAACGGTGCGGGAAAGACCACTCTCATACGCATCATCAACCGCATTACCATCCCTAATGCAGGAACAGTACTTTTTGACGGCCGTCCGATAACCCAGGAAGATGTCGAGAAGATCGGATACCTCCCTGAGGAAAGAGGACTGTACCGCAAGATGAAGGTAGGTGAGCAGGCGATGTATTTCGCACAGCTCAAAGGCATGTCTTCGAGAGATGCTGCCAGGGAACTCAAGAAATGGTTCGTGAAGTTCGGTATCGAGAGCTGGTGGAACAAGAAGGTGGAAGAACTCTCCAAGGGTATGGCCCAGAAGGTTCAGTTCATCACTACCGTGGTGCACAAGCCATCGCTCCTGATCCTCGATGAGCCTTTCTCCGGTTTCGACCCGGTAAACGCACAGCTTATCCGTGAGGAGATTCTCCGACTCAAGGAGGAGGGTGCCACCATCATCCTTTCAACCCATAACATGGAGTCCGTTGAGGAATTATGTGACAACATCGCTCTCATAAACAAGTCTCATGTAGTGATCACCGGCGGTGTGGATGAGATACGCCACAAATACGGAAACAACAACGTGGAACTCGTATATACGGATAATACTGTTGTGCAGCCGGCTCCCGGGGTGTTCAGTGTACTCTCCGACCGTGATGATGCCGGCAGACATACGGCAGTCCTTGCCCTTGAAGGCGGCACAGGCAGCAACGACGCCCTCAAGGCGGTTCTTGCCCAGGGACTTACAGTGAATTCATTCAAGGAACTTGTGCCAAGAATGAACGATATATTCATCAAACTTGTAACAGAGGAGGAATAAGCCATGAAGATGAGAAACATAAAGACAATAATATCCCGCGAATATCTTACCCGCGTCAAGAAGAAGTCTTTCCTTCTTACGACTTTTCTTGTGCCTGTGTTCTTTGCGGCAATGTGTATCCTTCCAAGCGTCATCATGTTCATGGCGAAGGAAGACGGCAAGAAGATTGCCGTTGTGGATCAGTCAGGACTCGTGATGCCGTATCTCGAAGACAGCGAAGCGGTTTCCTATACTGACTTCTCAGAAGAACCTGCAGATTCACTGAAGGCTGAGTATGAGGCTCTCGGATATGATGCCCTTGTTGTGGTTTCGCCTCTGGACAGCATCGCAAAGACAGTTTCTGTCGTTTCATATTCAAGCAAGCCTCTGAGCGTGGATCTCAAGGACAGGATTGCTTCAAGGGCCGAGGAAGCTGTCGAGGATTACAGGATATCCCTTTACGAGATGGGTAATCTCAAGCAGATAATGGAGGAAGTCAGCGTGGATATTTCTGTTTCCACATATACAATGGATGAGTCAGGTGAGGAGCAGATAACCTCGTCAGAGGTATATATGATAATATCCATGCTTCTGTCGATGATCATCTACATGTTCATCGCCATGTTCTCGGGAATGGTCATGCAGAGCGTGATCGAAGAGAAGGCGAGCAGGGTGGTCGAGGTGCTGGTATCTTCTGTAAAGGCTACAGAGCTTATGTTCGGAAAGATCATCGGCGTGGCTTGTGTGGCATTGACTCAGTTCTTCCTGTGGATTCTCCTTACTCTCGTTCTTGTCGGTGGCTTCTCTGCGTTCGTGGGCTTCGATTCGCTGATGGGTGACCCTGCACAGGCTGAGCAGATGATGGATATGACTGCTCAGATGGGTGGCGTGGATGTTCAGGAAATGACTGCAGCTATGACTGAAGAAAGCGGAATGGGTGCAGTTCTCACCACTCTCGGCAACATCAACTGGGTACAGATGATATTTGCCTTCATCATTTATTTCACTCTCGGATATCTGCTTTATGCATCGTTCTTTGCAGCCATCGGCTCTGCCGTGGAAAATGAGGCGGATACCAACCAGCTCCAGCTGCCTGTGACCATTCCATTGCTTCTTGCATTCTTTATCGCACTCTATGCATTCAATGCTCCTGACAGTGCGGTGGTATGGTGGGGTTCGATGATTCCTTTCACTTCTCCGATAGTGATGCTGTCACGTATTCCTTTCGGTGTGCCTGGATGGGAGCTTGCTTTGTCTGTCGTGCTTCTCGTAGCTACATTCATCGGATGCGGATGGGCTTCGGCAAAGATTTATAAGATAGGTATCCTGATGTTCGGCAAGAAGACCAATTTCAAGGATCTCTGGAAATGGCTCAAGCAGAAATAAACTATTCATTGTAAGCCGATTGACAATGTATTCCATTGGCCTCCTCCCACTTTGTGGGCCCCGACCGGTCCTGCTGCCGCAGGCTGTTCGCTGCAAAAGTCCGCTGGACTGTTTGCCCGGTCGCTCACGACCCCTAGCCGGGGGTGGCAAAATGCCAATTCCATACATATGTCAACCGACTTATAGTAAATAATGTTGTTATGAATAAAGTAGTTATGATTTCTGTCGTGGCATTTCTGGCGGGTTGCGTCGGGGTGTGGGGGCAGGAATATGAGTGGAAGGCAGACCTGATGGACGGAAGCAGGACTGGCTGCGTATCTCCGTCGAAGGATAATGTACCTCAGACTCTGGGAGTCTTCAAGGGAGGAAGATATATTGCTCCTGACGGAACCGTATATCCTCGGAAGTCGACAGTGGCAAAGACAGCACGCGTTGTGATGGATGCCCAGCCGGCGATGGCGAGGGTCAAGGATGTCGTAGGATATTCGACATCGGCCATGACGGCTGAATATCCTGAAAGTGCGCTTTCAAACTGGTTCATCGACATCCTGATGAGTAAGACTGAAAAGCTGTCTGGAAAGAAGGTGGATATTGGTATCACCAATTTCGGCGGTATCCGTATTGATATGCCTGAAGGGGAGATCATTCTTGACGACATGCTCTCCATGTTCCCGTTCAAGAACCAGCTTGCATATGTGGAGCTTACCGGAAAGCAGATCCGGGAAGTGCTTGAGAAGATGGCTGAGCGTCGTTTTGAGGTTCTTGGAGGTGTAAGGGTCGTTGCTGATGGCGGCAAGCTTTTATCTGTTGAGGTAGGCGGCGAACCTCTTGATGACGAAAAGGTATATTGCGTAGCTACAATCTCCTTCCTTCTTGACGGAGGTGACGGCCTCTCTCTTGCCAAGGATGCACTGTCAGTCACGGTCTATGAGGATGTGCAGATCATCGATGCGGTTCTCGAGCATATTTACGCGGAGACTGCCGCCGGAAGACCTATAGAATATAAGACTGACGGCAGGGTAGTAGTCAAGGATTATAAAAGGAGATGAAGATGAAGAAGCCGATAATAATGATAATTGCCGTTCTTGCGGCTCTTTCGCTTGATGCTCAGAATCTTACGATTCTCCATCTTAATGACACCCACAGCCATGTCGATCCTGAACGCTCCGGCGAATACAAGGGGCTCGGAGGTGCTGTGGAGCAGTCTGCCTATATTGACAGCGTCAGAAAGGCTGACGGAAAGAGGAATGTCCTTCTTCTGCATGCCGGTGATTTCAGTCAGGGTACTTCGTATTTTACGGAACTTGGCGGAAACATCGAGATAGATCTTCTGAATGCCATGCAGTTTGATGTCGTGACTCTTGGAAACCATGAGTTCGACAACGGGTCAGAGGAACTTGCCCGTCGTCTGAAGAATCTGGATCCTGAAGTCGTATGTGCCAACTATGATTTTACAGGTACTCCTCTGGAAGGTCTTGTAGCTCCGTATACCGTAGTACGCAAGGCAGGACTGAAGATCGGCATCATAGGTCTGCTGACTGATATCAGCAGGGTGGTGGACAGGAAGCTGGTAGGCTCTCTTGAATATCTTGATCCTGTCGAGGTGGTAAACCGATATGCGGCACTCCTTAAAGATGAGGAGAACTGCGACCTTGTCCTTTGTCTGAGTCATCTCGGTTTCTCACTTGATGAGGAGATTGCCCCTCAGATAAGGAATGTGGATGCCATTGTCGGAGGTCATTCCCATACTCAGCTTGAAGAGATGGAAAAGGTGAAGGACCTTGACGGAAAGGATGTTATCATAGTTCAGGACTGGTGCTGGGGCATGAGTGTCGGCAACCTTAAGGTGCGTTACTGACCGCATGCCTGAACAGGACTGATGTTAGTTTCTTTACTGATATGGGAATAGCGGAACTGATAATCATAGCCGTGGGGCTTTCTATGGACGCATTTGCAGTTTCCATATGCAAGGGTCTCTCTGTCCAGAAGGTCCGCCCGGGCCATCTTGCGGTAACTGCCCTATGGTTTGGTGGCTTTCAGGCTCTAATGCCTGTCATAGGATACTTCCTAGGAGTAAGCTTTACGGATTTCGTGAGCTCGATAGATCATTGGATAGCGTTTATCCTCCTTGGCATCATAGGAGGAAACATGATAAAGGATTCCTCCCACAGGGATGAGGACCTTAAGGTCGACCCCGATTTCTCTGTCAGGACGATGTTTGCAATGGCTGTGGCAACCAGCATAGATGCTCTTGCAGTAGGTGTCTCCTTTGCCTTCTTGAAGGTAAATATATGGGAATCTGTTCTGATTATAGGTGTGATTACCGCGCTTTTTTCTGCAGCCGGAGTTCTCATCGGCAACTTCTTCGGCGCCCGATGGAAATCCAAGGCTGAATTCGCAGGTGGCTTCATCCTTATTGCCATGGGTCTCAAGATCCTCTTGGAGCACACGCTTGGTGCATAGCCAGTTTTATGAAACCATAGTTCCCGGCCACATTTCCATATTGATTTGTGACCGGGAACTGCTTTTAGATATCCCCAGCCACGTTTGACAGTGTTTTTGTTGCCAGGGTTTTGATTGTTTCTTTTTGTACTGAGTACTCTGTTGCAATTATCAGATCGATCACCTGCATGTAGTTTTTGGTTCCGCTGCTGATCTTGTTCCCCTTAAGCATGGCGTCATACATTCTGCTTTGTATTTCCCCGAGAGTCTTGCTGTATCTTGCTTTCCAGTAATTCTGCTGGTCAATCAGCTGTTGCAGGATTTCAGGTCTGATCTGTCGCTGATATTCCTTATATTCGTCCTCGGACAATATCCTGGAGGCATTTGAAAGTACATATGGAAGCAAAGAGTAATAGCCACTGTACCTTACTTCAGGTATATTAGAATGTCTGCAGATCTGATAGGCCCAGAAGTTAGCCTCATCTTCATTGCTGACCCCAAGAAGATGAGACAATTCATGTGCATAGCTGAACGCTTTCTGTCCCGGCAGGACATCTTCGTTGACCTGTATCTCACTGAAAAAGGGACCGATATATCCTACTACGCCAACCGCTGAATACAGACGGTTGAATATCAGGTTCTTTGGGTTTTGCCATGACTTCGGTTCCGATAGGCCGTATTGAGCCGGTACTTTCTCGTATCTCTCCTTTATATCTGCAGCAAAGTCGTCATATTCCAGGTTTTCAGGCATCTCTACATAAGAACCGTTCAGATTGTCAGCATAATCTTGCAGAAACTTTTCGAATATGTCTTCTTCAAACTGCTGCCGTTCTATTTTACCCCTTGAATAGATGCTCTCCCTGAAGTAGTTCATACCCCATCCGAGGTAGAACCAGATGATTGCCCAGATTATGATCTCAGCAATAATAAATATGGTCTTCAGCCTTTTCTGAATGATACCTCTTATGGCAAGAACTATAATGATGATTCCAGTTCCGACAACCAGCATTTCTTCCATAGAGAACGGAATCCGGGAGACAGCAAAAGATAATGCACATGAAACCAGTGGATAAATTGTGACCGCATACCATTCACCGACAGCCGCATTTGTTCTTGCTGCAATAATGAAAGCTGCAAGAATCAACAGTGTCATGTATCTGGTCATCTTCATTACACAAAGATAGCAAATTATTATTTCGCGGCATCCATAATCCGTTTTTCGGCTACAAATACCCTGTGAAATGTGGCTGCAAGGGTAAAATCAAGTGCCCCGGCCACGATAAGAGCCTATAGCGTGGCTGGGAGCAGATTGATTTGTGCTTTTCATTAAAAGCTGCTATATTTGATACATATAAAAGGTGAGCATCTGACGGATATGTATCGTTGCTTGGTCTGCAGGTCGTTCTGACCGGGGTGTCTGTAAATCCCTGTTCGCATGAGTCACCATATGCTGTGTCATTTTAATTATTGTTTACTTATGCAGACCGAAAATTCAGGAAAACTGTTCTATGACAAAGAGAAGCTTTGTTTATACAACTTCAGTACGGTACAAGACTACTGGCATCTATGTACGCCAGTTATGAATGTTCCTATCATCTTTACCTGCCGTGAAGATTTCGAATACGGAATGTGTCTGATGGCGATGTGTGTACATCTCTTCCAGGATATTTCAGTATATACATTTGTCTTGATGAATACGCATATTCATGTGATCCTTTCTGGAGATGAAAACAGATGCAGGGAGTTTTTTGAGATGTTTTCCCGTAAACTAAGGCGCTATCTGTCGGAATGTGGCAGAAGTATTGACATGAGCGGATTCGTCCCTCGGCTGATTCCGATAAAAGATCTTCAGATGTTACGTAACGAGATTATTTACGTCAATCGTAACGGGTATGTAGCGAACAGCAACTATTCTCCATATTCATATCCATGGGGTGCCGGGATGTACATCTTCAATCCTCTTGCAGAAAAGCTGCCTTATATGAATTTTGAAAGACTGACTGTCCGCAAACGACGTGAGATATGCAGGACAAAAGTCATTGATGTCTGTCATGGTATGAAAGTCCATGAGAATATTATTCTTCCAACCTCTTTCTGCAAAATAAGGGAAGCCGAAAACATGTTTCGTGATGCAGCGCACTATTTCTCCTCGTTAACCAGAAATCATGAGGCATTCAGCGAAATTGCTAAAAGGATAGGTGACACATCGTTTCTACCAGACAGTGAAATGTATCAGGCAGTTGCGTCAATCTGCAACAAGAAATACGGAATAAGGAAGCCATCGCTTCTGACTCCTGCAGCCAAGATGGAAACAGCCAGGATGATGCATTATGAATATCATGCAAGTAACCGGCAGATTCGCAGCATACTGAATATGGATATGGCTGCCATAGATGAAATGTTTCCTAGCTCTCAGTAGATCCGGGCACAAATAGCCTGTGAAATGTGGCTGGAAGGGTAAAACCAGACGCTCCGGCCACAAAATCATGGGCAAACGTGGCTGGGAGGGTCATAATAGGGTCTCTAGCCACATTTCAGTCGTTATTTGTGACCGGGAGTTGGTCGGACTGTTCAGATCATATGGGGTCAGAGGAAGCGTCGGGTGCAGAGGAGGATATTACCGCGCAGGTCGGATTTCAGGCCGAAGATATGGGCGTCGTCTCCTGAGGTGATGCCCAGCTTCTTTCTCAGGGTGTCTGTGTCCATCGGGATGTTGCGTGCTGTTACCTCGGCTTTTGGGAAGTCCTTTCCGGCGGCCTTCATTGTCCTCTTGTCCAGGGGCTCGCATCTCAGAATCCTGTATACTTTTCCAAGGCCTCTCAGACGTGCAATCTGCTCATCGCTCTCAAGGAGATAATAGTGGGTGGACTTTCCGAGTTTTGCGATTTCCATACGGACGCTTACAAGATTGAAGGCACCGGCTTTCATGAGGGCCTTGCCAGGCTCGAAAAGGTATAAGGTCTTGCCCGGGTGATCCCCGCTGACTGTGTCCTCGCAGTGACATGTGGCCATGTTAACGTTGTCAGAGACGTTCTTCTCCTCCGAAGGAAGGAAAGTGAAGACAGACTGCTGCGAAGCAGGAAAGTCGGTCGGAAGCTCTATTGCATGGACGGAGTACTCTTCCTTCCATTCGCGGTCCATCCATATCAGGAGCTCCTTGCATTCGCCTCCGTAAGCGACTACATGGACTTCACGACAGGTCTCTCCAAGACGGCTGCATACCATAGAAATATCAGCCATAGGGGAGAGCTTGATCAGTATATGACGGGAAACCGTGAAGATTTCGTCCTTGAGGTTGAGGACGTCCGGAGCACATTCTTCTATGAGGAAGACCTTCTTTCCGCCTTCGCCTCGGCGTGCAGGATCCATGTAGACGACATCCGGGCTGAATGATCCCAGTATTGAAGAAGGAGATGCTTCTGATGTTTCAGGAACAGGATCAGAGCTTACTGCATGGTTGCTTACTTCTATGTTGCAGGCGCCTAAAGCCTTGAAGTTATGACTTGCTGCCTTGCAAAGACCTGGCTGCATCTCGTTATAAAGTACCTTTCCCGCTCTTCTGGAGAAGAACCACGAGTCGACGCCAAGACCTCCGGTCAGGTCGGCTATCTTCCAGCCTTCTGCAGAGGCTATCCTTTCTGCAAGCGCTGACTTGTACGATGCGGTTGCAGAACTGCTGCATTGTTCGGCTGAAAGCTTTGCAGGAAAGATAAGTGAAGTATTGTCATACCATTCCTGAACCTTGCCCTTGAGCTTCCTGCGGCTTTCTATGCATGCGACTGCCAGGTCCATATCTATATGAGGCCACCTGCCTCTTGACAGAAGCAGTCTGGAAGTGTCATCTTCGAGGTGCTCGGATACGAATTGAGTCAGCATTTCCATGTTTGTCCGTTTCTGCAAAGATACGTAATATTTTCTGTATTGGCTTGGACCTTGCTATACCGGATCCGTAAATATTGATTTTTAGTAAGATGAAACGGATTTTAGTTTTGATTGCAATGGCGGTCTCAGTATCGCTGTATGCAGAAAAGGCAAACGCATGTACGGGAATCGCTCTGAAAGCCCTTGACGGCAGCAGGGTAGTGGCAAGAACTGTGGAGTGGGCTGCCACACCGATGCAGTGCGGATATGTAGTAGCTCCAAGAGGACATGCCCACAGGTCCTATACCCCTACAGGTGATAACGGTCTTGAGTACACCTCTGTCTACGGATACGTAGGTATCTATACCGAATATGAGCCATTTGTCGTGGAAGGTGTAAATGAAGCCGGCTTGTCTGCCGGACTGTTCTTCTTTCCTCAATATGGAGAATATGCCCCTTACAACCCTGCAGACAATGACAAGACCCTGTGTGACATGCAGTTCGTGTCCTGGGTCCTGTCGCAGTTCTCTACTATCGATCAGGTAAAGCAGGGCCTTTCAAAGATCGACCTTGTGACCTTGAACCATAAGATCGGTGCCGTGCATTGGAGGATAACTGAACCAAACGGAAGGATGGTGGTGCTTGAGGTCGTCGCCGGTGTCCCTCATTTTTATGAGAACAACTTAGGCGTACTGACGAATGCTCCGGGATTCCAATGGCATATGACGAACCTTAACAACTATGTGAATCTTGAACCGGGTTCTGCTCCTGACAATGACATCACTAAGGGAATCACTCTCAAGTCCCTCGGACATGGCAGCGGAATGCTCGGACTGCCGGGAGACTTCACTCCTCCTTCAAGATTTGTCCGTGCCACATTCTTCCAGACTACATCCCCTGAATGGGCCACGGGATTCGATACTGTAGTGCAGGCCTTCCATATCCTGAACAACTTCGACATCCCTATCGGAAGTCAGCATGTCAAGTCCGAGATCCCTAAGGGAATGCCTAGTGCGACCCAGTTCACTTCTGCAACAGACCTGAAGGCAATGAAGCTGTATTACAGAACCGCATGGAACAGCAATATCAGATGTATAGACCTTATGGATATCGACTTCCATAAGATCAGGTATCAGTCACATCCTCTTGATAATACACAGGTACAGCCTGTAGAGGTCGTGAAGGTAAGATAGCGCTTCCGTCCTTTGCGGTGGCAAGGCCGACCACACGTAGAGGCTCATCATATTTCACCTTTATTCCCGTTCGCCGGAAACCTGATGGCTCAGGCTCCGGCGAAATTTCGTATATTCGCAGCCGTAAAACAGATTACTGCATATGAAGAAACTTCGAGTTCCGAATACTTATGTGATAATTTTCACTGTAATCGCAATCTGCGCCCTCTCCACCTGGTTCGTCCCGGGAGGAAATCCTCAGACCTGGCAGGTCCTGTCGGCCCTTTATGAGGGTTTCAGCCAGCAGGCCGGCATCATAGCCTTTGTCCTCATCATAGGAGGAGCATTCTGGCTGGTGAACAGTACGAAGGCTGTGGATGAAGGTATAATGGCGTTCATATCAAAGGTAAGGAAACTTGAGCGGTATTCTCTCGTACGGAAGGCTGGTGTCGGAAACATAGTCATTGTACTTGTAATGTTGCTATTCGGCGTTTTCGGGGCGGTTTTCGGGATGAGTGAGGAAACGATAGCATTTGTGGCTGTAGTCATACCTTTGGCCAGGTCTCTGGGGTATGACGAGATCGTTGGAGTCTGCATGGTCTATGTTGCTGCACATGTCGGTTTTGCAGGAGCCATGCTCAATCCGTTCACAATCGGTATCGCTCAGGACATGTCCGGACTTCCTCTCTTCTCCGGCATCGAGTACAGAGTGTTCTGCTGGGTGGTGCTCATGGCGATTACAATCGCGTCCGTACTCATGTATGCATCTCGAATCAGAAAGAAAGCAGACGGTCCGGATCTGGCCGGACAGACGGAGGATATGCCACGGAGTGCGGATCAGATGCCTAAAGGCAGAGCCTGGATATGCATTGGACTGCTTACTGTCGTGACCCTGCTCTTTGCGGTCTTTTATGCCTCAGACTGCAGCATAAAGCTCGGTCAGTCCGTGTACGATGCTCCATGGCTTCTGTGGGTGGTGGAAGTGTTGTTTGTAGGTTTTTCCATCTTGTCGCTCAGAAGTTCAGTGAGGATGTACATACTGAATCTCCTTATGTTCACGATAGTTTATCTGGTTGTGGGAGTAATGGGATACGGATGGTATCTTCCTGAAATATGCGCCCTGTTCATGGCCCTGGGAATCGCTTCCGGTTTTTGTGCCGGCTATTCTGCTGACAATATTTCAAAGGAGTTCATCGCCGGAGCCAAGGACATATTCTCGGCAGCTCTAGTAATAGGTTTTGCTGCCGGTATCATAGTCATTCTTGAAAACGGTCAGGTGATCGATACGATGCTTGCGTCATTGGCTTCAGCTCTTGAAGGAGCCGGCAGGGCAGGGGCTTTGGGCTCGATGTATGGAATCCAGACCTTCATAAATCTCTTCATTCCTTCCGCTTCAGCCAAGGCTGCTGTCACCATGCCGATAATGGCCCCTTTCTCTGACATGATCGGAGTATCCCGTCAGGCTACAGTGCTTGCATTCCAGTTCGGTGACGGATTCACTAATATGATCACTCCATGCTCCGGAGTGCTGATGGCTGTCCTCTCTGTTGCAAGGATACCTTATGAAAAATGGTTCAAATGGATCTGGAAGTTCATGATCATCCTTATAGTGACTGGTTTCCTTCTCCTTCTTCCGACCTTATGGCTTGATCTTCCTGGTTTCTGATCCGTTCATCTTGTATGTTGCAGACAAAAGCCGCTACCTTCACAGGCAGCGGCTTTTACGTGTACTTTTAAACTTAGATTTAGGTTTCAATCAGTAGATCTTTTCTGCTAACATTGTTGTTACTTCAGTCTTTATCTTTCTGTTTTCATCCTACATCTGCAAAGTTACTGCTAATGGCTCTTTATTTGAATTAATTGTGATATACGGGGCGAAAATGTGATTTTAAAGCTATTTTTGTGACGAAAATCAAATATTTGTGACTAAAAAATATATTTTGTAATTTTGTCACACCTAAATTGTGACTAATATTATGGCTCAGATAGCATCAGTATTTCGTAGGTTCATCCCTCAGTTGCTGCATATGATCGTACTTCCGATCTTCTTTTTCGCTTTCATCCTTCTTTATCGTCCCTTCGGTATTGTAGACTATCTTGGAAGTGAATGGTTCGGAGTCCACCTGACAATAATCTCCTGCATAGTAATGCTCTGCATTGCAGTCGCACGAAGCGCATACTATTTCATACCTATGAACATCAACTATACCATATATATATTCTGGTGTCTTGGTGAAATGATCTTCACTTCCTTCTTTGTCGCACTCTACATCTGGCTCGTGCTTGGCAAGGATATGCCTTATTTCGAATATCTGGCTACCTCCTTTCAGTATATATCGATGTCCCTTGTATTTCCTTATCTCATTCTTGCACTTGCTGTCAGGACCCATGATTATCATGAAAAGTCAGTCAATCAGGGTACTCACAATATCCAGAAGATGAGATTCTATGACCATCTCCATAATCTTAAGATCGTGCTTTCTCCTGATACGATCCTTTATATATCTGCCGAGGAAAATTATGTCAACATTTATTATTCAGAAGCCGGCAGAGTACGTGAGTACAACCTCAGAAGCTCGATGAAGGCTATAGATGAACTCTGTCAGGATAACGGTCTTGTGAGATGCCACAGGTCTTTCTACATTAATCCCGTCCATGTCAAGGTCTTGCGACGGGACAGGGACGGGATAATGTATGCTGAGCTTGATGCAGATGACGTCCGTCATATTCCTGTTTCCAAGACTTATTACGGACGTCTTTCAGATATTCTTTAGAACAGACCGTATAGATGTGCGTCAATCCTGTCTGTAATCTGAGCGAAATCTTCCGGACGGTTTTCAAAGTCCATGTCGTCTGCTTCGATTACAAGCACTTTTCCAGGATATTCTTCAATCCACTTGTCGTATCTCTCGTTAAGATTGTTGAGATACTCGATGCTTATGCTCTTTTCGTATTCCCTTCCGCGTTTCTGGATCTGCGAAACGAGGTGGGGGACTGATGACTTCAGGTAGATGAGCAGGTCCGGCTCGCTTACCATAGACATCATCAGGTTGAAAAGCTGCATATAGGTGTCGAAATCACGGTCGGAAAGGTTTCCCATTGCCTTGTTGTTGGCTACAAAGATATGTACTCCCTCAAGAATGGTCCTGTCCTGGATTATGACGTCTTCTGACTTGGAAATCTCGAGCAGATCCTGGAATCTCTGTGCAAGGAAGTATGTCTCAAGATTATATGACCATCTTTCGATATCCTTGTAATAGTCCTCCAGATACGGGTTATATGTCACGGACTCGTATTTCGGAGTCCACCCGTAATGCTGAGCGAGCATTCTTGTAAGCGTCGTCTTTCCGCAACCTATATTTCCGGCTATTCCTATATGCATAAATACTGGTTTATACGAGTCCCTGAGCCATCATCGCTTCTGCAACCTTGATGAAGCCTGCGATGTTTGCTCCCTTCACATAATTGACATATCCGTCTTCCTCGGTACCGTACTTGACGCATGCCTCGTGGATATCTGTCATGATCTGTCTGAGGTGTGAGTCTACTTCTTCTCTTGTCCATTTGAGCCTCATCGAGTTCTGGGTCATCTCAAGACCTGATGTAGCCACACCGCCTGCATTGGATGCCTTTCCTGGAGAGTAGAGGAGCTTGGCGCTCTGGAACACCTCGATGGCCTCAGGAGTACATGGCATGTTTGCGCCTTCTGCAACGCATATGCAGCCGTTTGCAACCAGGGTCCTTGCCTCTTCTTCGTTGAGCTCGTTCTGTGTGGCGCATGGCATTGCTATGTCGCACTTCACGCTCCATGGACGTTCGCCTGGGAAGTACTGTGCTGTAGGATATTTCTCTGCATATTCCCTGATACGGCCTCTGTAGATGTTCTTCAGTTCCATGATGTAGGCAAGCTTGTCTGCATCTATTCCGTCAGGGTCATAAATCGAACCGTTCGAGTCAGACATCGTGACTACCTTTGCACCAAGCTGGATTGCCTTCTGTGCGGCAAACTGGGCAACATTTCCCGAACCGGAGATTGCCACTGTCTTGCCCTCATAGCTGTCGCCTCGAGTCGCAAGCATTGCTGAAGCGAAATAACAGGTACCGTAACCGGTCGCCTCAGGCCTCATCGGGCTTCCGCCCCATGTCTGACCCTTTCCTGTAAGCACTCCAGTGAATTCGTCACGAAGTCTCTTGTACTGTCCGAACATGTATCCGATCTCTCTGCCACCTACTCCGATGTCTCCTGCCGGTACGTCAGTGTCAGCTCCGATGTGCTTGTGGAGTTCGCTCATGAAGCTCTGGCAGAAACGCATCACCTCATTGTCAGACTTTCCCTTAGGGTCGAAATCCGAACCTCCCTTTGCCGAACCCATAGGCAGGGTGGTGAGGCTGTTCTTGAAGGTCTGCTCGAAGGCAAGGAACTTCATGATGCTGAGGTTTACGCTCGGATGGAAACGGATTCCTCCCTTGTAAGGTCCTATCGAGCTGCTGCACTGGACGCGGAATCCTCTGTTTACACGTATTTCTCCTTCATCGTCAAGCCAAGGCACTCGGAAGATGATGATCCTCTCAGGTTCCACGATTCTCTCAAAAATCTTGAGGTCCATCAGATAAGGATGTTCGGTAATGTAAGGCGCAACGCTCTCAAGCACTTCCTTTACAGCCTGATGAAATTCCTTTTCTCCAGGGTTTCTGGCGATGAGATCAGCCATGAAACCATCAACATAATTCTGTGTAAACTGGTCCATAATCGTATCTATCTGTTAGGGGTTAATGAATAAGTACATCTTTGCAAAATTCGTCAAATTCTCGCGTAAATGCAAACGATAGACCGATTTTTTGCAACTTAGAACTGGATTGACAGACCGAACAGTATTTTCTTTGAAATCGGATATGATCCGTAGTCCACTCCCATAAGCTGACCCTTGCCATCATATGAGGTCATGCCAGGATCTTCCTTGTATCCGAGGTCACTCAGCCTGCTTCCGGTAGTAGCCGTCTCAGGGTCGCCACCCGGATAGCTGCTGAACGTGATCCAGTCATCCAGAGATATGTATAACCTTGCCTTCTGTATGAAGATTCTCCTTGTTATCTTGTCGGGTATGGTGTATCCTAACTGCATTTGCTTGATTCTGAACCAGCTGCCGTCAAATACAAATGCGTCGGATCCAAACTCCAGTCCTGTTCCGGTCCAATTCTTCTTGTTGGCTAAGTCACGGATCACATTGGTGAACGTTCTCGTCCTGCCATATACGCAGTTTGCTATCTCGTTTCCGGAAACGCCGCTTCCATATGTCGTGAAGTCAAAGCCCTTGTATGAAAGGTTCAGGGTAATTCCATAATATAGTGAAGGAATGCCTTTGCCTATGAATCCTTTTTCAATCTGTCCTGTGTAGATGTCCTGAATGTCGACCGGACCCTTGTAGCCATAGAAATACCACATCGGTTTTCCCGGCTCATAAGCCGTACTCACCTCATTGTACCTGTTCAAGTCTGTGGTGATGCGCTCGACGGTATCGGAATCAGTGAATTCAATGACCTCATTCTTCAGCGTTGACAGGTTGCCTGATATCCGGTATGTAAAATCTCCGTATCTCTCGCTCCATGTAATGTCAAGGTCAAGTCCTTTGTTCATGACTGAACTGTAATTTGACGGCAGTATCTTTATTACTGCAGGCAGACCCGAAGTCTTTCTTGTATACCACTCTGCATCCATCTTCAATCTTCCGTCAGCGAGCCGCATGCCTGCTCCAAAAGCAAACTGTCCGGAGATCTGGTACAGCCCCGATGCAAATCCGTTGTGAAATGCTTCCAGATCGTTTGTACTTCCTCCCTTTCCCCATGAAACATGAAGCGACAGGTCTGAAATGATCTTCTGAGATATGCTGTTTCTGAAGAACCTCTCATTGGAGATGTTCCATCCTGCTGAGACTGCAGGGAATGACTGCATAGGGTTCTCACTTCCTATGAAGGAATTGTTCCTGTATCTGTCTGCCCTGATACCTGCATGAATCATATAGCGTCTGTCATAGCTGTATCCGACCCCGGCGAATACACCCATGTCAGAGTATTCCGTGCTTATATCGTCCCCGAGGTCGCTGAAAGTGAGGTCGTCATGGCCTACCGGACCGGTCATCGAATATACGGAATCATCTCTGAGCATCTGCTGTATCTTGTTGAAGCTCAATCCAGCTGATATATCAAGCTCGTGTCGGCCCTTTTCCAGACCATATGCTGCAATGGCATCGATCTGATATCCTTTGTTCCTTCTCTCGGAAGCGGAATACAGGTATTGGTTCGAGTTCAGGGCTGATGTGTAGTAATATGGGCTCGCCTGAGTGTTCCTGTCCTGTCTCTCGTTTATATATCCTGCCCGGGCTGTGAATGAAAATCCCTTCAGAGGACTTATTACTGCATAGATAACGCCGTGAATGTCGTCCTGTCTGGCGTTCATTTTTGTTATGTCCCTGAAAAGCAGCGGATTGACATTGGAATTGTCAAAAGCAGACGGAGAATAATATCTGTCGTTATCGGAATCCTTCGGAATATACATTCCTGCTGCCTGGGCAAGAATCCTGTCCGGCATGAATTCGCCGTCGTCTGACAGGTATGGCCTGGTCAGAGGATCCATAGTCAGTACGGAACTGAATAAAGTGAACATTTTCTTCTGCTGGGCAAGGAAGGTGATGTCCTGATCGGTATATGATGCGTTGATGCCGAGCTCCAGCCATTCAGTGACATTGTATCTGCCGTTCAGTCGGGCGGATATACGCTGATGAGTATCAGAATTTCCGACAACCATCCCGTCATTGTCGAGATAGTTTACTGCAGCATAGAAGCTTCCCTTGTCGTTACCTCCCTGTAGGGAAACACCGTGCTGGTGGGCAAAGCCGTTCCTGTATACAACATCCTGCCAGTCAGTGTCTGTACCGTCATGACCGTATTGCTCTATCAGCTGACCTATGCCCTGTCCGGATATTTCCTTCATATGGGAGATCCACTCCTTTGCATCGAGAAGATCGGCCTTCTTTCCTTGTGAGGAGCTTATGATCTTCAGGTCATAAGATACCTTGAATTTTCCGGATCCCTTCCTGGTCGTGATCCGGATCACACCGTTTCCTCCATGGATGCCATACAGGGCGGTTGCCGCACCGTCTTTAAGTACTTCAACGGTTTCTATCATTGACGGGTCGAGATGCTGGATGTTTTCCACTTTGAGTCCGTCAACTATGTAGAGAGGATTCCCGTTGCCGCTGCTTGTGGTAAAGCCACGTATATTCAGCTTTGCCCTTTCACCAGGGGCACCGGACTGGTTCAATACCAGCAGGCCGGAGAACTTACCCTGAAGGGCTGCTCCGGCATCTGTTACAGATCTGTTGATGAGATCGTTCTCTTCGATTGAAGAGGCTTTGATGTCTGGGGCGTATGACAAGGACATATATGTCATTGCAACCGCCAATGTCAAAATAATGTTCTTGTGCTTCATAACACTTAGTAAGTTAGAGTTATGAAGCACAAGATAACAATTAATCTTTAATCATGCAAATCCGGACCTTAGAAGAGGAAGCCGGTGTTGATGTAGAAGGCTCCATTGCCGTCCTGCTTGTTGAAGCAGCGTGCGTATTCGAACGCCACGATGAAGTTCTGGTTCATTATGAAACGGAGACCGGCACCTGCTGTGGCGTGGAGTCCGTCCTTGCGTGATGTGTCGATGTACCTCTTGTAGAGATCCTGCTTCACGCCTGTCTTGTTTGTAAGATCATATCCCTTGAATACATGGGCTCCGTCAGTGAATGCACTGAGCGCGAATGCTATGTTCTGGTTGAAAAGCTGGAAATCCACGAACCTGTAGCGGAGTTCGATGTTGTAGAATCCTGTATGAAGACCCTGAACTCTGTCAAGCATCAGACCTCTGACGGTACGGTATCCGCCGATGGCGTCAAAATCACGCTTATCTCCCATGTTGGAATAATAAGGCATCATGTACCAAGGAGCGCTTTTGCCGAGGAATCCCTGATAAGCGAGACGGTAGGCCAGAACAAGTTTTTCTGTGCCGAGAGGTACATATTGTCTCCATGTTGCCGAGATCTTGTATGCCTCCTGGCTTGATCCGAGCCATTTAGGTCCTAAGATGGCGTGAGCCTCTGCCCATATACCCCTTGTAGGGTTGTTTTCAACGTTTCTGGAGTCATAAAGGAGACCGGCCTTGATAGCTGAAAAGAACTGGTTAGGCTTTTCGTCCGGGTTGATGATGCCCCAGTCTTTATAAAGACCGTACAATGAACCGTCCTCTACCGTATAGCCTTTCGGAGTGAAGCTCTGGTTGTTCACCCAATAGAATGAATAACCTGCTTCCCATTTGAAGTGCTCGGTGATGTCTCCTATGAAGTCAGCCTTGCCGACGAATGACTGCCTGCTGTATCTGTAGAAGCCTTTAGGGAACTTGCCCTTGTCAATGAACTTGTTTTCCAGCTTCTGGCCTTTGGCGGTGTCGTCATATCTGATGAAGTCCGGATTATCTTTCAGGAAATTATCATCAGCGAATACATAATTGCTCTGATAACCGTTGAATCCATAGAAATCCAGGGCGGCCTCGTTAGCATATTTGGTGCATACGGACAGACGGACATTATCGAATATCTGTTTGTTGTCATAGTTGAGATAAAGATTCCATGTGCCGCCTGTATATGCTGAAGCCTCGATATACCAGGTTGAGTTGGGGTTAGGGTAGTTCCTGCCGTCTCCGAAATTGTAGATGTTAAGGAGAGCTCCATACTGGAATCCGCGGTCAGCGTCGAATGCCACTACAGGAAGGGGACCGAAGTTAAGACCGGTCTTGATGATTTCTCCCTGTTCGTTATATTTTACTTCCTTCTTGGCTTTCTTTGTCTCCTTTTCTGCAGAAACGCTCTCGAGAGTTTCTGCGAAGGATGTGATGCAGAGCATCATGGCTGCCAAAGCAGTGGTCAATGTTCTTTTCATCATATGTTATTTAAAGTTAAGGTTTTACAATGAACGGTAGTCCTTGAGTATCGAAGCGAATCTCTTTCTGAGTTTTCTGCATCTTGTGATCCTGATGTCTGAAACGAACCGTCTCATTCCTTCAAGATAGTCATGGAAGATGCTGTAGGAAGGGACGAAGAGCAGCAGAGTACCCAAAGCTACGTACCAAGGTGTCAGACAGAACATGAGAGCTGCCAGGATAAGGAACCATATGATTCCGAGTCCGAGCTTCACACCGAAGCTTGCCGTGTTTCTGAAAGCCCTGTCCTTTATCTTGCTTCTGAGGAATGTCTCCAATGTCCACATAGGAAGGCTCACGAGCGCGCTGAATACGAAATAAGGAAGACCGAGGAGGGCTGCCAGGCTCTTTCCTGCAATTACAGGAATATCCTTATGCTTCCTGAACGAATAGATTGAGATACCGTCCTTCCTTCTGTACTTGTCGAATTCTGCGACATCCTTCAGGATCTTCTCCATCTCTTCGGGATGTTCCTCACAGGCCTTCCCGATGCCGGAAATCAGTTCGCGGTTATTCTTCATGCTTTCGGAGAGGCAGGTGCCGAAGTTTCCGTAAGGCTTTTCAGCAGAATCGATGGAAAGCATCTTTGTAAGGACCCATTTCTCCTTAAGGTGTTCTCCGTCAGGAATATATGTAAAGAGTTCGGAAATCCTTGAAGCCAGTTCGCGACGCATAGGCTCCATCATCTGAGCTTCGTTCTCCACATCAAGCGTCTTGATGAATTCCGTAACATTGATAGGCTTACCGAAAGTGACGAGTGAAGTGCTTCTGTATCTGAAGAAGTCTCCGTACTCTATTCCTGCCGGTACTATATAAACAGGTTTCCTGTCGCCGAACCTGGCATTCGCTGCCAGAGCCGCACGGAAGATGCCCTTTCCAAGAGGCAGGAGAGATTTCTCCGGTCTGTGGCGACCTTCCGGGAAGATGCAGAACCTTACGTCGTTCTCAAGAGTGTTGACGATGATTTCCTGAGTCTCGGTGTTCTTGAGCACATTTCGCAGACCGTCTCTCTGACGCACCATCGGAAGGATACGCAGGAAGTACATGATGTTTGCGATGAACTTGTTGTTGAACATGTCCGCTCTTGCTCCGAATACCGTTGAACATCTGCCTGAGCGGAGGATGACGAGAGCATCCATCAGAGTGTTGCAGTGGTTCGGCGCAATGATGTAAGGACCGTCAGTCGGAAGATTTTCAGTTCCTCTGACTTCGACTTTCCTGAAACTGTGCTTCGTGCTCCAGTCTACGATAGGCCTCAGAAGGTCATATCCCAGGTTCTTTTCGTATATGTTGGCTTTTCCCATTTCTTATCAGTCCTCATTTACTTCTTTTCTTCCTCTTATGCGCCATGTGAAGGCAAGAGTCAGACCGGAAATGATGTGCCATACGCCCCACCATGCGGTAATCACCAGCATACCTCCGTTGTTTGCCCATGCACCGGTGTCAGGGAAGATGTTAGGGTTCAGAAGAAGTATGAGGCCGAGACCGGAATTCTGGATGCCTGTCTCGATGGTGAGTGTCCTGCGGTCCTTGTACGGAAGCTTGAGCAGCGTACTTGTACCGAATCCGATGCCGAGGGCAAGGAGATTGTGCAGAAGCACGATAAGGAAGATGTATTTGATACATGCCATGAACACATCCAGATTGCCTGTGAAGATGATTACCACCATGGCGATGAAGACTGCGATGGAAAGATACTGGAGAGGTTTCTTCAATACGTTCGCAACCTTAGGGAGATACTGTCCGCAGAGGATACCGAGAACGAGAGGAATACCCATGATGATGAAGATGCTCTGGAAGATCTCTCCGAGAGGGATCTGAAGTTCAGGAAGAGCTCCGATTCCATGGTTGCCTGCGAAGTTCAGGTACATCTTTCCCCAGAAAGCGAAGTTAAGCGGGGTGGTTATCACGCAGGCTGCCGTGTTGAAGGCTGTCAGCGAGACTGAAAGCTCCGAGTTTCCTCTTGAGAGGGATGTAATGAAGTTCGAGATGTTTCCTCCGGGGCATGATGCGACCAGAATCATGCCTAATGCGATCATAGGCGAAATCCAGTGTCCGAATATCATTGTCAGCAGCAATGTAAGCGCAGGGAGAAGTACCAGCTGGCACACAATACCTGTAATTATGGACTTTGGATTCTTTACGATGTCTACGAAGGTTGCCGGCTTGATGCCAAGCGCTACGCCGAACATTACAAATGCGAGAACGATGTTAAGAAGGGTAGAACCTCCGTTCATGGTGACGTTCAGCGCGTCCAGATTGCGAATGACTTCCTCACTCATTTTGATAGGTTTTTAAAGGTTTTAGTAAACAAAGGTATTAATTTTTGTCGTAATGGCAAAATTTGTTATTTTTGTGAAAAGACTTGAAACCGCTATGAACAATCTGGCATTTCCACTTAACCTGATCCTGCTCGTCCTTTGGGCAGTTTCTGTCGTCATGATCTGGCGCAACTCAAGGGAATCGCGGTTTGTGAGGTTCATGCTTTCTCCGCTTGCCACATACCTGTCCATAGGACTTTTTCTGATCATTGTACTTGTAGTCGGCATGACAGGCAGAAGGGAACTTGCCGGCAGCTGGCCTTTTGCAGTCTTCATCCTCTTCTTCCAGACGGTGCTCGCCTTTGTGATCCTGCGAGGATGGAGACGCGGCAACGGCATCAGGTGGCGTTTCTTCCTGCTGCACACGGGTCTGATGCTTACTGTCGGATCAATGTTCTGGGGTGCTCCAGACAACCTTACGCTCAGGACCCAGGCTTTCAAGGATGTTCCTGTAAGTGAGGCATATGCGCCTGACGGCAGGACGGAATGGCTTGATGTACCTGTCACTCTTGCTGACTTCACTGTTTCATACGGAGATGACGGTCAGCCTTCAGATTACAGGGCTTTCATCAGGGTAGGAGATGAAGATGTGGTGCTGAGAGTGAATCATCCTTATCAGATACGTTTCGGAGAGGATCTTTATCTGTCAGGCTATGATACCGTATCGCAGGAATACTGCATACTTCAGATAGTACGTGAACCGTGGAGATATGTCACCCTTGCCGGAATCATCATGATTCTTGCAGGTGCTCTCCTGCTTTTCATTGGAGGACCGAAGTCATGACATGGGATCTTTTCATATGGTTCGGGATATCTGCAATCCTGTTGTCGGCGGCAGGAGCAATCTTCGCACTGTCCGGCAGACGTAAATATGCATTGTCATATAGCACAGGCTCCATTCTTGTTCTGGCTTCGTTCATCGTCCTGTTATGGATCGGTCTGGAGCGTCCCCCGCTGAGGACAATGGGTGAGACCAGACTCTGGTATTCGTTCTTCGCCCTTGTTTCCGGACTCTTCACCTATCTCAGATGGCGCTATAAATGGATACTGTCATTCTCGACGGTGCTCGCAACGGTATTCATAATAATCAACATACTTAAGCCCGAGATACATGATCAGTCGCTCATGCCTGCCCTGCAGAGCCCTTGGTTCATACCGCATGTGACCGTGTACATGTTCTCGTATTCGCTTCTGGGCTGTGCCTTCCTCATTGCTGTCTTCGGACTTTTCAGCAAGGGGAAGGACATGCTCGACGCTGCTGACACCCTTGTATATATAGGTACGGCCTTCCTTACTTTCGGAATGCTTTCCGGAGCAATCTGGGCGAAGGAAGCATGGGGACATTACTGGAGCTGGGACCCGAAGGAGACCTGGGCTCTGGTGACATGGCTCTGCTATGTACTTTACATCCATCTGAGGCTGATTGGCAAGACCTCGAGGAAACTCCTGTACCTGCTGCTGATATTCTCCTTCCTCTGCCTGCAGATGTGCTGGTGGGGAGTGAACTATCTGCCGACGGCGCAGGACAGCATACACGTATATAACTCATAAATAATGATCATATGAAGAAACTGGTAAAATGGTGTGTGTGCGCGCTGCTGGTGGCGGCTGCTGCACTGACTCTGGTCTACCGACTTGTGAATCAGCTTCCTTCTGCAGATCTCCCGATGAATCTCCAGGTGCTGGAGATATTCGATGAGGGAGGCTGTCTGAGCTGCCATTCGGCGGACCCTGACGTTCCTTTCTACGCAAAGATGCCTGTGGCTGGAAAGATTGTCATGAAGGATATCGATTCCGGTTACAGAGCCTTCGATGTAGAGCCTTTCATGGAGGCCCTTGCTGTCGACGGTGAAGTCAATCCGGTGGATCTCGCCAAGATTGAGAAGGTCGTGCTTGACGACCGTATGCCTATGCCTAAGTACTATCTGGTACATTGGGGAAGCTCTCTTACGGGTGCGAAGAGGGCAGTGGTGCTTTCATGGATCCGCGACCGCAGGATCGCGATGTATGACGACGGCCTTTCTGGTGACCGTGCAGCAGAGCCGGTACGACCGATAGATCAGAAGCTTGATACCGATCCGGAGAAGGTGGCTCTGGGTCATGCACTTTTCCACGATACACGTCTTTCTGTTGACAATACTGTTTCATGCGCGACCTGTCATGCCATCGAGACGGCAGGTGTGGACAATCATCAGTATTCGCACGGTGTGGACGACCAGCTGGGAGGCGTGAATGCCCCTACCGTATACAATGCCGTCTATAACTTCGTGCAGTTCTGGGATGGTCGTGCGAAGACTCTTGCCGACCAGGCAGCCGGTCCGCCTCTTAATCCTGTGGAAATGGCTTCGCCTTCATTCGATGCCATCATAGCGAAGCTCAAGGCCGACAAGCCTTTCGCAAAGGCATTCGCAAAGGTATATCCTGACGGACTGACGGAAGCAAACATAACGGATGCCATCGAAGAGTACGAGCGTACGCTCATCACTCCGAACTCCCGTTTCGACAAGTGGCTCCGTGGTGATGACTCTGCGATCACCGCTGACGAACTTGCCGGATACGAACTCTTCAAGACATATGACTGCGCTACCTGTCATGTGGGACAGAATCTCGGAGGACAGTCATACGAACTCATGGGACTTCGCAGACATTACTTCGCCGACAGGGGACTTGAACTTACCAACGAGGACAACGGCCGCTACAAGGAGACACAACTCGAACGTGATCGCCATCGTTTCAAGGTTCCGGGCCTTCGTAATGTGGAGCATACATGGCCTTACTACCACGACGGCACACGCCACACTCTTGAAGACGCTGTTCGCGACATGGCCATCTATCAGAGCGGGGTCGAACTGTCTGATCCGGAAGTCGGTCAGATAACTTCATTCCTGAAGACCCTTACCGGAGAGTACGATGGAGTGCTTCTGACAAATGACAATCCCCGTGAACTGATCCACGGACATTAACAGATACAGCGACAGACCCCTGTTACAAGGTGACATTGGCTCCCGAAAAGGGAGGGGACCCACGAAGTGGGGAGGATCACCGGTAACAGGGGTCTGTCGCTGTATTTAATTCTTCCGGCCGAAGAAACGGTCGATGATGAGGGCGATGGCTCCGTCGCCGGTTACGTTGCAGGCTGTGCCGAAGCTGTCCATCGCAATATAAAGGGCAATCATGAGCGCTTGGGCTTCCTGGTCAAATCCCAACATTGACTGAAGGAGTCCGAGCGCTGCCATTATAGCCCCTCCAGGTACGCCTGGAGCAGCAACCATCGTGATGCCCAGCATGCAGATGAAGCCGAAGAACATTCCGAAGTCATAAGGCATGCCCTGCATTATCATAAGCGCGAGGGCGCATGCGACGATCTTCAGCGTACTGCCTGACATATGGATGGTCGAACAGAGAGGTATGACGAAGCCGGCGACATCCTCGGATACACCGTTCTTTCTTGTCTGTTCAAGTGTCACAGGTATCGTCGCTGCAGATGACTGTGTTCCCAGGGCTGTGAAATAGGCCGGCAGCATGGTCCAGAGAAGCTTGAGCGGGTTCTTCCTTGCAAAGCCTCCCGCAATGCCGAACTGAAGCAGCAGGATGGCGATATGGATCAGGAAGATTATGCCTATTATCTTTATGAAGACTGTCAGGATTGCGAATACCTGGCCCACGAAGGTCATGTTCAGGAAGATTCCGAAGATGTAGAGAGGCAGCAGGGGAATGATGGCTGTCTTTATGGTCTTGATGATTACCTGCTCGAAATCGTGTACGGCATTCTTGAGAGTATCCCTGCCTTCCAGTACGGCAAGTCCCAGACCGAGCATGAAGGCGAGTACCAAAGCCGTCATCACGTTCATCAGAGGAGGAATCGTGACGGTGAAGAATGGGAGTGGTTCGCTTGCGGACTCGATCTTTGCCAGCGCATCAGATTCTATCATGGAAGGAAATACTGCCGCTCCTGTAAGATAAGAGCAAAGTCCTGCGAAGACAGTGGATCCGTAAGCGATGAGCACTGTAGCCAGCAGCATCTTGCCGGCTCCCTTTCCGATGTCGGATATGGCCGGAGCTACAAGTCCGACGATGATCAGAGGTATTGCAAAACCTAGGAACTGGCTGAAGATTCCGTTGAATGTGAGGAACAGTCTTACTATCCATTCAGGTACTATCATACCAAGTCCTACTCCGAGCGCAATGGCTATCAGAATCTTGGTCAAAAGGCCGATTTTAGGTGTCTTCATGTGGTTAACAAAAATGTTTCGTACAAAAACTAAATTGTTTTATATGTTAGTAATCAATTATATGATTACCAAAACTTGTTCAAGTCAGGATTATACTCGAATCCGGCTCCATTCAGCCTCTCAACGAGCTCCTCACGCGGGATTTCAAGGTCTTCACACATGCTTTCAAGGCTTGGGTAGAAGTCTCTGAGCTTCATGTTGACCCAGCTCAGAAGCATAATCGGGTCTTTAGGATATTCTGTCATTTCCATTTAATCTTCATGTCCTGGCCGGTCGCTTCCAGGAACTCATCGTATGTTATGTAACGTGCCCCCATCGATCTGAGATGCGGGGTTTCAAGCTGGCAGTCTATGAATCTTCCTCCTCTGGCTTCCATATGCCTTGCAAGGTGGATGAGGGCGAGCTTGGATGCTCCCGGAGCTATCGAGAACATGCTGTCTCCGAGGAAGCAGCCTCCTGTCACGAAGCCGTACAGCCCCCCGACGAGTTCGTCCCCTTCCCATACCTCGACGCTCTTCGCATGTCCCATGTCGTGGAGCTCCATCCATATGTCCATGAGTTCAGGGCCCAGCCATGCGTTCTCTTCCTCGATCCTGCCGTCTATGCATGCACACATGGCAAGGACTCCTGCGAAATCCTCGTCGATCGTGCAATGATACCTCCCCTTGTTCATGATGTTCCTCATCGAATGGGATACATGTATCTCGGAGGGAAATATCACGAATCTTTTCTGGGGAGCCCACCAGCATAATCTTTCCGTCTTGTAGGCATAATAGGGGAATATGCCCATCGGATAGGCTTTTGCAAGCCTGTCTGCGGATAATTCACCTCCCACGGCATAGAAACCGCTGAGGTTTCCATACCGTGGATCCGGGAATCCGTCAGTATGAGTCAGGTCGAATATCATGACAGCACATATCCTCCCTCATCAGCCTTTACGACCGCCTTGAAACCTTCCTTCCGTCCGAACAGTATCTCGCGCATCAGAAGAGGCGTTATGCGTGAATTCAGCACCCTTTCTATCTCACGTGCTCCATATTCAGGGGTGAAGCCCTCGTCAAGCAGCTTCTCGAAGGCCTCCGGAGCGATTTCCAGAACGATGTCCTTAGGCTCAAGCCTTTCCTGAAGCTTCCTGACCTTGTCTTCGAGGATCAGACGGGCCATCCCACGGTCCATGTCATTGAAGACCACTACAGAGGTCAGTCTGTTGATGAACTCCGGTGCGAAAACGTTCTTGACCTCCTTGGCCATGGCAGAACCTGCGTCAGCCTTCCTGTCAAAGCCTATTCCTGCCTTGTGGGCATATCTGGCTCCTGCATTTGAGGTCATTATAAGGACCACATTGCGGAAATCTACCTTCCTTCCCTTGTTGTCCGTGATGACGGCATAGTCCATTATCTGGAGAAGCAGGTTGTAGATGTCCTCATGTGCCTTTTCGATCTCGTCAAGCAGAAGCACGCAGTATGGATTCCTGCGTATCATGTCCGTAAGGATTCCGCCGTCGTCATATCCTACATATCCGGCAGGGGAGCCTATTAGCTTTGCCACCGAGTGCTTTTCCGAGTACTCGCTCATGTCGAATCTATGGAGAGGAACATGCAGCTGCCGGGCAAGTACCTTTGACAGCTCCGTCTTTCCCACTCCTGTCGGACCGACAAACAGGAAATTTCCGATTGTCTTGCCGGAATCAAGAAGACCGGCCTTTGACATCAGTATCGCCTCGGAAACCGTCTTTATAGCCTGATTCTGGCCATAAATCCTGTTTCCGAGCCTTTCCTCCATCCTGAACAGGTCGTCCCTGGTCTCGTCGTCACCGGCCTGCACGTCTGTCCGGCATATATCTGAAAGTGCAAGGTCAAGCACCTTCCTGTCCACGGTGTGCATCCCTTTGGATTCTGCATATGCTCCGGCTTCGTCCATCAGGTCTATCGCCTTGTCAGGGAGACATCTGTCCATTATATATCTGCGGCTCATGCTTATCGCATAGCCGGATGTGCCTTCCTCGTATCTTACGGAGTGGAAATCAGAAAGGGATGGAACCAGACTTTCAAGAATCTTCCCGGATTCCTCGTCAGAAGGCTCCTCAATATCCACCTGACGGAAGAGCACCAAAGCTGCCCCGTCGCTGGCTGCAGTCTTCTTCACGTCTTCAGGAGTAGCTGATATCAGGAATTTTACATCCCCTGACTTAAAGTAAGGAATCAGCAAGCTCAAGATGTCCTTGGAGCCATCATCCATCTTTCCTGAACCTCCCAGAGACTTCAGTTCGTCGATGTAGACTATCATCCCTTCCTCAGCCTTGACTGCATCCATGAGTTCCTGGATTCTGCCCTCAAGGTCTCCTCTGTATTGTGTGCCGTTAAGCAACGCGTTGGTATTCAGCTCAATGATGCAGCTGTCCTTAAGTCTTGCAGGAACTGAACCCCTTTCAAGAAGTGCCGCGATTCCTCTTGCTATGGCAGTCTTGCCGACACCTCTTCCTCCCACCAGCAGGGCATTGTTCTTCTGTTTCCTGCACAGTATCCGCAGGACCTTGGACATTTCTTCCTCTCTGCCCACAATCTCAGCGAAAGGCTCGAGAGGCCTGAAGTACTTTGCAAGCCTTTCCCCTGGTTCCTGTTCATCCTGAGCGTCACTTATAGCTATAAGTGAATTGAGGAACTCCGGAACGCTGCAGTCCAGGCACTTCTCCATGTAATACCTTGCGTGGGATTCCTCCAGACGGAAGAATGAGAATATCACATGATGGAGCTGTATGCTTTCTGTCATCGCGGCAGCTGCAGTCTTGCCTGCAGTATCGAACAGTTCCTGGAGCTGCTCGGAGAAGTCTATAGCCAGCTCCTGGTCCGAAGGTACCGTATCCAGTCCGTTTATATAATTGTACAATGCGTCTTCGAGTTCCTGAGAGCGTCCGCAACGCGAGACGGCCTCCCAGAAATCCTTGTCCTTCAGGAAGCCTGCAAGCAGGTGCTCCGGAGTCAGGAACTCGTTACGCTTTTCGGTGGCTATCCCGTAGGCATCCACCAATGCTGAAGTGACTTGTTGTGTCTGGCTTAATGGCATAGGCTTTTATGTGCTTTGACTACCAGATGTTGATTCTTTCCTCAGGAGCCATGTACATCGCGTCTCCCTCCTTGATGCCGAAGGCCTCGTAGAATCCGTCGATGTTCCTCAGTGCGCCGTTCACACGCCACTTGCCGAGCGAGTGTACGTCAGTCTTGGTCCTGCGGATGATCTCCTGCGGTCTTACGTTCTGTGCCCAGAGGTTTGCATATCCGAGATAGAATCTCTGCTCATGGGTGAATCCGTCTATGTCTGCAGGCCTTTCCTTGCCTTCGAGCGTGTTCATGTATGCCTGATATGAAATCAGGAGGCCTCCCTGGTCAGCGATGTTCTCTCCGAGGGTGTATCTTCCGTCAGCGTGGAGCGTGTCGAGAACCACGATCCTGTCATACTGGTCGACGAGGACCTGAGCCTTTTCGTTGAACTTCTCCTCGTCCTCCTTGGTCCACCATGCGCTGAGGTTGCCGTCCTTGTCGTAGTTTCTTCCCTGGTCGTCGAAACCATGGGTCATCTCATGCCCGATGACTACTCCGATACCGCCATAGTTTACAGCATCGTCAGCATCAGGATTGAAGAAAGGAGGCTGGAGGATCGCTGCCGGGAAGCAGATCTCGTTTGTGGTAGGGTTGTAATATGCATTGACAGTCTGAGGGCTCATTCCCCACTGGGTCCTGTCTACAGGCTTGCCTTCATCCTTCATCATCTCGTTGTGGCTGAAAACGTTTGCGCGGCAGATGTTTGCCCAGTATGAATCCTCCTTGATCTCAAGGGCCGTATAGTCCTTCCATGTGTCAGGATATCCGACCTTGACGATGAAGGTGCCGAGCTTCTCCTGTGCCTTCGCCTTTGTCTCGTCGCTCATCCACTCGAGAGCTTCTATCCTCTCGCCGAGAGCTGTCTGAAGGTTAGCCACCATCTCGAGCATCTTTTCCTTTGAAGAAGCCGGGAAGTACTTCTCTACATACATTTGTCCGAAAGCCTCTGCAAGAGACCTGTTCACTACAGAAAGAGAACGTTTCCACAGCGGCTGGAGCTCCTCCCTTCCCTGGACAGTCTTGCCGAAGAATTCAAAGTTTGCGTTTACGAAATCCTCGCTGAGATAGTTTGAAGCAGAGTTCAGAAGCTTGAATGAAAGATAAGCCTTGAGATCCTCGATGCTTGTCTTCTTCATGAGTTTCGTGAGTCCCTTGAAGAAAGGAAGCTGGCCTGCATTGAGCTCAGTGGAGTTCCTGATGCCTACTTCCTTGAAGAAGATGTCCCAGTTAAGGAAATCGTACTTTCTGACGAACTCCTTGAGACTCATCTTGTTGTAGTTCTTGTGGACATCCCTGAGAGCGTTCCTGTCTACTGAAGTCTCGGCGATGCCTGTCTCGAACCTGAGGACTGCATCTGCGGCCTTGGCTGCATCAGCCTCGCTGTATCCTGCAAGGGTGAAGAGGGTGTTTACATACTCCCTGTAGGCGTTCCTTATCTTCACGCTGTTCTCGTCCTGGAGAAGATAATAGTCCCTGTCTCCCATTGAAAGACCTCCCTGGTTGAACTGAAGGAGGTTCATGGTGCTGTTCTTCTCGTCAGCTCCGATGTAGAAGCTGAAGAACGGACTCGATGTCTCCATATGCATCCTTGCAGCAACTGCAGAAAGACCGTCTATGTCTGTGATCGCATCGATTGCTGCAAGCTGCTCCTTAACAGGCGCTGCTCCGTCGGCGTTTCTCTTTTCCATGTCCAGTCCGAGGGCATACAGGGTGCTGATCTTGTCACCTACGCTGCCTTCCTCCTGAGGCTTTGAATTGAGCTCTTCGATAAGGGCCTTGAGCTTTTCCTGATTCTCCTTGTCCAGCTGGTCGAAGATGCCGTAGCGTGCATATTCCGGTGTAAGCGGGTTTGCCGCCATCCATCCTCCGCATGCATACTGGTAGAAGTCCTCTGCAGGAGAGACCGTATTGTCAAAATTTGCCAGGTCGATGGCAGGCTTGCCTGCCTCCTTGACCTGATTGCAGCCTGAAAGTGTCATTGCTGCGATTGCTGATGCCATGATGATTCTTTTCATTTTTATTCTTTTATGTCAAGTCCTACTGTATTTCAAATCTGAGAGGAAAGCCTTCTTCCCTTGCCATTCTGGTCGCTTTTGCGACCTTGCTTCTGGCTATGTCAAGCGAATATCTGCCGACTGTGGCCTTCTGACAGACATGGGTCGTCTCTGCGATTTCCTCAGCCTGACGTCTTGTCTTTCCGAAGACGGTCATCATCACCTCAATGACGAATTCAAAGGTTGTGAAGTCGTCATTGAGGATGATCACGTCATATTTCTTCGGTTCCTTCGGAGAGGTCTTCAGGTCTGACCTGCTCTCCTTCTGCATTTCGGTCTGCGGCATGTCTACAGGTGTTATTCTGCCTTGAATACTATGACTACTCCGTCATTCTGCGGCACGCTGACTGTAGCCTTTCCAAGTTTCTTCGCCTCGACCTCGCGGATCACAGGGCTGTTTCCGCCCTCGTATATCCTTACGTCGCGGCCCTTGAGCTCAGCCATCATGTCAGCAACCTTGTATTCCTTTGTCTGCTCTGTAGCGTTGATTGCAGCTATGTACCAGGTGTCTCCGCTGCGGCGGGCAAGCGCCACATGCTCTCCAGGGAGGCCGTCGATGTACCTTGTCTCATCCCATGTGGTAGGAACCTCGCGGAGGAAGTCCAGACATACTTCAGGAGCATCCTCAAGGTTGTTAGGTGCAAGGGCGAAGTTCTGGATAGGATTCTGGAAAAGCACGCAGGTAGCTATCTGGAACACGTCTGTAGTACGCCTTGTGGTACCTCTCTGGTTGTTCTTGCTGAGTTTCTCGTTCATGAAGCAGCCACCGAACTCCATTGAGCCGACCGTGTTGCGGATGAACGGATGGAGACATGCAGCCTGGGCCTCCTGATTGCATTCATACTGGCTGAACACGAGGTTTTCCGAAGCACGGACAGCCTCGCTTCCCACATAATTCGGATACATCTTCTCCCAGCCTCTCGGAAGGGTGCAGCCGTGGAAGATGCACATCAGACCATTGTCATCGGCATCGCTCAGTATCGCCTCATAATGTCTCATCGTCTCCTGCTTGTCTCCGCCGAAGAAATCGACCTTGATGCCCTTCACTCCGAGCTCATGCATCCATCGCATTTCCTTCTTTCTCGAGATAGGGTTTGACATCACGTTTATCGGACCCTGCTCTATGTCGTTCCACCATCCGCTCGAGCTGTACCAGAGGAACACATCGATTCCCTTGCTGCGGGCATATGCGACCAGGTCCGCTATCCTTTCCCTTCCGATGTTGGTGTCCCACCAGTTGTCCACGAGGACATACTGGAAGTTCATTGCAGCCGCAAGGTCTATGTACCTGCACTGGTCCTCATAATTGATGCTGGCATCCTGCCATACGATCCAGCTCCAGGTTCCCTTGCCGAACTTATAGTCGTGTGCAGTCTCGTAAAGAGGCTCCACGACATCCCATGCCACTGTAGTCTCTACGATCGGAGCTAGATCCTCGCCGAGGGTCACGGTCCTCCAAGGAGTGGTTCCCGGAAGGGCGATTCCCGGCTCGGAAGTGCCGTTTCCGTTGTTTTCCTCAGGCATAGGGTATTCGATCTTATAGCTGTATGTTCCTTTGTTATGGTCGAATCTGCTGTCGCTCAGGCGTGAACCGCAGTATGAACCGTCGACTCCTGTCTCGCTGACAAGTACCCATCCGTTCTCTCCGACCTTGAAGAGACACGGGAAGGTGTATCCGTGTCCGTACTGTGACTTCTCGGAAAGCGGCTTTGCTACGCCGTAATATTCCTCATAGCTTGGCTTGGTGCGCTTCCAGCCTATCATTGCGTCGCTCTGCGGGGTAAGATAGCTCACCACATCGTCTCCCTCAGGGAAGTTGAACTCTGTAAGTTCGTCCATCACCCTCACGCTTCCTGTCTCTCCTTCCTTCGGCAGCCTGTATCTGAAGGCCACGTCGTTACGGCTTACGACAAACTCGACATAAAGTTTTTCTCCCTTGGGATTCTCGAAGGTCACGGTACCCTTTGACGCACTGTGGCTTACCTTGCTTGCCTTTGTCCTGTTCATCGTATAGTCGATGCCGACCTCTTCCTTTTCCATACCTTTGAGCTCTACCGAAGTCCAGTCGAAGGCGTTGGTCATCAGACCGAGGCGTGAGGCTGGGAGATTCAGCTTTTCTCCGTGCGAGATGCTGTACCATGCCTTGCCGTTGTCTGTTCCTACAGTGACCGTGGTGATCCCCTCAGGATCAGAAACTGAAACCGTCTCCGTCTGTGCGGATGCGGCAAAGGCGTTTGCTGCGATTGCAACAGCAAGGACGATGAGTGCTGTAAGTCTGTTTTTCATAACGTTACAAGTATTTAGAACTGTATGTAATATGGTTCAGGGAAATGCATTCCGTACACCTTGAGACCTTCTTCCTTGAAGGCTGCGAGAGCTTCCTTGCGTGACTTGGCCGACTGCTCCCTGTTCTGGTCGAATCTTGCACAGCTGTCAGGATTCCTGAGCTGCAGGGCTGTTCCGTGCATGATGTCACCGGCAAACACGATGTCGTCGATCCGGTACATAGTGTGTCCCGGAGTATGTCCGTACGCCTTTATCGCCTTGACTCCGCACGGAAGCTTGTCGTCAGCATCGAAAAGCACGAGCTTCTCGCCGTAAAGCTTCATCATGTCCATACCCGCTGCGTCGGCCCATCCGTCATGCTCGTCCTTGTTCAGATAGACCGTCGCATTGGTGAATACGGCCTTGCCGTCATTCACCATGCCTCCGATATGGTCGCCGTGGAGGTGGGTGATGAACACATGGTCGATGTCTTCAGGCTTTACGCCAAGGGCTTCAAGACCAGGTAGGAGCTGTGAATCATCCACTCCGTTTCCGGAATCGAAAAGGATTTCCTTGCCGTCCTTCCTTACGAGAAAGGCGCAAAGGGAAGAAGGAATGCCTTCCTCGACTCCAAGTTCCGATATGAGTCCCTCAGGAACATCTGTAAACAATGCCGGTGTCATGGTTCTCGGGTCAAGGCTATCCGGGAGGACATGAACTTCAGTACTGGTGACGCTTACGCAGGCTGATGTGAGGAGAACGGCTGCTGCAGCTGCCAGAGACCTCCATAGGCTGATTCTGTTTTTCATATATTTTGCATATTAGTTTCTCAAATCTACAAAGTTACATTAAAAAATGCGTAAATTTGTGAAAATCTACCCTAAAAGAAGATAAACGATGAAACAGAAAAGATATTTCCTTTCCGAACAGGACATTCCGTCCTGCTGGTATAATGTAATGGCTGACATGCCTGTGAAGCCTCAGCCTATGCTGGATCCCGCCACCAGGGAACCCGTTACGGTAGAGAGTCTTTCTGTGCTTTTCAGCGAAGAATGTGCCCGTCAGGAGCTGAATATGACTGAAAGGTGGATAGAGATACCGCAGGAGGTAAGGGAGAAATATACATATTACCGCTCGACTCCTCTTGTCAGGGCCTATGGCCTGGAGGAAGCTCTGGGAACCAAGGCACGTATATATTTCAAGAACGAGAGTGTCAGTCCTATAGGCTCGCATAAGCTGAATTCAGCCCTGGCGCAGGCTTACTATTGCAAGGCTGAGGGCGCCACCAATGTGACTACAGAGACCGGGGCAGGGCAGTGGGGAGCAGCTCTTTCATACGCATCCAAGGTCTTCGGACTTGAAGCAGCGGTCTATCAGGTGAAGGTCAGCTACGAACAGAAACCCTACAGAAGAAGCGTGATGCAGGTATTCGGAGCTGTCGTGACCCCTTCGCCTTCGATGTCTACAAGAGCAGGAAAGGACATCCTGACCAGGACACCTAACCATCAGGGATCTCTCGGAACAGCTATTTCCGAGGCCGTGGAACTTGCCAGGATGACACCCGGATGCAAATATGCCCTTGGCTCGGTGATGAATCATGTCACCCTCCACCAGACTGTAATCGGCCTCGAGGCAGAGAAGCAGATGGAGATGGCGGGTGACTATCCGGACATCGTGATCGGCTGTTTCGGAGGAGGTTCCAACTTCGGCGGCATATCATTCCCGTTCATGCGTCATAACTTTTCAGGCGAACGCAATACACGTTTCATAGCGGCTGAACCTGCGGCCTGTCCTAAGCTTACCAAAGGCCGCTTCGAATATGATTTCGGTGATGAGGCAGGATATACTCCTCTTCTCCCGATGTTCACCCTCGGACATGACTTCCAGCCTTCTAATATCCATGCCGGCGGTCTCAGGTACCATGGAGCCGGTACGGTCGTGTCCCAGCTGATGAAGGACGGATGGGTAGAGGCCGTGGACATAGAGCAGAAGGAATCGTTCGAGGCCGGCTGCCTCTTTGCGAAGGCAGAGGGTATAATACCGGCTCCCGAATCGTGCCACGCGATAGCGGCGACGATCCGGGAGGCGATGAAATGTAATGAAACCGGCGAAGAGAAGGTGATACTTTTCAACCTTTCAGGTCATGGTCTGATAGACATGACTGCCTACGACCAGTTCCTTGCCGGTAACGTCCATTAGAATCTTACAAGTATCCTGAATACCTTTCCAGGGGCCTCTGACCATTTCAGCATGGCCCCTTCTGCGTTTTCAGGGCTTACTTCCATGCTTATGAGCTTGTCTACAGGGCAGGTTCCCTGCTGCAGATACCGGATGACTGCACGGAAATCCGAAGGCATGGCGTTGCGTGACCCCCTGATGTCAAGTTCCTTCTGGACGAAAAGCTTGGTCTGGAACGAGACCTCTGACTTCGCATATCCGATGCAAACGACTCTTCCGGTGAATCCGACTTCATCCACGGCCATCTGATAGGTAGCCGGACTTCCTACAGCCTCTATGACCACGTCCGGAGCCATACCACCGGTGATTTCTTCAAGTCTTTCATGGACATTCTCAGTCAGGGTGTTGATCACATGAGATGCTCCAAGCTCTTTGGCGAGCGCCAGCTTGTCATTGTCTATGTCGGCTGCTATGACTGTTGCACCTCTTATAGCGGAACGTACGACCGCACCGAGTCCCACCATTCCGCATCCGATCACCATTACTGTATCGATGTCAGTGACTTCTGCGCGTGATACTGCGTGGAAGCCCACGCTCATAGGCTCGGCTATGGCGCATGTACGGGCTGACAGACCTTCGGCCGGGATAATCTTTGTCCATGGGAGGCTCATCCTTTCTCTCATCGCTCCGTTTCTCTGGACTCCGAGGGTCTCGTTATCCTTGCATGCGTTCACCCTTCCGTTGCGGCATGAGGAACACTTGCCGCAGTTAGTGTATGGATTTACCGTTACGGTCATGCCGGGAACAAGGTGGCCCGGAACTTCTGAACCGACCTTTTCGATTACTGCTCCGATTTCATGACCCGGGATGACAGGAAGCTTGACCATAGGGTTCCTTCCCATGTATGTGTTCAGGTCAGATCCGCAGAAACCTACATATTCAAGTCTGATGAGGACTTCGTCTGCTCCCGTTTCAGGTTCCGGGAGCTCCACTACCTTCATCTGCCTTTCGGCAGTAATATTGAGACCTTTCATATTTACTGGACTTTATAACCTTTCCAACCGTAGTATGCACAGAAGATGAAGCAGATCAGAGGGACGATGTATGCGATCTGGTAGATCTGCGGGTTATGGTGCATGATGTACGCTGTAAGCTGAGGGAGGCAGGCATTGCCCACGATAGCCATCACAAGGAAGGCAGATCCGCTCTTTGTCTGATCTCCGAGGCCCACAAGTGCAAGAGAGAACTGTGTAGGGTACATGATCGACATGAAGAAGGAAACTCCCAGCATTGCGTAAAGACCTACCATGCCTCCGAAGGTCATGATCACGCCGCAGAGAGCCACATTGACGATAGCATAGACCGTAAGCATGTTCTGAGGCTTGAATTTGATCATGAGGGCTGTACCTATCCATCTTCCGAGCAGGAAGGCGAGCATGTAGAGACCGAAGAAGGTCGTCGCCGTGCTTTCAGGAAGTCCTGCGTAGTTGCAGCAGTATACAAGGAAAAGGCTGTTCACTGCAGTCTGTCCGCCGTTGTAGAAGAACTGTGCTATGACTCCCCAGCGGAGATGTCTGCGCTTGAGTACGCTGAAATCAATGAGCTTGGTGTCCTTGTCTGCATTCTCTTCCTCCTCCTTTATCTTAGGGAGCTTCACGAAGATGAACATGACTGCTATGATGATGAGGATGCCCGCAAGAATGAGGTACGGAAGCTTCATCGCGTCAGTCTCCATCTGTATATAGCCTTCCCATCCGCCGGCGAAGTCAGCTGGAAGTGTCTCCCTGGTATATGTGTTGCCGCTGAGGACAAGCTTGCTCAGGAACATAGCCGCTACAAAGGCGCCAAGACCGTTGAATGACTGGGCGAGGTTGAGCCTGCGCGGAGCTGACTCTGAATCTCCCAATGCGGTCACATATGGATTGGCGGCAGTCTCGAGGAAGCACATTCCAGTAGCGATGATGAAGAAGATGCCGAGATATGCCCAGTATTCCTTTATTATCGCAGCAGGGAAGAACAGAAGTCCTCCGGCAGCCGCCAGCAGAAGACCGAAGATGATTCCGGACTTGTAGCTGTATCGCTTCATGAACATCGCGATAGGGATAGGGCAGATGAAATATGCGAGCCAGTATGCTGTTTCGGTGAACGAAGCCTCGAACGCATTGAGTTCGCAGGTCTTCATGAGCTGCCTGATCATCGTAGGCAGAAGGTTGCTGCTTATAGCCCATAGGAAGAAGAGGCAGAATACAAGCGCAAGAGGTATGAATTGTTTACGTTTCATCATTCAGACATGTTTTTGATGTAAGGAAGGTCGATGAGGTTTTCAAGACGGTAGAATCCGCAGGCATTCTCTCCCAGGAAGAGACTCTTCTCCCTTTCGGTGAGTTCCTTGCTCTTCAGCACGAAGTCGTACGACATCCGGTAAGTGATGGCCGTGATGGTACGAGGGTAGTCGCTTCCCCACATGAGCTTTTCCATGCCGACAAGGCCGGCCGCTTCCTTTATGGCACGGACTGCGCCGTCGAAAGGATAGAATTCGCTGTTGTAGAGCCATGTGATGCCGCCCGATTCGACGAATACGTTCTTATGCGAAGCAAGGCTGATCTGCTCGAGCCAGTTCTCGCGTGTCGGCATTCCGAAATGGCCGATGGCGATCCTCAGATCCGGACATTCCTGTATCACCTCCCTCATTTCGGCGCACTGAATGTCTCCGTCAGCGAGGGTGATGGAAAGGAACACATCCTTCTCTTCCATCAGCTTGAACATCCCGATCATTTCAGGAGAGTTGAGCATGATCCTGACATTGTCCTGGATGAGACGATGGCCCGGGATGGCGATTCCCTTGAACCCTTTTGCAATCAGTCCGGCCGCCTGATCCTTGAGATTGCCGTTGAAGTAGTCGCACATTCCGCAGGTAATGAACCTGTCCGGATATCTGTTGCTTACTTCAAGCAGGTAGTCGTTCTGACAGCCGTCGATCAGTTCCTGAACCACCACGGCAGCCTGGACCTGGGCATAGTTCATGTTCGAGAGGAAGACCTCAGCCGTATTGCGTCCGTCGATGATGAACGGAGGGATCATCTGTACCTCTTCACCGAGGAAGATGGATCTTCCGTTCTTCAATGACTTGATAGGCAGGCCGTTCCATGATGTGTCCTGATTCAGCCAGAGGTGGCTGTGAGTGTCAATGATATTCATGGCATCAGCTGTTTTTCCACCTTACGCGCATCTGGTCTCCTATGATCTCCCGTACCTTTGCAACCATTTCCATGTCTACGGGTTCGTTCACATATGAAATGTTCTTCTGTACGTTTGCCGGGTTGGCGCTGCTGAAGAGGGTAGTGGCGATACGAGGGTTCAGGCTTGTAGAATACTGGACTGCGAGCTTTTCTATAGGGCAGCCCTGCTCGCTGCACCATGCTGCCGCACGGGCGCATGCCTCCTTGAGCGGTTCGGGTGCCGGATGCCAGTCTGGTGTACCTCTCTGCGAAAGCAGGCCCATCGAAAGAGGCGAGGCGTTTATCACGCCGATGCCCCTTTCCTCGAAGAAATCGAGGTAGTCGAGCAGAAGGTCGTCGTTGAGACAGTAGTGGCAGAAGTTAAGTATGCTTTCTATCGTGCCTTCCGGGGTGTTCTCGACCAGCCATTTAAGATTTTCCGGCTGGAGGTCTGTGATTCCCACATGTCCCACCACACCTTTTTCACGGAGTTCCACGAGGGCAGGAAGGGTCTCTTCCGCCACCTTCTTCAGGTCTGTGAACTCGACGTCGTGTACATTGATGAGGTCAATGTAGTCAACATGGAGTCTCTCCATGCTCTCGTATACGCTTTCAGTGGCTCTCTTTGCGGAATAGTCCCAGGTATTGACTCCGTCCTTGCCGTAACGTCCGACCTTTGTGGAAAGGATGAACTTGTCGCGAGGAATGTCCTTCAGGGCCTTTCCGAGTACAGTTTCAGCCTTGAGGTGGCCGTAATATGGAGATACGTCGATGAAGTTGATGCCGCCCTCGACTGCAGTGAACACCGCCTTGATGGCTTCGCTTTCATCTATGCCACGGAATACTCCTCCGAGAGACGAGGCTCCGAAACCGAGGTTTGAAACCACCATCCCCGTCTTTCCTATTTCGTTGTAGATCATGGCTTACAGGTATTTAAGGATTATCTTTTTCATCACATCGTAGCCTGCCTTCGTCGGGTGGCAGCCGTCTTCTGCATATTCCTTAGGAAGACCGTTGCTGCTGTTCTTCATCTTCGAATGGTAGTCTACATATGGTATGTCGGCTGACTTTGCATATTCCTTGAGCAGCTTGTTGAAGGCTACGATCTCCTCAGCCTGTCCGGTAACCTCAGGACGCCAGAAGAAGCGGTCGCAGGGGAGTACAGAACAGATTATCGGCTTGATGTCGTTAGCCCTTGCGATCTCGCACATGGATATTATGTTGCCGAGGCTGTTCTCAGGAGCTATGTCGCCGAGATTCTTTGCGATATCGTTCGTTCCGGCAAGGATGACCACATATTCAGGCTTATGGTCCACTACATCCCTCCTGAACCTTACGAGCATGTGTGAGGTAGTCTGACCTGAGATTCCTCTTCCGAGGAAATTGTTGGAAGTAAAGAATTCGGGGTCTGCCTCAACCCAGAAATCCGTGATCGAGTCGCCCATGAACACGACGCGCGGTGCGGTCGTCACTTCCTTGTTTGCGTCGTGGTATCTGTCGAACTTAGCCCAGTCTCCGATCTGAGGCTGTGCATATGCCATGACTGCTGCCATGGCCATGATAAGGGTTAAAAGTGTCTTTCTCATATGTGGTGTGTTTTATTTACAGACTGCTGCCGCCGATGAAGCTTCGGATAAGTGAAGTAGCCGGAACATCCTTGTCTGACACAGGTGTGAAGTAGCTCAGGAACTTCTTGAGCCTGTGGGCCTCGCTGTATTCCGGACAGTTCTTCGGAACCGTCATCAGGATACGTTCTGCGTGTGCCCTGACGACTGCAAATTCCACAAGATAGGCAGAGTTGAACAGCACATCGGCGTTTTCCTGATATGGATAGATCCATTTCACCTCCGACCTTCTCACGTTAGGCCAATGCATGATAGACTCCCGGGCGGTGAAGGCTCCCTTGTTGAAGTCCCTGACGATACGTCGCAGGAGGCGGTTGTCGCTGGTCGGGATGCAGTTGTGGTCGTCAAGCGAAATGCTGGTTATCGTGTTGATGAATATCCTGTACTTGGTAGAATCTTCGATCTTGTCGGTGAGCATCGGATTCAGGGCATGTATGCCTTCGATGATGAGTACGGATCCCGGTTCGAGCTTGAGCTTCTTGCCGTTGAATTCCCTCAGACCTGTCACGAAATTGAATTCAGGTACATCGACAGTCTCTCCGTCAAGTAGCTTGAGCACGTCGCTCTGGAGGTATCTGTGGTCTACAGTCTCGAAATTGTCGAAGTCAAAGTCTCCGTTGGGAAGTCTCGGAGTATCGAGACGGTTCACGAAATAGTCGTCGGTAGAGAATGATACAGGTCTTATTCCGCAGGCCTTGAGCTGGATGCTCAGACGTTTGCAGAAGGTTGACTTGCCGCTGCTGCTCGGACCTGTGATGAGTACAAGACGCACAGGTTTTTCGGGATCGTTGACGCGTCTTTCGATCTCTTCCGCTATCTGCACTATCTTCTTTTCCTGAAGGGCCTCTGCAATCTTGATCAGGTCGCCTGTTTCGCCTCTCTGACAGGCCAGGTTCATGTCTCCGGCGTTGTCCAGACCCATTATCCTGTTCCATTTGAGGTGTTCCGAGAACACCTCGAAGGTCTTTGGCTGTTCGACGAAAGGTGCCAGCTCCTCAGGTCTGTGCCTGTTCGGCACGCGGAGCAGCAGACCGTCACGGTACATCGACAGCTCCCATACCTTCATATAGCCGGTGCTGGCCAGGAGTGCCTCATAGTAATAGTCTGCGGTACCGTCCAGGGTATAATAGTTCACGTAGACGTCACCTGTGGTGTTGAGAAGCTTGACCTTGTCCTCATGTCCGAGGCTTGAGAACAGTTCTACTGCCTCCTCGGTCCTGACCTCGTGTCTGCGGAACGGCATGTCCGCATCCACTATCTCACGCATCCTTGACTTTATCTTCTCGACGTCACTTTCGGTCACATGTGTGGAATCGGCCTTTACGATAGTGCAGTAGTATCCTTTGGAAATAGGTCTTCTCAGAACCACGCGGCAATCAGGGAAGATGTCCTTGGCCGCCTTGCAGAGGAGGAAGCACAGGGAGTTGCAGTAAACGCTTCTGCCTACATAAGAGGTGTAGTCGAGAAACTCTACCTGCCTGCTGTTGAACGCCCTGTATTTAAGTCCCTGGCTGACGTTGTTTACCTTAGCGCAGAGTATGGGATATGGTCTTTCGAATTCAAACTCCGGAAGCATGTCCATCAGTGTCGTGCCTTCGGGAAAGGTCTTGCTGGTACCGGTGTTGACGCAGTATATCTTTACCATAGGTTATCAGTGTTGTGTTTTTATACGTATCCAACAAAGATAGTAATAAAAATCCATTGTATCATTTGAATACAAGGGTAAACACTGTTTTTTTCTCGTCGCTGCATGTAAGGTTCAGGGTGCCGTTATGCATCCGCATGATCTGGCGGGAGAGGCTGAGGCCGATTCCCGTGCCTTCCTGCTTGGTAGTGTAGAACGGAATGAAGATATCCTCCTGGCTTTCCTTGCTTATCGGACGGCCGTTGTTTGATACCTTGACTATGATATGTTCGTACGGGTTGATTTCAGCCGTGATGCCGATATCCTTGGCTCCAGCCTGGATGGCATTCTTGACAAGGTTGATGAGTATCTGGGTTATCTGTCCTTCATCCGCATAGAGAAGGATATCCTCTGACTTTTCAGTATATGAGCATGTCACTCCGGAAATCACAGCCTCTTCCCTTGTAAGGCTGATCACTCTTTCTGCGAGGTCACGCATGTAGAAGGCTGTTCTGACAGGGATGGCGACCCTGGTAAGGTTCCTGTAGCTCTCTACGAACTTAATCAGTCCGCGCGAGGACTGGGCTATGGTATCAAGCCCGCTGCGTACCTCCTCGTCTACATTCTCGAACTTTAGAAGGGTTTCGCTGAGGGACGCTACAGGGGTCACCGTATTCATGATCTCATGGGTAAGCACCCTGATCAGTTTCGTCCATGATTCCTGTTCGCTTTCCGCGATCTCGCCGCTGATGTCGTTGAAGGCGATGACCTTGACCTCGGTCCTGCCGATGTTCGCCTTCGAAGCTGTAATGGAGACCGTTATCTTGCCGCTTTCGTTATAATAGCTGGCCCTTTCTTCATGGGAACCGTCAGTGACCGTTCGGAAGGCCTCATAAAGTGACTCGCTGATAGGGCGGAGCTGACGGATATGTCCGATGGAGGATATTCCGAGGAGTACGAGGGCTGTGCTGTTGCAGTAGTTTATCCTTCCGCTTTCCTCCACTACGACCACTCCAGTCCGGACATGGTCTAGCATGAGACCGTAGTATTTCTCCTGTTCTATGATTTCGTGCCTTTCCTTATCGAAGATGGCGCGCAGTCGGTTCAGGGTCCTGTTGAGCTTTCTTCCTCTGAAATGCTTTTCATCAAATCTGAAGTTCAGTTCCTTATCCTCCAATGCATCCAGCATGTAGGTCACCTTCTTTCTCATCTTTCTTGCGGTGACCAGATAAGTGATGACAGACGATATTGCTATCGCTGCCAGAACTGTCAATATGATGGTTGCATTGTTCATCAGATATTGTACTTCTTCAACTTCGCATAAAGCGTAGGCCTGCTGATGTTCAGAGACTTAGCCACCATAGACAGATTGCCTCCGAACCTTGCCATAGCCGCCCGGATCGCCTTCTCCTCTGTCTCCTCCAAAGTGTCGTTTCCGTTCACGACAGCTGTTTCCTTCGCTGTTCCTTTCTTCGGAAGCTCTATGTCTTCAGCTGTAAGCATGTCACCGTCCGAGAGTATCACCGCCTTCTCTATGCAGTTCTGGAGCTCACGGATGTTTCCGCTCCAGCTGTGGGCCGTCAGCACTTCCACCGCTTCCGGCGCAAGTCCTTTCACCGTCCGTCTGTATCTTTCAGAATATCTTGCTATGAACATCTCGGCCAGAGGCACGATCTCGTCCGTCCTTTCGCGCAGAGGAGGGAGGTGGAGGTGGATCGTGTTGATCCTGTAGTAAAGGTCCTCCCTGAACTCACCTTTCTCCACCATCTTCTTCAGATCCTTGTTAGTGGCGCAGATGAGCCTGATGTCGACTGGGATGGACTTCGTGTCGCCGACCCTTGTTATGCAGCGGTTCTGGATGACCCTGAGCAGCTTTGCCTGAAGGTGGAGGGGAATGTTGCCGATCTCGTCAAGGAAGAGGGTGCTGCCGTCCGCCTGCTCGAATTTGCCGATGTGGTCGGCGTGGGCATCGGTGAATGCACCCTTCACATGACCGAAGAGCTCGCTCTCGAACAGGGTCTCGGTCAAGGCACCGGCATCCACGCAGACCATCTGTCTGAAGGCACGTTCCGACCTGCGGTGTACCTCTCCCGCCAGCACATCCTTTCCCGTACCGTTTTCGCCGGTAATCAGGACATTTGCGAGGGTAGGGGCGAACTTGTCCATGTTCTTTCTGACCAGAGACATGCCCGGACCGTTGCCCCAGTACATTTCGAGCGATGACGGTGGAGCGACGGACTCCTCCTTGTCATCCTTGCCTTTGCCTTCGCATGCAGACTTCAGCGTCTGTACAAGCTTCTCATTGTCCCATGGCTTTACGATGAAGTCAAAGGCCCCGCGCTTCATTCCTTCTACCGCCAGCTGAATGTCTGCATAGGCAGTGAAAAGCACCACCTCGATTTCGGGGCAGCGCTTCTTTATCTCCGAAAGCCAGTAGAGGCCTTCGTTTCCTGTATTGATGTCGGTGTGGAAATTCATGTCAAGCAGCACGACGTCCGGACGGAAGTCGGTCAGGCGGCTTACCAGCTCATTGGGTGAGGGGATGAGCTCTACCTGAGAGAAATGCATGGGCAGCAGCAGTTTGAGTGCCGCCCTGATTCCGTTGTTGTCATCTACAACCAGTATCTTTCCTTTGCTTTTTGCCATAACTCCACAAATTTAATCTTTTTTCCCTAGAATGCATAACCGATCTTGAGATTCAGTCCGGCATCCACATCATCATACATGGCATTATCGTATTTATACCAGTACTTGTATGTCTCCAGAGCGATGCCGAGAGATATGTTCAGCCTCTGATGAGGACCTATGTTGAAACCGTATCCGAATGACGGTTCTACTACAAGGCCTTCGTGCCTTTCTCTCTCGTAGCGGTTTCTTTCAAAGGAGAACTGTCCTCCTATGTTAAGTGCGAGGAAAGGACTGCGGGTGCTGTTGAAGAAATCGCTTCTGATGTGGAGGAAGACAGGAAGCGTGAATTCACCGGATCCCTCGTACCAGTTGATGCCGGTTCCCAGACCGACTGCAAACTGAGGACATACGCGGTAACCGTTTATTATCGTAAGGCTCGGACGGATGTTCTCTGTACCGAACAAGGCTCCGACGCCCATTTCGGCGATTCCGAAATATCCACGGTTGTTGTTGAAGCGTCCGTCGTTTCGCATCTGTCTTCTGTATGCATTCGACCAGCGTCCGTATCTCTTGGTGATCATGCTGACCTCGTCGAGGTCATAAAGATATGTGCTTCCGTCGTATGTAGTCAGGCGGAGGTCTTCTCCCGGAACGAGGTCGGTGATCACACCGATGATCTCCGACCCGTTCTTCAGATGCACGACATCCAGAAACATTCGTCCGCCGGAATAACTGTGGAAAAACACTCCCGTATCCATGTGGATGTCCCTTCTGTGTCTGTAATCGCTGCGATATCCGAAATCACGGTCGTGACCGTCCCTGTCCGATGTGCCGAAATGAACTCCGAAATGCTGGTCGAAATGCTGACGGTCCGTGTGCTGTCCGCTATGCTGTCCGGCGTGCTGCCTGCTATGCTGTCCGGCGTGCTGGCGGGCATGCTGGTCCATATGGTTCTGTGCCGATGCTGTCAGGATGCAGATCAGTGCTGCTGTAAGTGTTGTCAATGTTCGTCTCATGATTGTCCAAAGTTATATTGTTCACCATTATGACGCAGATCTTCCTTAAAAGTACTATCTGCCGCCTCAGGAAGTTCCTTCCGGCCACGTTTACCCTTGATTCTGTGGCCGGCACCTGGATAATGGCCCTCCCGGCCACGTTTGCCCTTGATTCTGTGGCCGGCACCTGGATAATGGCCCTCCCGGCCACGTTTGCCCTTGATTCTGTGGCCGGGCATCACTCCTTCTTCAACGCCTCGGCCGGGTTCGTCCTGGCAGCACGGAGGGTCTGCCACAGGACGGACGCGAGGGAAAGGGTTACGGACGCGATGCATGCAAGCAGGATCGGCCATAACATGTTTACATCTGGCAGGCCCTGGAGCATGAATCCTGACACGATGCTTCCGAGGGGGAGTCCGAAGATGTTTGCCACAAGTATTATCTTCATGTAGGTGCGGATATTTCGTACAGTTTCACTTCGAACTGTTCCCCCGAAGACCTTATGAATGGCAATGCCTTTGGTATTCTCTTCTGCAAAGTATGAACTCATGGCGAACAGGCCGAGTATTGAAATCACAAGTGCAATCACAAGGAATACGGTTGCAAATATGATCATGATCTTCAAGCCTGAAAGAGATTCCTTGATGAATTCTTCTGCATATCCGAAATCCTCCCTGCTTTCATAATATCCTGTAGTCTCGTTACAGTATTTCTCAAGTTCATTCAGTATCGCCTCTCTTGCCTGATCATGAGGCCCTGTCGTCTCGATGGCATAAAAATATCCGTATGGATGACTCTCGACTTTAAGGATCTGATATGGGTTTTCGTAAAATCTTGAAGGATCACAACATACAAAGTCCTTGACTACACCTCCTGAATGACAATCTCTGAATCCTGATACAATTTCAGATGGGTCCACAGACATAAGTTCATCCATACCGACATCTAATCTCTCCACCAGGGATTCGGAATACCATACCGATCCTTCCAAAGGAACATTGAAAGAATGGGTCTGCGCCAGTCCCATCAGCCTGAAAGTAGTTGTGTCGACCTTGCATACAGTCATCATCAGTTCGTTTCCCTGGAGATCATGCTGAGTCATGATATGGTTTCTGGCTATTCCTCCATCGCACATACCTATGGTCTTGACATATGGCAGGGCCCTTAGCCTCTCGATAAATGCCGAGTCATCACGCGCGTTGCCATAGGTGGATCTTGACAAGAAGAGAATATTATCACTGTTCCATCCTGCAGGAGTGTTCCTGAACTTCATATGGGTCATTCCCAAGGTGATTGAGAAGACCATCAGAATTATGGCTATTACTGTGTTGATTCCGATGAAGATCTTGCTGAAGACCATTTTCCTGATCTTCTTGAAGCGTCCCTTTGTAACTTCTATAGGTGAGAACGACATCGCAAGAGCTGCAGGTATCATCCCGGATACAAGTCCGGTTACTGTACCGATGATCAATATCACCGGTACAGAACGCCATGTCAGACCGATCGGCGGTATTTCTGTAGGTCCCTGAATCGTTCCTGTGATGATGCTGTTCACAACAGGTGTGACTGCAATGATCAGAAATAATGCGATAACAGTACATATGGATGCCATCAGCATGCTTTCAACAAGGTGCTGGCGCAGGATTTCACCTTTCTGGGCGCCTACAAGACGCATTGTCGCTATTTCATTGCTTCGCTTTGATGTCTGGGCAAATGTAAGGTTTATATAATTGAAGACTGCAGAAAGAAGCAATACGATGGCGATTGCGGCAAGAATGAGTATCAGTGTCGATCCTGAGTGCATCAGCCCAAAATGTCTTTCATGTATGATAAGGTCATCCAGAGGGTCGGCATAACTGTATTCCGGATTCCAGTGCGGATCTTCAGTACAGTGCTCATCAATGATTTGCCTTACCTTGTCCGAAAGTTCCTTTCGGTTGACCTGTCCATCAGTCTTCACGAACAGCTGAGGGGAGAATGATATTGCCGTACAACGGACTCCTGCTTCATGATTGATGACAATACCGGCCGACTCGAAGATGGAATTGTCAAAGTCCTCAATGACAGCCGATACCTGCAGAGTGTTGAAATATGACGGATTTTCCTTAGATCCGAACTTATTCAATGTAATGGCCTGACCCACAGCTTTCTCTGCACCTCCAAACAACCTGTCCGCCATACTTTGGGTGATGACGACGGTACCATCATCCTTGAGTCTGCCGATATTTCCCGCCTTTGATTTACGAGGAAACATTTCAAAGAATCCTTCTCCGGCAAGAATGATCTGGTCCGCAAACATCCCTTCACCATCCTCCACATATATGTTGATGTAGTTGTATATGACATGCTCACGTACTTCAGGAATCTTGTCGATATGGTTATAAAGTTCCATCGAAGCCATACCCTTTGAGGTACCGTTCAGAGCATATATATATTCATGATCCGGAATCTTCCAGGTCAAGGTGTACATATTCCATGCATGACAGCCGACGATCATGACAAACGCAAGAGATACGCTCAGTCCCACGACCTCGATTGCAGTGTACAGCTTGTTTCTTCCCAGGAATCTAAGGTAACTTTTCATATATGTTTAATATTTCATTCTTTCTGTCCGGGATTATCCTTGTTTTCCCGGATAAGTTTCAACTATTCTATCGTTCGTCCGGAAATTCGCTTGTTTTCCCGGACAGGTTATTCTTTTACCTTCGCCTGTCCGGAATCCAAGGCACATTTCCGGACGAAGTCATCATGACCGCCTTCCTCCCGTCATGCCCGGCCCTGCCAGGCGTCACTCCTTCTTCAGCGCGTTGGCCGGGTTGGTACGTATCAGGCGTAGTGCCTGGAGAGCGATGGCAATGAGGGTCACACCAAGGACGGTCGCGAATGCACCGATGTAGATGAGAGGGGAGTTGTCGGTGCGGATGACGTATCCTTCGAGCCAGTGGCCGATGACGGTATATGCAATCGGAATTGCCACGACAGCTGATATGACCACCGGAAACGTGAAATCTAGGGTGATCTTTCGGATCATCTCCTTCCTCGAACATCCGAACACGTTACGCACGGCATTGTCCTTCTCGCCGGTCTTCGCGTGATAACTGCTGAGTCCCACGATGGTCATAATGGTCATCAGGATGCAGATGAGAGAGAATCCGGTCAGAAGTTTGAGCATATTCTTCTCCTCCTTTAGTTCTCTTTCAGTCTTTTCGCGTAATGTCTCAACTGCGAACATTGTATCATCATATCCTTTGCTGTAATAGAATTCCTGCACCATCTTCTTTGCCTTGTTCTCATCGATGCTGACTTTCAGGACAGGCGAGCCATACTGAACGAATTCCTTCATGTTCCTGACATTCAAGAATGCGAACTTGCTGTATGCGTTATCTTTCAGACTTCCTATCTTGATGTCGTTCACAATACCGCTCAATGGAGCCGACTTCCACATGTTCAGCATTCCATCCATCATATAGTCGTCTATCCCTTCATATGAGCTTTTGCAGATGTACCATTTGCCGTCTTCAGTATCAGCCGATCCCGATCCATTATCTTCAATGATCTCAATACCGAGCATCTCAAAATACTCGCTGTTTCCGCTAATGAATCCAATTGCCTCATACTTGCCTGTACCGTTGCTCTTGAGACTTGTCATTGCCCATGATGTCGGGATTTGTCGATATGAGCCAACCCTGTCGATGAATGGCAGGGATTTGAGCTCATCAAAGAAGCGGTTTTCATCAGAAATGAACTCGACGCATACCATATTGTCATAATTGTATCCTAACGGCTGGCTCAGGATATATCTTGTCTGTCTGATTACGCCGAAACATATTGACAATCCTCCTATGCAGAGAAGACCTGCAAAACCTATGAATACCTTGCCGAATGTGACCTTGTCCTTATATCTTGCCTCGCCTTTGATCACATTGACCGCGCTGTAGGACGAAAGGATCAATGAAGGAACGGCGCTGGCGATTGCGACCATTATCACGATGATGCCGGCCAATATGATGTATTCGTTCAGCTGGGTAAGCGGATTGATTTCAGCTCCGAGTATCTGGCTGAGCGGATTCTTGAATGCTATGGCAATGATCACCGCGAAGATGCATGATACGTCCAGCAGAATGAATGCTTCCGCAAAGCATCTGCCGATTATGCCCTTCCTGTCTGTGCCCAGAAGCTGACGCGTCGCTATCTCCTTGATTCTGAACCTGCTGAAGGCAATGGTCAGCACTGTGTAGTCAAGTAGGGAAACGATGGTTATGAATATACACATCAGAAGGTATATACCGAAGAGCCTGCCCTGTCTGATGTTGTTGAAGTCGTAGCTGAAGATCTGAGGGTCCTGCTTCTTTATTTCGTGAAAAGCCGTAAGGACGACCTGCATCTGGTAGCTATCTCCGTATCTGGTATCCGATCCGAGGAAACCTTCAGTGAGATTTTCCGAAACTTCTGCAGGATCTGCTCCTTCGCCAAGCTTTACGAAACTGTGTTCTATTTTCCTCATGCCGCCATGAAACATCGCTTCCTGCTTTTCATAAATCAGATCTTTACTCATGATCATGTCAGGTTCATTGAATATGGTCTTCGCAAACGGCTTGAAGATACCTGTCACGACCAGATTGACATCAAAATCCATGACCGGCTCATCAGACAATTGTCCCATAGGATTCTTTTCGAACACATTTATTACCTTACCGAGCGCATCACCTTCAGGGAAGAGTGTGTTTGCCAAAGCCTCAGATATGACGACGTTGTCATTTGATTCCAAAGCATTATACGGATCACCCTCAGACAATGGGAATGTGAAGAAATCGAAGAATGTATCCGATACTCCCATCGTCCTTACATTCATACTGTTTTCTCCGTAGTTTGCAGTGGTGATGTCCACGAATAGGGATGTGTTTCTGTTGCTTTGTACTATTCCGCATGAACTCTCGATCTCCGGCATTTCAGCATATAATTGCGGTACTTCGTAAAACAGATCCGATGAACCGGCAGTATGAACCAGATATACATCATCCGTATTCTTCAATATTTTGTTCACGCTCATGTCATCGACGATGTAAGAGCTCAGAACTATGACAAATGCCAGTGCAACGCTAAGTCCCACGACCTCGATAGCAGTGTACAGCTTGTTTCTTGAAAGGAATCTTAAATAGCTTTTCATCAGTTTATTTGATTTTGCCGTTCCGGTATGCTACAGCTGTGCCAAAGTTGCTAATGTGTTACTATTCAATGTTTTGCTAAAATTGTGAGTTTTGGCAGGTGTAAAGAAACTTTACAAAAGTGTAAAGGTAAAATTTATTTTATCATGCTAAAATAAATTTTAGCCTCCCCTCTGGAGGCAAAGAAAAGTGAGATGATGCTAAAGTTTTAATGAAACTCTATCGTATAGAAACAGTAGTCATGAACATCATCAATATTTACCCATTCTTTAGGATGCTGATGTTTATCTCTCAGACCACAATAATCCTGAGTAAACATATGCGTTCCCATGGACAGAAGTAGATTTTGATACAGTCTGTCCATGAAATGACATGTTTTCATGGACAGGAATGGCACAAAGAGCCGTCTTCCCAGCGGGCGATCCTTCAGTTTACCAACTTAGTGCAAAGGAAGGTCTCATTTTCATTTGTCCGTATTACCTTATTATTCACATCAGTTTGATAGATCAGATTTTTCTGTTAAATTCCTAAATCATAGATAGGCATTTCAGGGAAATGCTCTTCAAGTAATCCGAATGTGACTCTTAATACCTCAATGACATAATCGGCCGGACTTCTAGGACTTCCGTTTCTCAACATGTAAAAGGATATTTTTTCAATTTCATCAGCAGTCAGATCTATCAATCCTCGCTGATGCTTGACAAGAAGTATCCTGCACAAGGCACAATATGGGTATGCAAAACCGTATTTATAAGAATTCAGATTTCGCTGCATGATTTCCTTTGTCTTATCTTCAATTGCTTTGGATAGCCTGTCCAGCTGAATGGCAGTCATCTTAGGAGTAAAGTGTGCAGATGCCAGAAGCATTTCCAGATAGTTCCTGTCCATGAATGTCCATGGTACGTTTATGTCATTGTCATACATAGGACCCTCTTCTTCCGCAATGGCCGGATCTGCAAGCTTCATGTTTTCATAGAGTTTCAGCAAGGCTTCTGGGGCATGCGTTCTTGCAGCAAGCTCCTTGAGACCATTATACCATTCGGTAACATGAAGATTTATAAACATCAAGGAAGATTCATACAGGAGCATATCCTTTCTAAGCGGATAATACATACAGGTCTGTGACAGTCCTTCAGTTGTAAGCTTGGCCATATCTTCATCCGGGATCTGAAACATATCGATTCTTTGCTGATAATCTGAGAACTGATACCAGAAATCGGGGGCATTACAGTACCCGTAATCATATACATATCCTGTGAATTCTCCTTCTACTACAGGTAAATCCAGTTCGTCTCTTGGAATCTGGACAGAATTATCTTCATCCGTTCCCGGTTCCGACGTAGGTTTATCAGTTCTGTAGAAGCATTTATAATCACCGGCGATACCGTCTATAGAAAAATCTGTTCCTACTCTTTGCCATTCCATTTCCTTATCATTGATGGTGACGATTTCAAAACTTTGGCGCCCTGACTCCGATTCATCATAAATCAGAGTTATGACATTTCCATCAAGGATATACTTATATGTATCCATATGATACATCCAGATTTCATCGTAACTATAATATTCCCATGACCCGTCCTCACGGAAAGTATACTGAGGAATACCTTCCCATTTTGTCGAATACCCAAACTGAGAATAGTCTTCAACCCAATAGCCGCTGACAAGCTTATGAATGTATCCCGGAATATCACCTGCAATATGAGGTTCCTTATCACAAGATAAGACACAGAAGGCTACAGATAAGATTGTAAGAAAACGTTTCATGACATATTGAAATTAGACATTTACATCGCAAGTTAAAGATTTATATTGAGATAAACAACTCATCTCCAAGCTATTCACTGATAGACTTCACCAACTTCGCAAATGTATCTGTGTGGGTGGGATTAGCGTTGACATCAAGGATATTTCCTTCCTTGTCAATCAGGATGTATGTCGGGAATGCATCAACCTTGAGGAAATTCTCAATCGCTTTCTGCTGCACTTCAGGAAGAGATATCTCATCTTCAATCAATGTCATCATCTTACTGATAAGAGGTCTCCTGGTCTGATCTATAATTCTGCACAATGCACGAGAAATATGAATATCTCGGAGTGATTTCTCACATCCTAGAGAGTCCAAATATCTCCATTGAACGCAAGAGCAGCAGTCAATCGGCACTGGTCATCAATAGCATCTATGTGGCACTCAAGCTCGACATTGCAGTTATCGACAATTGATCCAGATAATCCCGAATAAAAGTGTTGAAGTTGTTATATGGGCCATAGTACTACCCAATTATATCGTTGTAAGTACATCCTCATCCCGCATTTCACGTGGTGGGTAAAGATGAAGTTATTTTGTTGTCAGGTGACTTTTTATGTCCATTCTTTCGTGCAGGATACGAATGACCATGACATCGTCGTTGTCAATGACGTTGTAGAATATGACATGGTGCCCGGCTTTGATTCCCATGAGTCCGTCTGCTATCTCATCATAGGAGCGATTGGAGATGATGGATGGGTATAGAAGCCGGTTGCAGGCTGATATGAGCATTTCATAATACTCATCGGCCTGACTTTCGGACCATTCTGATAATGTATATTCCCATATTGATGTCAGGTCCTCTACTGCTTTATTTGAATAACGGACCTTAGGCATTTCGTTTAGATGCTTTAAGGGATTTCAGATGTGCTGCAGGATCGAAGTCTACAGCCTCTCCGCTGTTGAGTCCTTCTTCTATCTCGCTCTTAAGTGCAGCAATCCTGATGTTGTTGTCCTCTAGCATTCGCAGGCCAGCACGAATTACTTCGCTGGCGTTGTTGTATCTGCCCTGTGCAATCTGAGCCTTAATGAAGTCCTCGAAGTAGGGACCAAGTGCTACTGATGTTGTTTTCATACTACAAATTTTTACAAAGTTACCAATATTTGGTAACAATGCAAATGTTATACGAAATAGTCTATCATTACAAAACGGCATCAATCCTTTCGTGAACTATCCCGATTAAAACCACTAATATTTTAATGAAACTCTATCGTATAAAAACAATAGTCATGAACATCATCAATATTTACCCATTCTTTAGGATGTTGGTGTTTATCTCTCAGACCACAATAATCCTGAGTAAACATAGGCGTTCCCATAAAATCCATTGCTCCGCAAATTCCTCCGGTTACTGCAAATATAGGAATCTCATCGTTTATAGTAAAAGCCTGATCAACATAAGTTTCCATTGGAATGTAACTGCATGATTGTCCTTCGGGGAAAGATATCATAAAGTTTCTTGGAATCATCAGATCCATAGTCCTTCCGTTAACGGCAAAAGCGACAGCAACAGTATCCCGCTGCTGCTTCATCATCACTTCAATGGACATTCCATCCTTATTGGGAATACTGATTCCTGACATCTGCACAGGAATACCCATGTCAAATTTTGAAACAACACCATTCTTAGCAGTATAAAAGTTGAAGACTGCTGTTTTCTTGGAAGACAAATCAGCCTGAACATCTATCTTCAGGTAGGTTTTATTATCCAACTTCAATGACAGTTGAGTTGGCACATCCGCATTGATCTTTTCAGAATAATCAACTTGGACATTTTGTGCATATGTTGGCATAGTGCTGGCAATTATCATTGCGGCACAGATTGTTAATGCAATCTTTCTCATACGCTATTACTTTAGAATAAACTCATTTTCAAGGTAATTGGTATCAAGTCCCTCCATAATATTGACAATGATTCCTTCTTCATCGGTGTATATGCAAGTCGGTGTCGCCTGACAGTTGTAGATTGAAGTGAATGGCGTAGCCCCACCTTTGAAATCAGATATTACAGTATAGTCTTCCAGTCCGAATTCCTTGATTTCCTCTTTCATTTCTTCAGAATCATTGCAATATACATACAGAATCAGTTGATGACTATCTCCATATTTCTCCTTGATGCTCTCGAAATATTGCTTAGGAAGACTATTGTCCATTCCGTGTGTCATACACCACAAGCCGCCTACAATGATTGTGAATTTCTTTCCTTTCACAGAATTCCAGTCGAATTTATTCATATTCACATCGAAGCATCTTATAGGTTTGAATCTATCACTCGGCTGCAACTGGTCATTTCTGATAAACTCCCTTGTTCTTTTTCCAATCTCCGACTTACGCACAGTTTCAGATGCTTTTGACAACAATACACTCAGACTGTCTTTTGAGATCCTCTTCCTTGCAAGATAGGCAGCAGATTCGAAAGCAAGAGGATCTGTGAACATGAATTTCCTTTCCATTTCCAATCCTTGTTGACAAAGAATTTCATATTCTTTATCGAATATCGAACGCAGGCTGTCAGCCTTGTGTCTCAAACTGTCAATCCGGGGATTCAGTTCCGCCACCAAAGCAGGATTATCCTTCGCTATCCTCTCTAACTTCTTCGCCTCAATATTCAGAGGTGGAACATTAGCATTATTCCATTCTATTAATTCCGTAACCTTCAGATGATGAGCCTCCAAAGCAAGCTCAAACTCAGATTTCTCCTGTGCAAATACTAATGTTGATGCGGAGATAATCAAGGCAGTAAGTGCAGTTCTTATCTTTTTCATTTCTTTCAGTGTTATCCTTTATTTAATTCATTAGTTAGCTGGTGAACAAATATACCAAAGTCGCTTAACGTATGATTATTATTTCAATAGTACAGAAAGTTCATCAATCAGATATTCGCCCCTGAGATCGCGACGGATGATGATACCTGTTTTACAATCAATCAGGACATTATCCGGGATTCCTATAAGACCGTACAGCGTCCATGGTTCAATTGTATGTCCTTTACCTTCGCAGACGTGTATCCAGTTCAAACCTTTGGCCTCAACATAACTCTTACAGTCATTCACATCATAATCACACGACACACCTAAAATCTCCAATCCTTTATCTTTGAATAGTTCGTAAGCCTTTATAAGATTCGGGAGTTCATCTCTACATGGCCCGCACCATGTCGCCCAGAAGTCTACCAATACATATCGATTTGCAGGATCTTCTACGACAGATTTAAGGCTTAAGGGCTTTCCGTTCAGATCATTCTGTGTAAAATCGATATAGTATGGAACTATATCAGAGCCCTCTACCTGAGGTTCAGTCATCATTCTTCCTTCCAATTGCGTTTTCAACTGAATTGTCTTCTCGAGTGATTTATATTCGTCAGACAACTTCCCTATCTCGGCAACGAGTAAGACAGAAGGATAAACCATGCTCTGATTGTCAATCAATGAAAGCCTGCACGCATCAGTCAAGTCCGCTTCGAAAACCGACTTCACTAAATCGCGGGCTTTTCGGACAGCCTCCGGCCTTGAATAATTCTGGTAGTATTCAGATGCCTGCTGTCTTTGATTTTTCATAATCTCATTCATCGGGCTTCCGGTCACGCCTGACCATCTGTCCGCCATCAGGTTTCCTTCGACTTTGATGTCGCCATTCTCCAGCAGGAATCTTCTGATGTCATATCCTCTTTCTGGTTCATCTGGTTTAAAGTTTATGCACACAAATGTCTCAAAGTCCACTTTATCGATTTCAAATCTGAATTGTCCGTTTTTGTACCTTACAGAGTCTATGACATTGAAATCATGCCATATATCTGTCAGCAATATCCAGCCTTCACCTTCCAGACCAGATACATTGCCGGTAATAGTACATTTATTGTTTGTGCATGCACATACTGCAATGAATGCTGCAATAGTAATAAGCTTTGTAGGTGTTTTCATATGATGCCTATTCTCCCATCGCCTTCAGAAGCTGAACTTTCATTGTCTCAGTGCCCGAGAAACCGGTATGTTTCCAGCATATGTTTCCATCCGGATCCACAATCAGATAGGTCGGCACGCCTTCTATGTTAAAGATGTTGCCAAGGTAGTCATGCTGCTTCTCACTGAGTCTGTAATGCTCTCCTTTGAGATCAGGAATCATGTTCTCCCATGTTTCCTTAGGGGAACTTTCGCTTGCAAGGTAAATGTAGACTATATCCTTGTCCTTGAGTTCTTCCTTGAGCGGAGCCATGCTCTGGTTCGCACTGCGGCATGGACCGCACCAGGTCTCCCAGAAATCCACCAGTATGGTCTTTCCACGGAACGGAGCGATTATGGATGCGAACAGATCTTCGTAAGCCACTTCGCCTGTCTCATTCTTCCTGAAACCTTCTACTTTCTTGTTTCTCTCGATAGTGGCGATCAGGTCTGCATTAGCATTTTCTATATATTGCCTGTAGGCATCCGGAAGCTGCTGCACCTTTGCCATAAGTTCGTCGTCAAGTGGTTTGAATTCAGTAATGTCACGCATCAGGAAGCATGCATCGGCAATCTCCAGAAAACTGCCTTCTGTCCTGAGGAAAGGATAGTTGATGAAAGCATGTTCAGTCGACATGTGCATGAAGATATCTTTGACATAGTGATAACCTTCAGTAAATGCTGCAGCCGGAACATTCATGACTTCCACAAGGTCTGCCGGTATCAGCCGGTCCCTTTCCTGCATGTATGCGCCAAGTAGTTCTATATACTCTTCGGTAGACTTGTTCTGTGCCAATGTCTTGTTGTAAGCCAATTCAGCAGGGGCGTGGATCAAGCTATAGAGCAGATTCGTGCGTATGAAGAGTGTGAAATACTCCTTGACGGCTAGAGGAAGATCTGCATTCTCGGCCATTTCCATCTCCTTATCTGACTCTTCGATCATCTTGTCGACTAACTTTTTCAGGTCATAGCTTGTCAATTCAGACTCCAAGGAATCACGCATCTCTGCTTCATAGACTCTTAGCTCATTTGAAAAACTATCCTCCAGATCAGCAAAAGCCTGATTCAGCGCAGCATGTGCTCCTTTGAACACTACAAAAGGTTCTGCAGGTCTTCTGTCAGCGAAGAGTGAATTCCTGCGGCTGTTCTCACGCAGGTTCACGATGCATTCTGTCGTTTCTCCCGGCTCCAGAAAAACTGTCAGAAGCTTGTTGAATCCACCGGATCCTACCTTCACACAACTAGTCTGAACAACCGGAACCTCTACCTGGAAGGTACCGTCATCAGACAGATAACCATCCTTATATCCGGACTCGGAAAGCAGGTTGTAGTTCTCAAAATATATACGGTTCATCTGATCGTCAGGACGATGGCCCAGGACCTTGATCTTGAGCGTTGCCTTGCCATATTCCTGCTTTATCTCGGGAAGGGGCGCATCGGCTGTGAGCTTCTCCGGCTTCGGCATACTGATCTTCGGTAATTTTCCGTCAAGACGGATTCCCCATATTCTGAAAGCTCCCTGCTCGTATCCTTCAATGAAGTCTATGGAATTCACTCCGGTCGGAATCGGAGGAAAGGTCAAGGTAAACTGCGCCTCTCCAGAATCCGGCATCCAGAATTCCTTGTCGAGTTCAATGCCATCTGCCGAGACAATCGGATATTGATTGCCGTTCTCATCGGCAAGGAATGTAGATGACACGATCTTGATCCACCAATGCGGAGTGAATCTTGCCTCAACATGAAGGACAGTTGTAGAATCCGTCAGGTCGATTCTTGATATTTCGACGGTTTTAGTGTTACGAACCTCATAGAGAGGAGCTTCGATCGTACCGCGATGCGGCTGCTGGCTGCATGCTACAATGCACAGTATTGTCGACAAAACAAATAATATCTTTTTCATATAGACTGATTTACATTGATTATTCTACTATTCGTGCTATTATTCTTCTGGTTTTCTGCCAGACACCGTTTTTAATTTCAAACTCCACTTTCTCGCCGCAGACGGTTCCTCTTATGATTCCCTTCCTGAATGTCCTCTTGACTGCCGGGAACTCTGCTCGGAATGTATTTGAAGTGAATCCTGCATCGCGTATGTAATCCTGATCGGTTGGAATTCCGTGCAGTCGTGTGAGTTTGCGTGAGTTGGATTTCTTTATTCTTATCTTCCAGTCGCTGCCCACAGATATAGGTACGCTGCGATCTTCCTGTATGTATAAAGTGAAGTACAGCATTGTGTTCTTCTCATTCAGTTCGACCCTGTCCAAGATAAGGAAATCGGGCATGTCGTTGGTGTCTATCTTCCGCAACATGGAAAAAGGTGCCATCACAACCGCATTCACTGTGCCTGCGACAGGATTGTGGCCAAGAGAGGCCTGAACTCCATACCACTGGTCGTTGTTGCCGTCCGGATTGATGTCAAACTCAACGATATCAGCATCCAGCGGTTCATAGACATAGCACATCCTGAACTGGCAATAATCAGGAGACCAGAATATGTCCTTCTCGCTGCCGGCCATTCCTACGATCTGCCGGCAGCGGTATGTCTTGCCGTCCGCCACGATCACATTGTCTGCATCGCAGTTGATCCAAAGGTCAGTACCTTGCGATAAAGTCGTGAAAATGCGAAGCTCCTTGGTTGAACGCTCTATCTTAACGATTGTTTCGCCAGTCATGTTCACCCTTACAATAGGCTCGTTGATAGTGACGATGTCAGAGGCTGTAGAATTATATTCATTGAGCAGCTGCTTTTCCATCTGTCTTGCCGTATATCCCGGGAAAGTTGCGGCGAGGTCTCTGTATTCAGGCAGGATAGTGCAATATCTGACGTTTCCTTCCGGCAGAACCATGCTTACCTGCGGAATGTGTGAATCCCATGCAGAGCGAGCTATCCGATGAATTGTAGCGTATGGGAAATCATCATTCGGATAAAGACAAAGTCCGTGGGCATCAAGCATCGGGACCCAGTACAGCACTTCATCAAGAGTCTGGCAAGACCATGAGAAGTCGTTATACCTGATCGAATATGGCTTGTCTTCTCCCTTGATCCACACCCTCACCATTCTGGAATCCGGCATATAGGTATTGTCCACATCCTTCTCCTCGTTGGCGATATGGCTTTTTATACCGTTCTTCCACAGCATCTCCATCAATGGCTTATAAGGCATCAGATCGCTGCCATCAATCTTTATGGTCAATCTTGTCGCCTTATCAGACTGTAGTTTTTTCAGCAGGCGTCCGCCATATAAGTCTTCAGAAGAAAATACCATAGGCTCGCTCTGCTTGTTCAGCATATAGACATGCTTACCAGTCGCTTCGGATATCCTCAGCGTCTGATATTTTTCAAGAATTTCGGTACTTTTTGCGGTGTAACCTAATTTGCCGTCAATGGTTTCGGCTTCCTGTGCGAATGAGTCGATGGCCGAAAGGCAGAAGATGGCAGCCAGGGCCAATAATAGATTTTGAATCTTCATGATCGGATAATTTGTTTCAGTTTTGATGAAGCAAATTTAATCCGACCTTATGCAGCAACGGATATTATTTACATTACATAAGCGTTGCATTTGCGTTGCAACCTATTCAGAAACAGTATTTACAGGTTCTCTCTTACCTTTTATGGTTACAGATTCACCACACACGGTACCTGTGACGAAATCGATTTCATCTGTTATCGCAGGGAACTCCGCACGGAATGGTGTTGTCGTGTATCCTGCATGACGGATGAAATTCTCATCCATAGGAAGGCCATGAAGTTTCTGGACATTGTAGACACTGCCGGACTTGGTGGTAATGGTGAGGTCACTACCAATAAAGACAGGGACATGGCGCTGTTCCATCAAAGAAAGGTCAAAATAGAGCATCGTATTATCTTTATTATACTCTATCGCCAACAAAACCAAGCCATCGGTCTGAGAATCCGAATCCACCTTATCAAGTATGACATAGGTGTAAGGCATTTCAAGTTTCAGACACTTCTCGTACGGATTATGTCCTGCTGATGCCTGCACACCATACCAATTATTCTTTTCGCTGTCAGGATTGATATCGAACTCCTTGACATCTGCATCCAAAGGCTCAAAAACATGGCATAATCTGAATCTACAATAGTCCGGAGACCAGAAGATATCCCTTTCACATCCGGCCATTCCTATGATTTCCTTGCATTTGTATGTCTTGCCGTCAGCCACAATCACATCTTTCGCATCATACGAAATCCACAGATCCGAACCTTGGATAAGCGATGTGAATACGCGAAGCTCCTTGCCGGAACGTTCTATCTTATCGATGGATACTGATGAAGTCGAAACTCTTACGAGCGGATTCTCTATTGTAACGACATCCGGCTCCGTCGAGTCATACTCACTCAGCAGCTGAGTTTCTATCTGACGGACGGTATAACCCGGAAATTTAGCTGACAGGTCTCTCGTTTCAGGCAGAATGGTGCAATAATACCCATCTTCCCCCTTAAGCAACATGCTGATCTGTTTGTTGTTGGATTTCCATGCCGATTCAGCGATCTTCTGGAGTATTGAATATGGCACATCGTCGGTCATCGGATAGAGACAAAGTCCGTGGGCGTCAAGCATCGGAACCCAGGACAATACATCCTCAAGCGTCTCGCAGGTCCATGCAAAGTCATTATATCTTATATGATATGGCATATCCTCGCCCTGGACCCACACCCTTACCATCCTTGAATCTGTATGGTAGGTGTTCTCTACATCCTTTTCCTCGTTGGTGATGTGGCTTTTGACTCTGACTTTCCAGAGGCTTTCCATCAAGGATTTGTATGGAGTTATGTCATAGCCGTCTATCTTGATGGTCAATCTGCTTGCTTTTTCCCTTCTCAACTTCTTAGGAAGCTTATCCAAGGCGACCTGTTCAGGGGCGTTGCCTTTTTTCAGGGAATATTCGACATTCAGCAGATTTTCCGACACCCTTATGAAACGATGCTCGTCAAGAACCTCGTCATTCTTTGCCGTATAACTCAGTTCTGTCTGTCTGTTGCCCCCTGGGCGTAATATCAGGAACAAGGCAGCCATCACAATACATCCCAGGATTCCCCAGATGTATGGCATCCGCTTTCTATTATGTCTGATGGTCACCTGGTCCGCTGATTCATCCTTTGGCTCGAAAAACAGACTGAACACTTCCGGATCCATCTTCTTTCTCAGCCTGTGCTTCATGCTTCGCACACTGCTGTCTTCGATGTTCAGTATCTGGGATATTGTCGTCGATGTAAAGTTCATCGACGACAATACGCATGTTATGATGATGTTTATGCTCTTGTCGAAGGAGATAGAAAGGAATAGAGCAGAATACACTTTCAGGATACTTTCCTTGATGCGGTTCTTTTCATCGTTTGAAACGGCTGTGCCCTGCATATGTATCTTCTGAACCAGAAAGTATTCCTCTGTTTCCTTGAACGCAGCATTCAGGGCAAGCAGTTCGGCTGAAAGTTTCTCTTGTGTACTCATAACGGATTTCCGGTAAAATCTTTACAGAAATACAAAGTTAAGATTTTCATGCAAAGAAAAGTGAGATGATGCTAAGAAATGGAAAAATGTTTTTTAGGATTGATCGAAAATCGTCTTTGAGACTTGATGGTTCCTTTTTTGTTTCCGAACTTTATTTGAAAAAGAGAAGTATGGGTAATGATATTTTAAAGGGTGGAGCAACAGAACATGGTGAGATAATAGTCTATCAGCCGGATGAGGTGACGAGGCTGGAAGTGAGGGTTAGTGATGAGACTGTGTGGGTCAACAGAAATCAGATGTCTCTGCTTTTTGGAAGAGATGTCAAGACAATAGGTAAACATATCAATAATGCCCTGTGCGAGGAATTATCCGATATGGCAGTTGTCGCAAATTTTGCGACAACTGCATCTGACGGCAAAGTATATTCCGTTGCATATTATAATCTGGATATGGTACTATCAGTCGGATATAGGGTAAAATCATCTAAAGGAATACAATTCAGACGGTGGGCAAATTATATTTTGAAAGAATACTTGATAAAAGGATATACAATTAATCAGAGACTGAATGATTTTGAAGGCAGAATCAACACCCGTCTTTTAGAACATGAAATTCGTCTGAAAGAACATGACCAGAAAATTGACTTCTTTGTCCGGACTTCGTTGCCTCCGGTTGAAGGAGTCTTTTATGACGGTCAGATCTTCGATGCCTATGTCTTTGCAGCAGAAATCCGCACTGGTCGCCTTACCGAAACCCTGAAGCAGGATCTTGTCAGGCATAATGCCCAATATCCTCCCATAACCCTGACAAAAGCCCCTGACATCCACGACCGTTTCCTGATCGTGGATGATGATGTCTATCATATCGGTGCCTCCCTGAAGGACCTTGGCAAGAAGCTCTTTGCCTTTTCAAGGATGTCCGTCCCGAAAGATGTCCTTATATGAGTGCAATACAGGCATCTACTCCTTCTTCAACGCCTCGGCCGGGTTGGTACGTATCAGGCGTAGTGCCTGGATGGCGATGGCAATGAGGGTCACACCAAGGACGGTCGCGAATGCACCGATGTAGATGAGAGGGGAGTTGTCGGTGCGGATGACGTATCCTTCGAGCCAGCGGCCGATGACTGTGTATGCGGCCGGGATGGCGAAATAGGCTGATATGATGATCGGTAATGTGAAGTTGAGCACCATCTTGCGAACTATCTCTCCCTTCGAACATCCGAACACATTGCGTACTGCATTGTCTTTCTCACCTGTCTTTGCATGATAGCTGCTGAGTCCTACGATGGTCATTATGGTCATAAGTATGCAGATGACGGAGAAACCGGCCAGAAGCATCAGCATGTTCTTTTCTTCCTGAACCTGCTGTGACTGTATCTCCTGAAGCGAAATCACTCCCATCATGTCGGTGTCATACCCTTTTGAGTAATAGAAATCCCATATCCTTTTCATTCTGTCGGCTACATTTCTGTCAACCTGGACACAGAGCTGCTCGCCGATTGAAAGTGTTGTGCTGAAGTCTTTCAGAACCCTTATTCCGGTTATTTTACCAGCTGTATCTTCAGTGACATCACCCAGTTTCATGTCTGATACAGTGCCGCATACAGGAAGTGCTCCTTGCCATGAAAACAAGGTGTTGTTGTAAAGAAGTTCCCCGATATTTTCATATGTGCTCTGACAGAGATAAAGGTTCTCAGTAGAGTTGGGTTCACTGAATTCCTCGAGGAATTCGACACCTAGTATGTCAAAATATGTTCTGTCTCCTGCAATTACCCTCACTTCATCCTTGACTTCCCCCGTCTTATCGGCGATCATTGTCATTTCCGGATACACAGGCATATTGTTGAAACGTCCGACCTTCGATACATAAGACTGTGCTTCGAGTTCATCCTGATATGTGTTCATGCCTTTATCCAGGAACTGGATGAAAACGATGTTGTCAGTCTCATAGCCCCAAGGTTGATTTATCAGATGTCTTGTCTGTCTTGTAATGCCAAAGCAGATTGATAATGCTCCTATGCTCAGCAGACCTGCAATGCCGATAAATATCTTGCTGAATATTATCTTGTCCTTGTATCTTGCTTCTCCCTTGATGACATTGATTGCCTGATATGATGACAATATGATGGAAGGAACAGCACCGGATAAGGCAACCATTACGAGGATCATCCCGGCAAGTATGATGTATTCACTCAGATATTTCATCGGATGAATATCGGTTCCGAGAATCTGACCGATCGGTTCCTTAAAGGCCAGAGCGATCATGACGGCAAATGTGCATGATACCATAAGTAATGTGAATGCCTCTGCAAAACATCTTCCGATGATACCTTTCCTGTCTGTTCCTAACAGCTGTCTGGTTGCAATCTCCTTGATTCTGAATCTTGAGAACGCAATGGTAAGGACCACATAGTCAAGCATCGCCACGATAGTCAGGAATATGCACATCAGCAGATAGATGTTGAATAGTTTCTTATTCCTGATATTGTTGAAGTATGTGCCGATTTCGTTGATTTCTCCGCTATCAAGTTCGCGAATCCTTTCAAATTGTGTCAGAAGGACTTCTTCGTTATAGTTGTATTGAGGCCCATGAATGAGCTTCAGGTATTTTCGATATTCGGTATTAAGCAGTTGTGATGTAGCCTCGATGTCAGTATCCTCTCGTGTTCTTATAAAATTCAGTTGACCGAACTGTAACATTTCTTGAAACAAGGTCTGCATCAGTTTCTGATACAGGTCGATGTTGATAATGATATCGGGTTCGTTGAATATGGTTTTGGGGAAAGGTGCGAAAACACCCGTTACTGTCAGGTCTATATCAAGATCTGCGATATCCGGATAAAATCCCTTCAGGGCGTTTTCCTCAAACAGATTGATTACCTTGCCCAATGCGTCTCCTTCCGGGAAGAATATGTTTGCAAGTTCGTCTGATATGATTACAGAATATTCATTTTCAAGTGCTTCCTTGGGATTCCCTGCCAGAAGAGGGAATGTGAAGAATTCAAAGAAATTCGAAGAGCCTGCTATAGTGGCGACATGTACTTCCTGATCTGCGTGACGAGCGCATGTTATACCGGTATAAAGCCTTTTTGCATCACCATATACAGGTGCGACCGAACAAGATTCGCTGATATCAGGAATCGTGCTATATATTTCAGGTAGATTGCTGTTGGTCACGACAGAGCCTGCAGTATGACATAAATAGATGTCATCAGTATTCTTAAGTGCCTTGTTCACGCTCATGTCATCGACGATGTAAGAACTCAGAACTACGACAAATGCCAATGCAACGCTAAGTCCCACGACCTCGATTGCAGTGTACAATTTGTTTCTTGAAAGGAATCTTAAATAGCTTTTCATCAGTTTGTTTGATTTTGTCGTTCCGGTATGCTATAGCTGTGCCAAAGTTGCTAATATGTTGCTGTTCAATGTTTTGCTAAAATTGTGAGTTTCGGCAGGTGTAAAGAAACTTTACAAAAGTGTAAAGGTAAAATTTATTTTATCATGCTAAAATAAATTTTAGCCTCCCCTCTGGAGGCAAAGAAAAGTGCGATGATGCTAAGAAACGGAAAAATCTTCCTGATTTCACCACATAAATTTTTCCGTATTACCCTAACTGCTGAACTTCATTGAAAAAACATGAAGAATTATCGTCTGGCAGTCGACGAAAACGGATCACCATTCGTCCTGAACAGCAAAGGCTCGATCGATTTCGGGTACATCACTGAAGAAATGAACCTCCCGGCAGCACCTATCAGGGTTGCTGAGGGAGATGAAAGTTATGGACTTGCACATATGATCAAGAACCATTCTGATCAGTTATCCGAATGTGGATTCGTTGACGTGACATCGTTCGTAGAATATGTGACAAATCATTTCACAACTATCAAGGAAGGTCATAGCGGATCATATCTTCTTGAAGTGAATGAAGACAGGAACCATACATTGTTCATATCCTTGTCCAGAACCGAAGATTATTGGAAGGTAATCAGTGGAGGAGTGTTCAGACTGAAGTATTCCAGAAATAAGAAAAAGGTCTATTCCGTACCCGCAATCCGGATGCCTGAACCTGTCTCTCAGGCAAAGGTTCCTGCTTCTGGCGAGATTCAACAGGACTCAACCGAAGCGAGCGGGAATTCCTTATAGACCTTTTCTATCTGCAAATATACAAAATTCATTCAAAATCAATGCTTTCAATGAAGAATTATCGTCTGGCCGTCGATGAAAACGGATCACCATTCGTCCTGAACAGCAAAGGCTCGATCGATTTCGGGTACATAACTGAAGAAATGAACCTCCCGGCAGCGCCTATCAGAGTTGCAGAAGGAAACGAACGGTATGGATTATTACATATGGAACAGAGGCATGGTGAACAAATACGGGATAACGGGTTTTCTACGGCTCTGGAATTTGTTGAATATGTAACAATCAATTTTGATAGGATACGGCAAGGAAACAATGACACCTGTCTTCTTGAGGTAACAGGAGGGAATCATAATGAAACCCTATTCGTAAGACTATTTCAAAGTGAAGGCTACTGGAAAGAGATAAGCGGGGGTGTTTTCAATCTGCGATACTCAAAAAAGAAAAAGGAAATCTACTCCGGCTCTGACAACCGGCCACTGCAGCCTGCTTCTGACAGTGAAGGTTTGGCCCCACAGTGATTGTTGGCAGGATACCAAAGGGGGCAGGCAGTATAACTCCTTTGTAGAAATCCTTTTCTATCTGCAAATATACAAAATTCATTCAAAATCAATGAATTTATATGATTTTTTACTCCTTCTTCAGCACTTCAGCCGGGTTTGTGCGCGCAGCGCGGAGCGTCTGCCAGAGGACGGCAAGCAAGGAAGTGCAGACTGTTAATGTAACTGCAATTGCGGTCGGGAGCGCATATGATATGTCCATGAATGAATATTCTGTCATGTAGGTCTTCATTACATGTAAGCCAAGCGGTGCACCGAGCAGACAGGCTGTTGCAGTCAGGAACATGTAGGTCCTGATGTTCCGCAGGGTTTCGCTTCTGACAGTGCCTCCGTGTATCTTGTGGACTGCTATGCTTTTCGTGTTTTCGTTGGCATAGTATGAACTCATTCCAAGCATTCCCAGGATTGATATGAGTATGGAAATGATGGTAAAAAGCCGTACTGTCTTCATCATTCTGTTCTGCTCGAACATGGCCACATCTCTGAATTCTTCCGGATAGACGCAGTTTTCAGGAATGCCATATATTATCGAACCTGGTTCTTCCATGGCCAGTTTTGTGTTAAGGTCTATCAGAGCTTTCTTGACTTCTTTACGGTTACCAGACAGTTCCATGATATTATATATAAGTCCCTGAGTATCAGGAGTGATGACGACCAAACGTCCCGGATCGGGAGTTTCCGTCTTTCTTGTTACCAGTAGGAAGTCTTCTATTATTCCTCCAAAGTGATAGTCTGATCTGCCGGTTATAGCGAATATACTTCCTGCAGGCCCGTTCTGCACATCTTCATATGTCAGTCCGAGATTATTCATGAGCCGTTCAGATATCCAGACAGACTTAATGAGATCTGTATTGAAATCCTGCTTGACCTGAAAATCCATGATGCGGAAAGCTGTTGTATCACATAAAAACACATCGGCCTCTATGAGTTCTCCATCTGAAGTCCTCAGCCATTCCCAAAAACCAGCCTGAATCTGCGAGTTTGCCTTGCCAATACTTTTGACATATGGTGTATTCAGCAGGGCAGCATCATACTTCTCACCATTGGCATATATGATACCGATATCCATATTATTGAATCCCATGGGCTCATTCGCCCTGAGCTTCATGTCCGCTTCAAGGCAGCAAGCGATTACAAGCAGGGTAGCAGCCAATGTGTTCTGGACGCATATGAATATCTTACCGAAGATCATCTTGCGTTTCTTGCGGAATGTACCTTTGGTTACTTCTATCGGCTTGTAACTCATAGCCATCAGCGCTGGAGCCAGACCTGCAAACCCACCTACGGTTACTATCAGCAGCAGAATAATGACAATGGAATCCAGACCGAGAGAGATGTTAAGTTCCGGCATGTTCATCAGTCTCTTCACCAGTGGAACAGCTGCCCATGCGATCAGAATGGCAAGGAATGTACATATGCTTGTCATGCTCAGGCTTTCCGTCAGTTGGTCAAGGATGATCTTCTTTCTGTCAGCTCCCACAAGCCTCATAGTCGCAAGAACATTGCTTCTCTTGGATGTCTGAGCGAACGACAGGTTTATGTAGTTCAGGATAGCAGAGAGCAGTAAGGTCAAGCTGATTATGACCATGACTGTCAATATACCTTGCAAGTCGCCGCCATTCAGACCATTCTTTTGATACTTCACATATAGATCGTCAAGTCTGTGCGCGAATAGATTCTTGTTCAACATCTGAATGTATTCGTCCCACTTTGGGAAATGGTTTCTGATCAGGTCATGAACCTTATCTGATAATTCTTCCTGAGTTATGTGACCGGATGTCCTGACAAATATCTGGTCTGTAGTTGAAGCTTCATATTCGATAAGTGACTTGCCTGCCTGAGTTTCGGCTGCCACAATCACCTCTGTGTTGAAAATCTCATAAGTATAGTCTTCGATAATTCCAATAACAGCCAATATAACTTCAGATTCAGTTGAACGACCCACTATTTTGCAATCTAACGTCTGACCCATCGCTTCCTGAACTCCTCCGAACATAGATACAGCCAGGCTTTCAGTTATGAGTGCATTACCTTCATGTTTCAAGGAACTGATATCTCCTGCAAGAACCTTCTTAGGAAACATGTCAAAGAAACCGTCTGTTACTGCATAACCAATATGTCCTGAGAGATCTTCACCATTCACGACACGAATATGACCATATGACAGTCCGCAAAACTCCTCAATTTCCGGAATCTCATTCAAGAATTCGGTCATCACCAATGGTCCATTATAATCCGAATGACAGGCCAGCGAATATATATTCCTATGATCCGGATAGATCCATGTCTTGGTATGGATATCCCAAGCAAATATCGCCGTGAATATCACGAACGCCAGCGACACACTCAACCCCACCGCCATGATCGCGGTGTAAAGCTTGTTTCTCGATAGGAATCTCAGGTAACTTTTCATGTGTTAGGCTATCTATTTGTTAATCAGTGTTTTAGTTGATTAGCCTGCAACCCCGGGGCGGCAGGCTAATCGGGTAAGTTGTTGACGTGCAGTGTTTTATCCTCATTCCTTCTTCAGCGCCTCGGCGGGGTTCGTCCTGGCAGCGCGGAGCGTCTGCCACAGTACGGCGAGGATGGCGATCAAGAAGGACAGGGCGATTGCGGATGCATATATCCAGAATGTATTGCCGATCTTTACAACTTCATTTAAAGATAGATGACTTAACAGGAAGTATATGAGCGGCATGGCTATGATGTCAGCAATCAGTACTATCTTCATGTAAGCCTTGATGTTATTGACAGTCTCTGTCTCGATTGTTCCGCCAAAGATCTTCCTGATGGCTATCTCCTGCCTCCTTTCAGACGCAAAGTAAACGCTCATACCCGTGAGTCCCAGCATAGTCATAATTATTACCAGAATCATCATGGTTCTCATGAGGACTACAATAGCCTTTTCTTCTGAAATGTTGCCTTTGTGAACCTCCATCACATAACTTGAAGCATAGCCGAAATGCATGAGGTCCGTAACTTCCTCTCCGGATATCTTTGAGTAGGCATCAGCTATAATTCTTCTTGCCGTCTCATGATCCGGAATAGTCTTTATTGCAAGGTGCTTTTGCCAGATGTTTTCTTTTGGAGTGACCAGGACAAATGTGATCGCTTCACCAGGGCGGTCGCTCTGTGACGGGAAATCCTGAATCATACCCGCTATATTCGTCGTGCTGAAATTCTCTGTCTGGAGGATCTTATCCAGAAGACCGGGGATTTCATCGCATTCCTGTTGTGCCTGCGGAGTCATCCAGATACCACATTTGTTATCACTGTCGGCATGAGACAAGATCTCAAAACCGAAGGAGTCGAATGCATCTTCATCGCAGTGAACATATGAATATAAGGAGAATCCCATATCGGAATACTGAACTGCCCCTAGCGTTGCAAATCCAGGGATATTGTGTGTCAGACCGACATTCAGAATCTCTGGCCTTCCTTTCAGGATATCGAGCATACCTTCTGTATTGAATTTTCCGTTTCTCGGTGCGAACCAGAACACATCATCGATATCGCAGTTGTAGTTCACATTGCGTAGCTGGGAGAAGCGAGCCTCCATATATAAAGTGACTGCAATAAGCACAACGGATAGAAGGCTTTGGAATCCGATGAAGATTCTGCTCATGATCTTTTTGCTGTGGTAGCGGAAATCTCCTTTAGTGATATCCAGAGGAGTGAAACGTGAAGCGATCAGAGCGGGCGTTATTCCGCAGATGAGACCCGTAATGATTATCAACGCCATGAAAATAATGATGTTGGCTGGTGTCCATGATAAAGCCATGTTGCCGGTTCCGGCTCCGGTGTTGTTCATGAATGAATTCCATACATCTGAGGTGATGTCACTTAGAAGAAGACCGAAAACAAAGCATATGGCCGTAAAGGTCATGGATTCAAGACAGTATTTGAAGACGATGTTTCTCTGACTTGCTCCGTTGAGCTTTCTCATGGCCATTTCCTTCGCCCTTTTCGTTGTAAGTGCGACGCTGAGATTTATATAGTTCAGCAGAGGTATGCTGAAAAGCACGATACAAAGTATTCCCAATATAATGAGCATAGATATCGGATTGCTTTCTATTCCTATGTATGCGGACTCATCTGTAGTAATCTTATCATACCTGATCAGATCATATGGCGCATTCCTGAAATCCTCTCCCCAGAATTCAATCATGGTATTCTTGACCTTGGCCTTCACCTCATCCATGTCTGCAGACGGATTTACCGAGAAGAAGGTCATCGAGCCTCTATGGCCATGTATATTGTCATTATGGCCTGACTTTCTGATGGCCTCATTGTTCATGAGGATATCGCAGCCGGAAAGCACATTGCTGCCATATTCGTCAAAGACAGCGTTTACAATATATCTGTTCGAGTTGTGATCGATCTCCCTTCCTATCACAGGACCGCTCTTAGCCAGATAATCTGCAAATTCCTTTGAAACAGCGATGCTGTTTGGAGTGTCAAGGAAATCGATGCCTCCTTTACTGAACTTTGCTGGGAAGAAGTAAAAGAAATCCTTGTCCACATAATGGATCTTCCTGTTTGTGTTCTCTATGTCATACCAGGCATTGTTCAGGATCGGGCTGGTCACTTTGTCGATTTCCGGCACCCTCTCTTTCAGGAAATCTCCGAATCCCGGCGAACTTACCTGCACATAGTCAACACACAGGCTATAAATGTTCTTATAGTTATCATGTCCCTTGGATATCCGTGCTATATTCGTATAGAAACATATCATCGGTATCACGAACGCCAACGCAAGGCTCAGTCCCACGACCTCGATCGCGGTGTACAGTTTGTTTCTTGAAAGGAATCTCAGGTAACTTTTCATATATTAGGCTATCTGTTTGTTAATCAGTATTTTAGTTGATTAGCCTGCAGCCCCGGGGCGGCAGGCTAATCGGGTAAGTTGTTGACGTGCAGTGTTTTATCCTCACTCCTTCTTCAGCGCCTCGACAGGGTTCTCCGAAGCAGCGGAATAGCTGCGTAGGAGAACGACTGCGGCGGTAAGTGCAGTTATGATCAGGTAGGCAAGCAGGAATATCCAGACGGACATGTCTGTGTGGTATGCGAAGCGCGACAGCCACATGTTCATGATCACTACACTCATAGGTACAGCCAGAAGGAATCCGATGCTGCTGACAATGACATATTTGCCGAGCAGTGACTTGATTATCTCCCATGTTGTCGCTCCGTTTACCTTCCTGATGGCGATCTCCCTCCTCATTATCTGGGTTTCGAAATAGACGATCCCAAGTACACCGATAAGTGCGATAAGAAGGCAGAGGATTGAAGAACTGTTGATCAGTCTGCTCTGACCGATCTCCTTACGGTACATGTTCTCTATGTCGTCTTTGAGATACGTGGATGTAACAGAAATTTCATCTCCATTCGCTCCACTGCTGCTGACCAGGTCTCTGAGGGATTTTTCAATCCATTTGACTGTCTCAGAGATATCATCACTTCTGAACTTGAAGAACATGTCTGCACAATTCAGATTGTCGATATGATAAATCATAGGTTCACGCTCGTGCATCATAGGCCTTGCATTGAAATCTTCAACAACACCGATGATCTCGTATTCCTGCCTGTACATGCTCATGATTTTATTACCTATCTGGTAATCCGGATAAGTAGCGGCAAATGTTTCATTGATCACTGCAACCCCGAATTCCCCTTTATTAGGAAACCTTCCGTCCACCAGCTTGAAATCGAAAAAGTCAAAATAGTTGTCATATCCGCTTCTGAAACTGTACCATACCGGCTCATTGTCCTTGGACATGAGTTCTGAACGGGATGAAAGTCCTTCGGACATCGGAGAATCTCCGCATGTCACATCAATGATTTCAGGATTCTTCATGAATTCATCAAAACACCTGTGCCAGCGGTACCAAAGATTGACATTTACTCGTACGACATTCTCCGAAATGAATCCGTTGTCCTCCTGCATCATGTAGTCAGTCTGCCGGCTGATCATCAGCCCGCAGATCAGGAATACGCATGAAAGCACGAACTGCGAGACCATGCTGATTCTTCGGAAAGCCGTACCTTTCCCCGAAATCGCAAAATCGCCTTTCAGGACCATGCCGGGCTCGAACGACGTGCTGTATAAGGCAGAGACGAGCCCGCCCGCAAGTGCCGCAACAAGAGCGACAGTGAGGCCGATGGCAATCGCAGGAACATTGTCGCCGACAGCCAGCGAGCAGCAGCTGAAAGATGCGAACTGCGAGCCGGCAACAGCTTCCATAAGACCGAGGGCAATTCCGAATGATACGAGACAAATAATGAAATTGTTCTTCAGCTGAACAAGTATAAGTCGTCCTCTACTTGCTCCATACACCTTCTCTACATTTATCTCATTGATTGTGAATGGAATCGAAGCGATAGCAAAGTTGATGTAGTTGAAGACTGCAATCAGTAGGAAAAGTATGGAGATGGAGAGAAGGACCAGAGTCTGTGTACTGTCTGCATATGGCTTTACTCCAGGTCTTATGTCATCCGAGTAGTGAATATCGGACAGAGACGTCAGGCGCAGGTTAGGATATATGTCCTTTTCATATTTTTCTCCCATGCCGGCAGCAACCGCATCGTCATGAACCAGATTCCTGAAAGTCATCCTGATGCTTTCCAGCACATCTTCTGCACGCGCCCCATCCCTCAGGCGGAAAAATCCGCAATGTAAGCTGTAATTCGGCATACTCAGGTCGTCGTCTCCTTCATTGACAAGAAGGCCGTTGATGACACTGCAATTCTCCGGCAGAGTCTTATATACACCGACTATCTTATATTCATTGATATTGAACTCAGTAGTCAAATGTTCGCCGACAGGACTTCTGTCGCCAAAGATCGTCTTTGCATGATTCTCAGAAATCAGAGCAGCGTTCTTTACATTATACTCATCCAGCGTTCCGTCAACGATCTCAATACTGAATACATTCGGGAATGAAGAGTCCGTCTCGACCTGAGCTATCTCATGTTTCCTTACTGTGCCGTCAACATCAGAATAAACGGTCTCCAGTTCAAGACCTCGAATATCCTTATAGTCACATGCGACTTCTATATCAGGAGAACATGCTTCGAATGCTTCGATATACGGCCTGCTGATTCCCTGAGAATATGTGTAATCATCAACATCATAAACGACAGGCATCTCGAATCTGTATATGTTCTTGTAATCCTCGAAATTACTGTTGAACCGGTAGTCATGCCAAACCTGTGCAAACAGTGCCAGAAACACCATCAGCGACACACTCATTCCGATGATGTTCAATACCATGCTTATTCTTGTCTTTCTCATAGATCTTCGTTCTTTGGTGATACCTTCTCTCTAATCTTCAAAATTCTCAGGTAACTTTTCATAAATTGTGTTATCTACTTATTAATCAGTGTCTTAGCTGATTAGCCTGCAACCCCGGGGCGGCAGGCTAATCGGGTAAGTTGTTGACGTGCAGTGTTTTATCCTCACTCCTTCTTCAACGCCTCGGCCGGGTTGGTGCGGGCGGCGCGGAGCGTCTGCCAGAGTACGGAGGCGATGGAAATCGCGAAGGACAATAAGACCGAAGCCACATATATCCACCAGACATTTTGCGGTACCGATCCAAGTGCGATAAAGAACTGCCGGACTAGTTCAGCTACACATATTCCCAGCACAGAAGCGATTCCCGTCATGATCAGGTAGAACCGGAGGTTTCGGATAATTTCACCATTTTCCGTCGCTCCGAATATTCTCCTGACCGCGATCTCGTTCTTCCGTTCATTCATGAAATGCATGCTCATTCCGATGAGTCCCATCATGGACATGATCACGACCAGCACCATCACTATTCCGATCATCTCGATGATCATTCTGAAAGGTGCAGTTGTTTCCTCGAATATGTCGAGAACATATTTTGCCTTTTCCATACCGGTGATGTCGCCATCCGGAGCGATCTTGTTCATCTGCGCTTCGTTGAACAGGGACTGTACCAGCTCACGGCCTTTCTTATGATCTCCTGCAATCTTGAAGACAACAGAGGTCCTTATGGTCTGCTCCTTGACGGATGCAACTGTCAGACATGGACCACCTCCCTCAAGCGGAGCCATACCCGGAAAGTCATTGACGATGCCTGCAATATGGTCCGTTACTGTAGATTTGTACAGATGATCAAGGACGCGTGGATCTTTCTCTATGAACGATTGCGTGAATGGAGTCAGCCACAGGCCATTGAAATCATTGCCGTTCTGCTGGATGATTTCGAATCCCAATGTCTCGAATCCGCTTCGGTCGCATTCGATGTGGCTGAAAAGATATTGAGGGGTGTCCGGAATGTTGATGACACCGCTCAACCCCTGGGCCGGAACCTGAGCGGCACGGCCGCATGATATAATTTCAGGGTATTCAGCTGCTTTTGACAGCATTATCGCTGCATTTTCAGGGGTTACCCGCATATAAACCACATCTTCGATGTCGCAATTGAAATCAACCTTCATGGCATCCCTGTGACATTTGTCGGCCATCAGCACGACGGACAGCAGGACAACCGAAAGAACCGTCTGAAAGCTGATGAAGAATTTTGAAAGCCTTCTTTTGCTGTGTAGCCTGAAATCACCTTTGGTAATGTCCAGCGGACTGAATCTTGATGCCATCAGGGATGGGGCCAGACCGGCAGCAATTGAGGTGATGAGAATGATCGATGCGGATATCGTGATGGTCCTGATGTTCCAGATCGGCTCGATTGAAAAGTCTGTGAATCCGTTCATTGCAAGCAATCCTTTGATGAACTGACCGATATATCCGCTCATCAGATATCCGAGTACAAAACATACAGTCGTAAATGCCAATGATTCGCACAGACTACTGATTATCAAGCGCATGCGTGTAGCTCCTACTAGTTTTTTAGTTGCATTCTCCTTTGCTCTGGTAGTCGAGAGCGCTACGTTCAGGTTGATATAGTTGAGGATGGCAGTAATGAAGATCAGAAGCAGAAGGGCAGCAATCATGCCCATTGAAGCCTGCTGATATTTCATGAACTGTCCGTAATTCACCATACATGTCGGCAGTTCATCATATCTTACAAGCCCCCTGAAAACCCCGGCCTCCTTGTACTTCAGATATGTTTCGTCTCCTGCATTGAATGTATCTGCCGCTTCCAGAATACGGTTTTCTATTTCCTTCCTGTCATGTCCATTCCTTATTGATACAAATGTCACTCCGCTGCCAATGCCTCCGTTTTCACGAAGATCCTTGAATGGAGCAATGTTCTGCAGTATTTCGCATTCCTTCAGGATGTCATTCCTGCTGTTTTTGAAGACAGCGGCTACAGTATAATATTTATCCTCTATCTTTACAGCCTTGCCGATAGCCGATCCATCCGCAATCATTGCCGCGAATTTCTCCGATACCGCAATGTTTTCCCTTGAATCCAGGAATGATTCGTCTCCTTCTACGAACTCGAACGGGAAGAAGTAGAAGAAATCCTTATCAACGATGCTTCTTGGGCCCAGCATAGCGGAAGTAGTCTGTTCTATTTCCGGGATACTCTCCTTCAGGTAATCACCGAAATTGACTTCTGTATACAGATTACCCATATACGCTACAGCGTATACATCCTCATATCTTTCATGAGCATGAGATCTTTCATATTTGTCAACGGTGACATTGATCAAAGGAATTACGAACGCCAACGCAAGGCTCAGTCCCACGACCTCGATCGCGGTGTAGAGCTTGTTTCTCGATAGGAATCTCAGGTAACTTTTCATGTATTAGGCTATCTGTTTGTTAGTCAATGTCTTAGCTGATAAGCCTGCAACCCCGGGGCGGCAGGCTAATCGGGTAAGTTGTTGACGTGCAGTGTTTTATCCTCACTCCTTCTTCAGCGCCTCAGCCGGGTTCGTCCTGGCAGCGCGGAGGGTCTGCCAGAGAACCGAGGCGAGGGAGATGGCCAGAGCAAGCAGCACAGCTGCGGCGAACGGCCATATGGTCAGGTCAATCCTGTAGGCAAACTCTTCGAGATAGCGTCCGCAGAATATCCATGCGACCGGAATGGCAACGGCACTTCCTATGATGGTGATGATCATATATTCCGATATGTTCCTGCGTGTCTCGCTCGTCATCGTTCCGCCGAAAACCTTGCGTATGGCGATGCCTTTCTCTCTTTCCGAAGCGAAGTAGGTGCTCATGGCGACAAGACCGAGTATGGACAATATGACTGCCAGTATTGCGGAGATCTTGAGCAGCTTTACAGTCCTGTTGTTTTCCTCCAGTACCCTTACCATCATGTCTTCGACATAGCCGAAATCCCAAGGTTCGATATAGGCTCCGTTATATTCATCGGAGAACTTCCGGTATATCCTGTCGAATGTTTCAAAGGCCTCGTCGTGATTTTCATCGGTCTCGATCAGAATGGTGTTGTTATAGAGCCCGAAGTCATCTACCGGAAGGACGATCACAGCGACCATCGACTGTTCCATTGTCTCGTTCATAGCATTGTCTGAGGCTATATTGCCTAATACTCCGCCGAAGTTATCGATCCTGCTTCGGTTGAAGTTACCGTCCCATGATTTTGCAATTTTCTCAGCAGCTTCTCTCGAATCAAAGCAGTTGTAAAGACTTTCAGTGAACCATACCGAATGGGCGAGGGGAGCACCGGAATCTACCTTGATATCGAAATCCCACATCCCGAATGCTTCGGTATCACATATCAGCAACGCCACAGATGTCAGGTCAGTGCTGTTTTCCAACTGAATGGCAGTGAAGAAATTCATATTTGTAGGGTATCCTCTGGAAAGTGCCACCTTCTTCACGAACGGCAATTGTCTGATTTCATCCATGACAGGTATTATATCTCCAGTTTCTACCACATCCGTTGACAGGATGAATTTATCTTCGATGTCCGCTCCCAAAGGCATATTGATCATATGGTTCATCTGCCTGTCGAGAATAATCGCCGAGGCGATCAGAGTGATGGCGACGATGTTCTGAAGCAGGATGAACACTCTGTTCAGACCGGCTCTGCTCTTTCTTCTGTATGTGCCGTTTACAATGCTTATAGGCTTGATGGATGATATGTTCAGAGCAGGGATAAGGCCGCAGATGCTGCCGAGCAGCACAACGAAAAGTACATAAATGGAGATGCTGGCAGCATTGAACGGTATTGCAACAGTCTGTCCGTCAATGATACGTCCGATATATGGAGCAAGGGCGACCGCAATGCCCACGGCTGCGATGGAGCATACTGCCGTAAATCCGATTGACTCAAGTATGTACTTTACTGCGATGTGGGCCTTTTCTGCACCGACAAGACTTCTTGTGGCCATTTCCTTCGCTCTTTTGTTCGTCAGGGCGAGATTCAGGTTGATGTAGTTGATGACTGCGGAGACCAGAAGAAGCAGGGAAACTATGAGGAGGATGATTATCTGTCTCCTGTCTCCCATATTAAGAAAATCGTTGATCTCTTCACTGGAAAAGTAAAATCTGTCAAATCTCTCTATACCTATCATATCGGCAAACATTGCTGTTCTGTCAGCCGGCATCCTCTCTCCCCAGAACTGTTTGAAGACAGTCTGTATCTTTTCCAGGAGTACTGCCTCGTCAGTTGACTCTGCCGCCTTGATGAATGTTGTGGCGGACAGGGTGAATACCGGGTTCTTCTGCGCGCTGTCGTTCAATGGACCATCACCACTGCAGATGAAGTCCATGTACTTCCAATATTTATGATCGAAATCCTTGATGACTCCTGTCACGGTCAATGCCTGGGAAGGATATTCTGTCGGAATTATCTTCATTCCGACTGCCAGTTCCGGCTTTCCTGCCAGTTTGACTGCATATGATTCACTGACGATGATGTCAGTATGTGATTTCATGCATCCGGCATCCCCGATGACGAATTCATAGTCGAATATGTCGAAGAAGTCCCCTCTGACGGCAAGTCCTCTGGTAACCAGCCTTTCATCTTCATACTCCATTACGACCTCCTCGATATCGTTGACAAGGGTGATTTTCTCCATTTCAGGAATCTGTTCCTTCAGCGGATCCAATGCTCCATATGGCATATACTGAGTAAGGATAAACACCCTCTCATAATCCGGATTCTCGTGCGATATGCTGTATTCCTGCCATACATAGCTGCCGATCAGCAGCACAAACGCCAGCGCAACGCTCAGACCCACGACCTCGATGGCGGTGTACAGCTTGTTTCTCGATAGGAATCTCAGGTAACTTTTCATAAATCGTGTTATCTGCTTATTAATCAGTGTCTTAGCTGATTAGCCTGCAACCCCGGGGCGGCAGGCTAATCGGGTAAGTTGTTGAGTGGTAAGGTTTTAGTGTCATTCGCTCTTCAACGCTTCGGCGGGGTCGGCAGTAGCGGCGTTCCAGCTGCGGAGGACGACCACGCCGACCGTAACGCCCATCACGGCTACGAGGGCGATGGCGAACACCCACCAGTAGACAGGGCAGCGGTGTGCGAATGTGGCAAGGTATCTGTCGACGATCAACCAGCCAATCGGAGCGGCCACAGCAAAGCATACAAGCACGATCTTCACGAACCTGCTGCTGAACATTTCCAGTATGTCTCGGACTGTAGCGCCGTTCACTCGACGCAGAGAGATCTCCCGGCGGCGATACTGTGTCTCGAACATCACCAGACCGAAGACTCCCATCAGGGAAATAATGATGGCTACAAGAGTGAACAGGCTTATGAGCTGAGAAAGCGCCTCCTCCTTTCTGTATGTGGCGTTCAGGTTTTCATCAAAGAAGTGGATGTCCCATTCATCCGGCGAAACATTGTATTCCCATTCGCTCAGGACATCTGCTATGTGCTTCATGACAGCCTGGTAATCAGCCTCGGCCGATACTCTTATGAATGCAGTAGTCGGATACCACCATGGGTTTGTTCCGAAAACATACAGAGCAAACGGTCGTACTTCATGTTTGAGCGACTGGAAGCTGAAGTCTTCGCAGAAACCGGCGATGTCCGTTTCAGAGGCGTGACCGGTCACCTTGTCTTCAAGTGTGAATCCATATTTCCTGCGTGCCGCATCGTTGAAGATGAATACACCGTTCTCGCTGTGGTTGTCTTCCGGCAGGAAGGTGCGGCCTTCGATGATGTCGATTCCCATGAATTCAGGGAAGTCGTATGCAACCGGATAACATTCGAAATTGATGTTCTGTCCGTTCCACTGACGGCCCCAGCCCATTCGTTCTTCTGCTATGAGCTTGCCCGCCGCCCATGTCACGTCCTTGATCTGAGGATCTGTCTTCATCCTTTCTTCCACAGCCTCGGCGTTGTATCCGATGTAATTCGTCGTATGTACATAAAGCAGCTGTTCCTTGTCAAAGCCCATGTCGAAATCTACCATGTACCTGCGTTGTATCGATATGAACGCGGAACAGATGATCAGGACCATCGATATCACGAACTGCATGCCGATGAGGGTATAGCGGAGCGCCTTTCCGGCCTTCGTCGCACCGAACGACCCTTTCAGGACCATTGCCGGTTCGAAGGACGTGATGTAAAAGGCAGGATAGAGGCTTGCGACGATCGAAATCGCGACGGCAATTACTACGGTCCATACGGTCACGCCTATGTTCATGGCGAAGGTGCTGTCTGCGGAGATAAGATGCACGAGCTGGCTCATGTTGAAGACCATAACCAAGGCGAATGCGAGTACAAGTGCAAGGAATATGAGCCTGATGCTTTCGGCTATCGTGCCAAGGATCAGGTTTCTGCGGGTGCTTCCAAGGACTTTTTTCGTGTTGACAGCCCTTATGCGTTCGGGGACTAACGCAAAGAAGAAGTTTATATAGTTTATGAAGGCGATGCCTACTATGAGTATGGCCACGACAAGCAGGATAAGTGTTGTCGTCCTGTTTCCTCTTTCCATCTGGGCATTGTTATAATACAGGCTTTCCAGAGGGATGAAGTCGGCTACAGCCATATTCAGCATGTCATTCACCTCCTTGTCGAATTCTTCCTGGGTCATACCCATCTCTTCAGGGGAAGGCATGTTTCCGAAGAACCGTTCCATGTAGTATCCGCGGCTTACTTGTGCCAGTTCCTTTTCCATTTCCTCCACCTGCGACTCATCATGAAGTTTCACGAAATAGGTAAATCCCCATTCTGTGAAATTTTCGATGCTCCTGTCCGCCATGTTGCTCAGCAGGTCGAGATCCTTGAAATGGGAGTTGTCCGGCATGTCCTTGAATACTGCGACTATGGTACGCATGTCTGTACCCTGTCCAAGGCTCGTTCCGACCTTGAGGTCGAATCTCTTTGCTGCACTCTCGCTGATCGCAAGAGTGTTCCTGTTTATGACATCATCCAATGAACCCTCCATGGCTTCGAATCCTACGGCCTTCAGCGCGGTTCCGCTGATGTCCGTATGGTTCATGGTAAGGACTTCCTTTTCGCCATCCCTCTCTATCCAGAAACTTTCGCCTGCAGTGTTGGTCAGATTGATGATACCTCCGAATTCGATGTTCGGCGAATACTGCATGAGCTTTTCTGCCAGAGGACGGCAATAATACAGGGAGTTGTATTTTGCTTCTCCCTGTGCATTGACCGAGAGAGCAAACACTTTCTCCGAATCCTTGATGTCCTTGTTGAAGTTCAGGTCATAATTGACCTGTACGAGAATGATGTAGAAAGCGGCAAAGGCAACCGCCATGCCGAGCACATTGAGTATGCCAGACATAGCCGATCCTCCTTTCCTGAATATGTTGAATGATGCCATTTGTTGTCGTTATAGGGTTATTTCGTGTCTATTTGCGTTGGTTTTGTATGAATTTGACGATATGTGGAAGCGACATGCCACCCCCGGCTAGGGGGTGCCTCCCGATAGGGAGGCGGGGGTCGCTGGAACATACGTCAAATTCGTTACAGTTCGTTCTTTACATCGCTGACGATCTCTCCGTCGAAGAGGTTCACGATCCTCTGAGCGCAGGATGCATCCTTCTGCGAGTGGGTCACCATCACGATGGTCGTGCCTTCCTTGTTAAGTTCTGTGAGAAGGTCCATCACTTCCTTGCCGTTCTTTGAGTCGAGGTTACCGGTAGGCTCATCGGCGAGGATCAGCTTAGGGTTCGAAACGACTGCACGGGCGATTGCAACGCGCTGCTGCTGACCTCCTGAGAGCTGCTGAGGGAAGTGCTGCGCTCTGTGGCTGATGTTCATCCTCTTGAGCATCTCTGTAACACGCTGCTTGCGCTCTGATGCACTGATGTTCAGATACTTGAGCGGAAGCTCCACATTCTCATACACATTAAGCTCGTCGATCAGGTTGAAGCTCTGGAACACGAAGCCGATGTTGCCCTTGCGGAACTTTGTGCGGTCCTTCTCCTTGAGCTTGGCAACCTCCTGTCCGAGAAGCATGTAGCTTCCGTCAGTAGGGTTGTCAAGAAGACCGAGGATGTTCAGGAGGGTAGACTTGCCGCATCCTGAAGGGCCCATGATGGCCACGAATTCGCCGTCATTGATTTCAAATGAAACCTTGTTGAGTGCTGTTGTCTCGATTTCCTCTGTACGGAAAACCTTGCAAAGATCTGTTACTGTAATCATAATGTTTTGGTATTAAATTGTTTATATAATTAATTCTGTTTAAGATTCCCACGCTTCGCTCGGAATGACATGCTGGATATTCCTGTGATATGTCATTGCGAGAAGCGGAGCGACGTGGCAATCTCCTTCCTATTCATTCTTCAATGATTCAACAGGATTGCTCCTCGAAATACGCAGGCAGTTGATTATCACCGCTCCTACGATGAGCACCATGACTATGATGTCCGCCATGAGGAAGTACCAAGGAGTCAGCGTGATCTTTTCCGCAAACTGCCTGAGCCATCCTTCTGCCGCAAGCCATGCACAGATGTCTCCGATGACGACGGCAATGATGATGAGCCTGAATACATCCTTTATGAATATGTTCATGATCTCATTTGTCGTTGCACCGTTGATCTTCCTGACAGCCATTTCTTTGCTTCTGCGTACAGATTCGTCACGGATGTATCCGATGAGTCCGAACAGGGCGATAAGAACGGAGAATATGCATCCTACCATGATGGTGTTTCTCATCTTCCTGTCTTCCGAATAGAGGCCTCTGATCTCTTCTTTGAACGAGACTATCTCAAGTCTTCTTTCGGGGTATAGCTTGTCAACAATCTGCTGTATCCTTCCGATGATGTCCTGGTTTACCTTATTCAGCTTTATCATCACAAGCGGCATCTTGTATGAATCCTCAGCGTTTCCGTCCTCCCAGAACTTCACGCTCGGGCGCGGATCAGAGGCATTCATGGTACCGATCCTGTAGTTCTCATATACTCCGCTTATGGTGAATGACTGTTCAGCAGTCTGGCTGTGTTCCGTGATGAGGAGCTGCTTGCCGACAGCTCCGTCGCTCCAGTCCTCGAAGTCCATCATCTTCTCCACGAAACTTCGGCTTACGGCAACTTCATTTGCTGCCCTAGGGGCTCTTCCGTCTATGAACGGTATTTCAAGGATTTCAAAGAATCCGTCTGTTCCTTCATACTGGTCTGCGACATTGAATAGCTCCTTGTATTGCCCTCCTTCCATGCTGTATATGTTGTTGCCGCTTGCTCCTCCGGCTGGGAAATCGTAACTTCTTTCGATGTCAATCACTTCCGGCAGTTCTTTAACCCTTTCAATGAATGGCTTGATCTCGCTGCCTGGCATGCTGTCGAAACTGCATCCTACCAGATTCTCGAACTCATAGCCGGGATCATCGTTCATCGCTTTCTGATACTGCTTTGCAATCACGAGCATCATAGCGACAAGGAATACGTTTATCACAAACTGGACGAGCAGAAGAGCCTTCTTCCAGTTCCTGCGGTTCTCCTTATAGTTCTTCAGCGCCGCTGATACAGGAATCTTCGCGTACAGATAGCCCGGAACAATGGCTGAAACAAAGAATATCAGGATGCAGACAATTGAAAGTGTGACTATGGTCTGAGGTATGAAAAGACCGTGAAGGGTCACTCCGAGCAGGCTTTCTATCACCGGCTTTGCCGCATAGACTATCGCCGCTGCCACGATAAGCGATAGTCCCATGTTGACGGCAGTCTCTTTGAAGAGCACGCCGTAAATGTTGATGCCTTCAGCTCCATATGCCTTTCTGACTCCGACCTCTTTTGAGCGTTTCACTATTGCCGATATGGCGATGAGCACATAATTCATTACAGATATCGCGAGCAGAAGGAATGCTACAAGAGAAAGGATGAACATCATGTTCCTTGTATGCGGGTCAGATGTGTGGATGGTGCTGAATGGTCTGAGAGTGTACCATAGCTTCATACCCATAGCCTCATACTCCTCAATATCCTGATGGGTTTCCTGCATGAGCCTCATAGCGTCTTTCAAGGATGCAGGATCCACTCCTTCATGCAGTTTCACGAATCCTCTGTACCTGTCATTGCCCATCCAGTTTTCAGTACTGGACTTTGACAATATTTCCATGGATATCAGCACATCATATGGGATGGTGCCGTTCTCCGGAAAGTCTTCATATACTCCGTTTATTGTAGCAAGAATATCAGGCATCTGGATGTTGCAGATCTGCTTTCCGATGATGTTCTCTATTCCTCCCATCTTTTCGGCAAAAGAACGGCTTACCATCACGGAGCCCCACTCTCCGAGTGCCTTTTTTGGATTTCCAGCAAGAATCTCCCTGTCAAATACATCGAAGAAACAGGTGTCAACGATATTGGAAAAACCTTCGACTTCATGTCCATCCTGATCTCTCCATATGTGCTGCTCGAAGAGTCCTGTCATTCTTGTCGCAGATTCCACTCCTGGCGCATATTGCTTGATACCAGGGGCAATCGCTCCGCTGCACTGATTGAAATCGAATCCATCCTCTCCCTGGATGGCATTGCTGTATATCCAATATATCCTGTCAACGTCTTTGTAGAAGCCGTCATAGCTCATCTCGAAGCATACCTTGGCGATCAGGACCATTCCTATCGCCAGTCCCGTGCCGAGAGACAGTGCCTTTACTATTGTTTCCTTAAGTTTCATGTAGTCGGTTAATATGTTGATATCTAATTTGTTAAGTATGTATGCCTGCTGCATTTTGTAGCAGGCGCGGTGTGTTAAGTGATTGATTGTCAGGTTTTTGGGTACTAGTGGGGATTAAAATACCAGTACTTCATTGTCACCGAAGTTGTCGTAGCCGGAGGTGATGACCCTCTCGCCAGGTTCGAGGCCTTCGAGCACTTCATAGAACTGCGGGTTCTGGCGGCCGATGCGTATCTCGCGCCTTACAGCCTTTCCTCCTTCAGGAGCTACCACATAGATCCATTTTCCTCCTGTCTTCTGGTAGAATGTTCCGCGTGGGATCAGGATTGCGCTTTCAGGCTGACCGAGCTGGAGGTTCAGATAATAGGTCTGACCTGTCCTTATGTTTGAAGGCTGCTCTTCGCTGAAGCGGAAATCCGCCTGGAACTTTCCGTTGCGTACTTCCGGATAGACCTTCCTTATGACTGCATCGAAGGTCTCGTTCTGACGCTCGAAGGTGGCTGTAAGTCCTGCGAATACTCTGTCGATGTAGTGCTCGTCGATCTGAGCCTCGATCTTGTAGCTGCCTTCCGCATTGATCTGACCGATCTTCCTGCCGCTTCCGACCGACTCTCCGAGGCCGACCTCGATAAGTCCGATCACACCGTCAATAGGAGCCTTGACATCCAGATTGTCCTTACGGCGGCGGATCCTCTGCATGTTGATCTTCATGTTGTCGAGACTCTCCTCCATCTGCCTGATCTGCACTTCTCTGTACATGCTGTCCTGACCTGCGCGTGCCATTGTGACTTCAAGCTTCTTGCAGAAAAGCACATAATCTTCTTCCGAACGCAGGTACTCTTCCTTGCCGATGAGTCCGTCGTCAAAAAGCCTCTTCTGAGACTCCAGGGCACGTCCCTTCCTCTTCACCTCTGTCTCGAGTTCGAGGATATTGAGGCTGAGCTGCATCTTTTCCTGCTCCATCTGGATCATTGTGTTTCGCAGCGCGTTCTCCTTTTCTGCAAGGTTCGCCTCCGAATTGAGGATCTCAAGGTCGAGGTCGTCGTTGCTCAGACGGATGATTACATCACCTGCCTTGACCTGTGTTCCTTCCTCGATCACGATCTCCTCGACGATTCCGGCTTCGCGCGGGCTGACCTGTATCGTGGTCATAGGGTGGACCTGACCGCTGATGCGGATGTAGTCGTTGAATTCGCCGGCGGTGACTTCGCTGACCGAAAGCGTGTCTCCGTTCACGCGGAGAGTGCTTGCGTCGTCGCGGAAGATGAGCCAGAGGATGAAAGCAGCCATGAATGCGCCGAACCAGTAGGGGAGGGCCTTCTTGCTGAATACCAGGGCTATGCCTTTCTTTTTTTCTAATACTCTATCCATTGTCGTTTAGTTTTATCAGGTTATAATATCATTTCCTTTACATCGATTTCAAGGTCCTCGCCATTGATGAAATCATACAGGGTACATTGACGGAGGTTGTAGTAGTATGTCCAGAAGTTGCAGAGATCGCTGATATATTGTCTGCATGCGCTGTCATTCTCCGTCTGGGCCATGTTCAGGTCTGTTACAGTCGCATTACCTTCCTTGAACCTGTGCATGGTCAGTTCATACCTTTCGTTGGCGATAAGCATTGCCCGGCGTGATACCAGACATTGCTGGCGCTGGTTGTTGAACTGGCTGACAGCGGTGAACATCTGTCTTCTGTAATCGTTCTCGGACTGCTGGACCTGTGCCTTGACCACTTCCTGGGCAGCCTTGGCCTTCTGGACCTTTCCCTTGCCCTGACCCCAGTCGAAGATAGGGATGCTGAAGGTGATTCCCACAACTTCCTGGTCGAGAAGGTCCTTGTATGCCTGCGGGAACTGAGGTCCAGTCTGTGACATTCCGAAACGGGCGTTCAGGGCGAAGGAGAATCCTCTTGAGGCCTTTGCGTAGGCTACGTTGGATTCAGCATTGAGAAGGCTGAGTTCGTTGTTAAGCGTGAAGCTGGAATTTTCAAGTGATTTCTGCATGACGAGGTCGTAGTCCATCTGTATGTCAGGCAGCTGTTCTTCAAGATCAGGCTCTATTTCGAAAGACTCGTCATATCCGAGTATTGAATTGAGGCTCATCTGTGCTTCGCGTACTGCAACTGCAGTCTCATTGATGGCGATGCTGTCATTGAGCATCCTGAGCTCCAGCTGGAGGTACTCGGCCTTTGTCACATCTCCGAGCTGATGTCTTTCCTTTGCGATCTGGAGCATGTTTCCCGAGTTCTCAAAATTGCTCTGGCTTATAGAGCTGTTCATCTTTGCAAGAAGGAGGTTGTGGTAGGCGTAGACTACGTTGATGGTAAGTGCTTCCATTCTGGCAAGATAGTCCCTCTTTCCCTTTTCATATTCCTTCGGCTCTATCTTCCTGTCCCATTTGAACTGGTTGTATGAAAACAGGGGCTGGTAATATGAGACGGTCACCGGCCTTGAATACCATGTCAGGCTCTTGGAATTACCGAACTGGTCGATGCGGGAGAGGTCGGAAGATACAGAGAGGGTACCGCCTGTAAAAGTTATGTTCTGGTTGATCTCAAGTCCAAGACTGTTCTGGAGATTGTTGGAACTCACATATTTCAGACTTCCGTCCTCCGGATTCTGGAGAAGGGTCAAGGACCTGTCGAAGTTCATAAGATTTCCGTACATGTAGAATGACGGCAGCCTGCTGGCCTTGTATGACCTGTAGGCCCAATAGGTGGATATGAATGACTGTCTGGCTGCGAGTGCTTCTACAGACTGGTTGCGTGCCGTATGAATGGCCTGCGATAATGTCATCTGTTCTTGAGCAAGGGTCAGAAATGATGTTGCAAACAATGTAAATGCTGTAAGAATATGTCTTCTCATGCTTTATTATGTAATAATAAAATAGTTTTTCTGTCAAATCTGACCCGAGAAGAGCATGGGGTGTGCCAAACTATTCAAAGTATTGGTAATCAGTTGGTTGTAAAAATTGTCGGAATTTCAAAGTGTAAAGAAATTTTACACAGGTGTAAAGTTATTTATCATTTTGTAAAGACGGAATGCGGGAAAAGATGTATATTTGATACAAATAAAATTGATATGAAGATAAAACTGTTTCTTGTCGCTTTTGCTTCTGCTCTGTTTATGACAGCATGCGATGCTCCTAAGGTTGACCTCTCTGAAGTCACCATCGTATATGACGCTTCAGATGACCCTCTGACAGCCCTGATGGCGGAAACCCTTGCCGGAGATATCGAGATGGTGTCAGGTCTCAGACCAGCAGTCTCTACCGAACCTGCGGATGGTCCTGTAGTCGTGCTGGGTACGGCCGGCGGTTCATCGATCGTTGAATGTCCTGAGGATATTGCCGGAAAATGGGAGACATATTGCATCAATACTGAAAAGGGCAGGGTAGAGGTGGTCGGATCAGACCCGAGAGGCCTTGCTTACGGAGTCTTCCGTATCTCGGAAGCCATAGGCGTAAATCCATGGTACTGGTGGTCAGATGTGCCGGTAAAGGCTGACAAGTCTCCTTTGTATGGAGAAGACTTTGTCTCTGATGAACCATCAGTAAAGTACAGAGGAGTGTTCATCAATGACGAGGACTGGGGTATGAAGACCTGGTCGGAACGCAATTTCGAGAAGGAACTCGGAGACATAGGCCCTAAGACGTACGACAAGGTATGCGAACTCATGCTCAGGCTCAAGGCTAACATGCTTGCTCCTGCAATGCACACATGTACAGGCGCTTTCTACAGCCACCCAGAAAGCCAGGTCATGGCAGACAAATGGGGCATAATGATAACGACAAGCCACTGCGAACCGCTTCTGATCAACAATGCAGCTCCTACTGAGTGGGATACTGCTGTGGACGGAGAGTGGAATTACCTCACGAACGGCGACAGGATTGTGAAGAAGTTCGATGACCGTATCCGCGAGACCGCCCAGTACGACAATATCTATACTACTGGTATGCGTGGCCTGCATGACGAGGCGATGAAGGGTTCTGAGGACCCTTCCGTAAGGGCAAGAACCTTGGAGAAGGTCTTTGAGGTGCAGCGTCAGATACTTGAGAAATACAAGGGAATGCCCGCAGATCAGATAAGACAGATCTTTGTCCCTTACAAGGAGACCCTTGATATCTATGATGCCGGTCTCGTAGTGCCCGAGGACATCACCCTCGTATGGACGGACGACAACTACGGATATATGAAGCGCGTTCCGAATGAACAGGAAAGACGGCGCAGCGGTGGTAACGGAGTCTATTACCACCTCAGCTATCTTGGTACGCCTCACGATTATCTCTGGATGAACACCACGGCCCCTATGCTCATGTATGAGGAACTGAAGAAAGCCTATGATGCCGGTGCCGACAGATACTGGCTCCTCAATGTAGGAGACATAAAGCCGATGGAACTCGGCATACAGATGTTCATGGACATGGCCTGGGATATCGATGAATTCTCATACGAGAACGCCAATACATATCAGGCAGAGTGGCTCTCTTCTCTGTTTGGAAATAAGCATAAGGACAGTTTCCAGACCATTCTGGACGAGTATTACCGTCTTGCGTGGGACAGAAAGCCGGAGTACATGGGATACGAGCGCGAGTGGGACCCTATCCCATCAAACAACGAACTCATGGACTCGGATTATTCATTCGAGGACGGTTCCGCTCAGGAGCGCCTTGCCTCATACAAGACCATATCCGATAAGTGTGAAGATATCATGAGGGCCTTGCCTGAGGATCAGGCTACGGCCCTTTTCGAGATGCTGGGATATTCGGTCAAGTCAGCATATCAGATGAACCTGAAGTTCCTGATGGCACAGAGGAACCATGAGACCGGAAGCAGGGAGTATGCAGATGCGGCTGTAGCTGCAAACGACAGCATCCAGACTCTGATAGATGAATTCCATGCCATTGAAGACGGTAAATGGGATCAGATGATCTCGGAAGTCCCTCCCGGATTCTGTGCAAAGTACCAGATGATGCCAGAGCTTGTCAGCGAGCCTACGGAACGGTTCAAGCTTCCTGACTTCCTGACCTATACGGAGTTCCCGGACAAGATAGATATTTTCTCTTCTGAGGCTAAGGCTCCGTTCAGGATACTTGAAGGCATGGGAACCGACTGGAAGGTACTTCAGCTGGGTGAGCCTCTGGATGATGCCCGGAATCCTTGCAACGCTTCATCTGACCGTATCGACATATCATTTACCCCTGACGCGTTGCCGGAGGGCTCGACAGAGATAACCCTCTGCATCTCTACAGTACCGATGTGGCCTGTCTATGAGGGCAGAAGCAATTCCTTCGGGGTAAGCCTTGACGGATGTGCGCCTGTAATATGCGAGAACATTGTCAAGGAGTGGGACGAACCATGGAAGATGCAGGTTTCAGAGAACAGAAAGGAATATGTGGTGACATTCCCTATCGACGCCTCAGTCAGGGAGCACACGCTTTCCTTCCATATAGGAGATCCGGGCCAGCTTATTCAGAAGGTCACATACAGATAATTCTTTCCTTGACAATCCGTTTAGGAATCCTTTTTGAAATCATCCCTCAGCGGATGATTTTTTTATATGGAATACACGGACAGATACGCCCGTCTTGAAGACAGGAGCGACATAGCCTTGCTCAAGGATATTACATACGGCAATAAGGAGGCATTGAAGGAGCTGACAGGAAGATATCTGGGTATTGTGTCCAGGACTACGTTCCGGATACTTTGTGACAGGATAGACAGCGAGCAGGTCACCGTGCAGGTATTTGCATCTGTATGGCATGATGTGCTGGATTATGACGACAGGTATACCGTGGAAGAATGGATCCTGAGAAAGACCTGTCTTTACAGCAGGATAAGGATCATGAGACGGCGTATCCTGAGGATATTCGGCGTCGTCAACGATGTATTCGTCAGAGTATCTCCCAAAGCGGAAAATGAAGATGACTATGTCACCAAACAGGCCTGGCAGCTGCACTGCAGGGCCACTACACATATGACCCCTCTCCAAAGCATGACATACGCCCTTTGCGTGCTTGAAGGCATGGCCAGGGAAAAGGTGGCGACAATAACAGGAATGACCGGATTCAGGATAGGAGTGGCCAAGAACCGTGCTGAAGACAAGGTACGTGCCGAGCTGAAGGATTATGGTAAGACAGATTATTATGACAGCTACAATGACTTTCTGAGGAAGGTCGCTGACGGTATGAGCGATATGGACAAGCTCAATAAAATGATTATATTTGCAGTCTGAAAACAGGACTGCCATGAAAAGACTTGCCATACTGCTCATTCTGCTCATGCCGCTTGCAGCTTCGGCTCAGAATGAAGCATTGATATCATACGACGATTCTACAAAGACGCTTCTGAAGAACTTCAGACATATAAAATCCCATATCAATCTCGAATTCGCTTCGACGGCTAACGCCTATTTTACCGAAGGCTCATTCGATGAGGCTTCTTTCAAGATGAACCGTGTCCGTCTCGAGATCCTCGGCCGTCTGAACGATGACCTTTCCTACCATTTCCGTCAGTCGTTCAACAAATACAGCAATCCGTATTCAGTCGACAACATGTCCTCGTCCATCGAGTATGCGTATATAAAGTGGCATCGTGGAGACTGGTTCGATCTTGTCGCAGGCAAGCAGTTTCTTGCTGTGGCTGGATATGAGGGGTGGGTAAACGGTTTGAAAGTCAGGGAGTTCTGTGACTTCAACAATAACTTTGAGATATATCAGACCGGTGTTACCGGGGTAATCAGATTCACACCTGACCAGCATCTTATGCTGCAGGTTACCAACAACAGGAACAGTTCGGACAGCGAGATCTACCTTTACGGTCTGCCAGCCGGACTGGAAAGCTCGAAGCTCCCGCTTCTGGCCACAGCCAACTGGAACGGATGGTTTGCGGACGGAGCTGTACACCTTATGTATTCCGCTTCTGCAGGACAGCTTGCCAAGGGTAAGAACGTATATTATCTGATGTGCGGCAATATCTACGAAAAAGGACCTGTCCTGGCATATCTCGACGTGCTTTATTCACGCTCGGCAATCGACAGCCAGCAGCGTATAACCACCCTCCAGAATCTTCCCGGACTTCCTCCTGTAACAGCACAGAATGTCGAGTATTTCTCTGTCATCGCCAATATGGATTACAGGTTCCACCCGAAATGGAACGGCTACATAAAGGGTGCATATGAGACAGCATCTGTATATGAAGCGAACGGCCCGTTTGCTGCCGGAAAGTACATGACTTCATGGAACGCCCAGGCCTGTGTGGAGTGGTTTCCTTTCGTTTCCGACGAGGGTTTCAAAGTCTTCCTCCACTTCCTTTACAAAGGATATGACCTTACCCAGAATGCAGATGCGTTGGGTGCGGTCATGCCGCATACCCAACGCATCTCACTCGGAATACAGTATATAATCCCTGTATTATAGAATATTCAGACTCTGCTCCTTTATCTTCTCGAGCTCGTCCTTCATCCTTACTACAAGTTTTTGAATTTCAGTATGATTGGCTTTTGAACCTGTAGTGTTGATCTCACGTCCCATCTCCTGTGCTATGAAGCCGAGCTTCTTGCCGGGATTAGGCTCGTTTGCAAGCGTGTCAAGGAAATATCTGCAGTGCTGACGCAAGCGTACCTTCTCTTCGTTTATGTCGAGTTTTTCGATGTAGAAGATCATCTCCTGCTCAAGGCGGCTCTGGTCAGGTTCTGCCTTCAGTTCGGCGAATCTGGTCAAAATTTTTTCTCTGATTGCCTCTGTGCGCTCAGCCTCGAACTGCTCGATCTGCCTTGAGAACTCCATGATGTTCTCTACCTTCTCGGTAACGTCCTTGCAAAGAATCTCTCCCTCCTGAGAACGGAAGGCATTGATGTTCGCAAGAGCCTGATCGATGCATCCCTCCACAACCGGCCAGTTCTCGTCTGTGATGACATCCTGCTTCTTTGCGTCCATTACTTCTGGCATCCTAAGAAGCAGGGCAAGGAGGTCATTGGGATTCTTGCTCCAAAGGTTGACTGCACCTATCTTGTCGCCAAGCTGGGATACCTGCTGGTAATACTCCATCGCAAGGTCCATGTTGATCTTTTTCGCGCTGTCAGCCGCATTCGGCTCATATGTCACGAAGAAATCGATGTTTCCGCGCGTCAGCTCGGCTGCAATCTTCTGACGTACAGCCATTTCCTTGTCCTTAGGCAGCATCGATGTCTTGATGCTTATGTCTGCGGTCTTTCCGTTCAGAGAACGTACTTCTACCGTAATCTTTCCTGTCTCAAGCAAAGCCTCAGCCTTGCCGTATCCTGTCATTGACTTGATCATAGTTGTCGGTTATCTGTTTTCAGCTCGCAAAAATACATCTTTTTTCGGCAAATCATTCACGTGTCGGGCATTTTTGTGGTATGCGTCACGGGGATCGCCGTTGGCCAGGAAAATGACTCCGCAGCGGGTGAAACCGTATTTCCGGAGTACATGGTGCATTATCACATTGTCAGCATGGGTGTCGATCCGGATGCATCCGGTACGGGAAAATGCCCAGTCCAGCAGAGTGCGGGCGGCATCGTGTCCCGGCTCGAGGACGGCAATGCGGTGGATGACATGGTAAGGGGAGTCGTCCGGCCATCTGCCGTCATGAATGACGGCGTAGGTCGGGTCGGGACCGGGAATGAAGGCCATGGTTGCCAGAATTCGGCCGGTACCATCCTCGCACAGGACCACGCAATGTCCGTTGCCGATATCTGTCCTGACAGTTTCTTCCGACGGATATGAATCGTTCCATTGGTTCATGTTACCGCTCGCGCGCATTATAGCCCGGGCATTCGAGAATATCTCCATCAATGCCGGCAGATCCTCGTATGTTGCTGTCCTTATCATCATTCCGCGATCTCTGCAAGCCATGTGACTGCGGCTACAAGGGAAGCATTCCAGTTTATGGCTATCTCGTTAGAAGCATACGATGGCATTACATCTTCATATGACTCGTCAGGATAGGACGAACTGTATGTCACTTCGGCCTTGTCATTATGTCCCGGGTTAGGACCTCCGACAAGAAGGCCCGGAATCGGCTCTACAACACCGTCGCTATGGCACAGACGGCTGTGAGGGAACATCGGACTCTTGCTGCCGAAACCGGTGACGTAGCAGTAGCCTGTGGCATTCTGTCCGAGGATATAGTTTACATTGCGGAATGCGTTTTTCAGATATCCGGCCTTTCCGGTCAGCTTGTATGCATAGAGGAAACATACTGACTGATCGCAGAAGGTTGAAGCGCATCCCCAGTAGAAGTCACGCGGACTGTTACCGTAAGGGCTGTTGTAACACGATGTTTCCGCTGATTCCATGCTTCTGTCGCAGTATTCCAGCAGCATCTGAAGGCATCTTTCATAGATTTCCTGTTCATCGGCAGATACACCATTCTTTCCGTTCCTGAGCCATTCGAAGACTCCAAGGGCAGAAACATTGCCCCATGACATGACGCTGAAACTTTCCGGCATGTATCTCTTCACATCTTCAAGATATCCGGTCTTTCCTGTAGCGCGATAGAGGCAGGATGCAGCCCAGAAGAATTCGTCTGATGCACTGCCGTCTCCGTATGCTCCCGTACTCACGTCTGGGTCATATGTCCTGTTCATCCTTTCCTGGAAATAGAAGGCAGACGGGTTTGAAGCTGCCCATGCGTAGGCAGCTTCTGCCTTGGCGATAGTCTCCGGATCCGGAGAATCGCCAAGCTCGACAAATGAGCATAATGCACCGGCAAAATCAAGGGCGGCTGTAACAGATTTCTGTACCACATATCTTGGCTTGCTGCATTCGAGAGGGGAGATGAAGCCTTCGAATTCAGGATTGGTAAGCTTGTGGTAGACTCCTCCGTCAGAAGGATCCTGCATCGTGTAGAGCCACTCTGCGTTATATTTCAGCTCTTCGTGTATGGCCTGGCGTCTGTCTGAATCTTCCGGTGTAGAAAACATCAGGGCAGCCTCTGCCATAAGTCCCATTGAATATCCTGAATTGACCACATATTTGTTGTAGTCTCCTGCATCATACCATCCTTTAGGGGAGGAAATCACCGTACCTTCCGGCCTGCCTTCGGATGCTGCGCTTGCATGTATGAAGACCAGGGTGTCAGGATGGCCTCCTCTTCGTGCCCATTTACCGGCAACAGCTGGGTCGAGGTCCATTCCGCTCCTCTGGTGGTAGAAGCCTTTCAGGGCTGCTTCAGCAAGGGCGTCAAATGCATTTTCTGAAACGGTGAATTCCGTCTTTTCGCTGCCGGCCTTCACTGTGTAGGTGCCCGGCCTGCTTATTTCGCTGAAATCGAATACTCTACGCTCTTTTCCGGACCAAGGGGACTCAGCCGTACGTACCGCCTCTCCTTCCCATACTTTCCTGCCTGCCCTGTAGATGCTTACGGTTTCGCTTGGGTTGTCCTGCTCAAGGGTGAGCGTCTTCTCCTGCGAGGGATAGAATCCGACCTGGTCGATCCTTATGTTTTCAGATTCAACGGCACATGATCCGGACAGAAATGCCGCGACAGCAAGTAAGATGATACGCGATTTCATATAAGTTCAGTTTAGTTGTGTCATGTAATGAAATATCTCCAAAGATAATGAAAAATTTTCTGTATATTTGCCCGATTATTTGCAAATTCAAACGACCAACCATATGGAAGAGGTAAACAAGGATGTTGTTGAGACCAGAAATCTCAACTTTTTGGAGGAGATCATTGAAGCTGATCTCGCAAGCGGAAAGTGTGAATCTGTAATGACACGTTTCCCGCCGGAGCCTAACGGATATCTTCACATAGGACATGCGAAGAGCATCTGCATCAATTTCGGTCTTGCCAAGAAATACGGCGGAAAGACTAATCTCCGCTTTGACGATACAAACCCTGTAAAGGAGGATACCGAGTATGTTGACTCCATCAAGGAGGACATCAAGTGGCTCGGCTTCGAGTGGGAGAACGAAAGATATGCTTCAGACTATTTCGACCAGCTCTACGAGTGGGCTGAGGAGCTTATCAGAAAGGGATTGGCATATGTCGACGATCAGACCCAGGAGGAGATCCGTGCAGGTCGTGGAACAGTCCAGATTCCCGGCACAGAGAGCCCTTACCGTAACCGCAGCGTAGAAGAGAACCTCCAGCTCTTCCGTGAGATGAAGGCAGGAAAGTATGCTGACGGAGAGAAGGTACTCCGTGCCAAGATAGACATGGCGCATCCTAACATGCTTTTCCGCGACCCTCTTCTCTACCGTATCATCCATGCACATCACCACCGTACAGGCGACAAGTGGTGCATCTATCCGATGTATGACTATGCTCACGGTCAGTCAGACTCGATCGAGAACATCACTCACTCGATCTGTACCCTCGAGTTCGACGTACACCGACCTCTCTATGACTGGTTCATCGAGAAGCTCGAGATCTTCCCTTCGCACCAGTATGAGTTCGCAAGACTCAACCTTACATATACCGTCATGTCAAAGCGCAAGCTCCTTGAACTTGTGAAGAACAACTTTGTAAGCGGTTGGGATGACCCTCGTATGCCGACCATCTGCGGTATCCGCCGTCGCGGTTATACTCCGGAATCGATGCGTATGTTCGCTGAGAAAGTGGGTGTGGCTAAGCGCGAGCAGCTTATCGACCTCCAGCTGATGGAGTGGTGCGTGCGTCAGGACCTCAATGAGCGTTCAAACCGCTACATGGTGGTACAGGACCCTGTAAAGCTTACCATCACAAACTGGGAGCCGGGCAAGGTGGAGTGGTTCGATGCTCCTCTCAATCCGGCAGATCCTGAAGGACCGTCACGTAAGGTTCCTTTCACAGGTGAGGTATATATAGAGAGAAACGACTTCATGGAGGAACCTCCTAAGAAGTATTTCCGTCTCAAGCCGGACGGAGAAGTCCGTCTCAAGTACACCTACATCGTCAAGTGCCAGGAGGTCGTGAAGGACGCTGAGGGCAATATCGTCGAGATAAAGTGTACATACGATCCTACATCAAAGCCTGGAGCAGGTGAGTGGCGTTCTGTGAAGGGTACCATCCACTGGGTGTCTTCCGAGCACGCCAAGGAAGTTGAACTCAGACTTTATGACAAGCTCTTCACAGAGGCTCAGATGGGTCAGATACCTGAGGGTGAGGACTACAAGAACTACCTCAATCCTGAATCTCTCGTTATCGGAAAGGGCTTCGCAGAGCCTGCTCTTCTCGAGGACAATTCAGGCATCGCAGTTCAGTTCGAGCGCGTGGGATACTTCTTCAAGGATCCGGACAGCACTCCTGAAAAGTTCGTATTCAACAAGACAACTGCTCTTAAGGACAGTTTCAAGTTCTAGATGGTTTATATAAAAAAAAGAGGCTGACTAAAAAGTCAATATGACTGATTAGTCAGTCTCTTTTTTTATAAATGGTTTAACCGGGAGTATGATAGTGATTGCGGAGGACTCCGTTCGCTTCGCTCACTCCGGCCCCTCCCAACGTTTCCTGCGTGGTCTTCGACCACTTGTCTCCGTCGGGCCCCTCCCCCTGCCCGTGTCCGGGGGTGGACACGCCTCCGCAATCACTACCATACTCCCTCTTGAAAACATAGTATAAAAATATAGCTATTCTTTTGATAGTTAAAGGAATAGCTATTGTTAATGTCAGAAAGATGATAGCAAAAGGCTATTGCGTATGCTCTGAAGTGGCGGTAGGGTAAGTTTGGATGGCGTGGCCGCCCGTGGCCTCGTGAACGGGAGGGGCCCGCGACGAAGTCGTGGGAGGGATGGAGTCGGAACTTGTTCCGACGGAACAAAGCCAAACTTACCCTACCGCCACTGTTGTCATAGATATATAAACACAAAAGAAGGCGACTAAATCACTTAGTCGCCCTCTTTTTTTTTTATCTGGCGTTGTAAGCGTCGAGTCCGCTATTGAGGAAATCTACGAATCCGCTGATCGAGAGATCGTAGCCTCGTACCGGAACGAGCATTTCTCCGTCAGGGGAGAGGAGCACATAATTCGGCTGTGCGTTTACGTCCCAGAGAGTTCGTGCAGTGTATGAATTTGCTCTTCCGAGATCCTTGTATACCTTTCCTGTTTCTGCGTCAGTAACCCATTTGTCCTTGTCAAGTTTCTGCTTGTCATCAGTATAGAGGGCTACGACCACGAAATCGTTCTTGAGCATCGAGAGAACTGTAGGATCGCTCCATACACGCGACTCCATTTCCCTGCAGTTTACGCATCCATGACCTGTCACATCCACGAATACAGGCTTTCCTGCCTTCTTGGCTGCCTCAAGTCCCTCTTCGAGAGAGAAATAACCCTGAAGACCGAGAGGGAGGTGAAGGCCGTATTCATTCTCGATTACAGGAGCATCGGTTTCCACGCTGTTGGCTGCTGTTGTGCTGCCCTGACCTATGACGAAGTCCTGGGTAGTGATAGGAGGCATATAGCCTGAGAGAGCCTTTAGCGGTGCTCCCCACATGCCCGGGATAAGATAGATCACGAATGAGAATACGCCGATTGCAAGCGCAAGACGAGGTACCTTGAGGTATTCGAGCGGTTCGTCATGTGCGAAGCGGATCTTTCCGATGAGATAGAGGCCGAGGAGTGTGAATACCGCAATCCAGATTGCAAGGTAAACCTCTCTGTCGAGGATACCCCAGTGGTATGTCTGATCGGCAACGCTGAGGAACTTGAGTCCGAGGGCAACTTCTACGAATCCGAGAACTACCTTTACTGAGTTCAGCCAGCTTCCGCCGCTCTTCTTGAACTTCTTGAGCAGGGATGGGAAGAATGCAAGCACCGTGAAAGGAAGCGCGAACGCGATTGAGAACGCAAGCATTGTCACCATCGGCTCCCAGAACTCACCCTGAGTAGACTTGATGAGCACTGAACCTACGATCGGACCTGTACATGAGAATGAAACAAGCACGAGTGTAAGCGCCATGAAGAAGACTCCTGCAAGACCTTTCTTGTCAGAACCCTTGTCGCTCTTGTTTACGATAGACTCTGGAAGAGTTATCTCAAATGCTCCGAAGAACGAAGCTGCGAAGATCATGAATACGATGAAGAAGATGATGTTCGGCAGCCAGTGGGTAGAGAGCCAGTTGAAGATATCCGCTGTAACCGCATCTCCTCCGATTATTCTTGTCAGCAGGATGATGACTGAAATCGGAACAGTATAGAGCAGTACGATGAAAAGACCGTACATCGCGGCCTTGAAACGTCCGGCAGCCACGTTCTCGGAACCCTTCATGAAGAAGGAAACCGTCATAGGTACCATAGGGAAGACGCATGGGGTAAGGAGCATTGCGAAGCCCCAGAGGATAGCCTCGATGATAAGACCCCAGATCGATCCCTTTCTTTCCGACGATGCCGGTGCCTCGTCCATTACAGCGGTCCCGCTTGAAGGTGCTACAGCTGTCTGCGGGCTGACTTTCACCTCGAAATCGTAGTATTCTGCCTTGCAGGCACCTCCAGTGCATGCATTTGTAAAGATCGCTCCTGTATAAACGGCAGATTCTCCGTCTGTCTTTATGTCCTGTGCGATAACGATCTTGTTATAATAATGTCTTGCCATTTCTCCGAACTCGTCAAGCTCTTCAACCGGCTCGCCGATTTCATACGGCTCTCCTACGAGCTTGCCGCCATCTACTACGGCGTCCATTATCTCTGTAGCGGAGAACTCGTCAGTCAGGGTATAGGTATGGTATCCGGAAGCAACTTTTCCTGTAAATACCACCCTGTAGGTATCATCGCCGACATTCTCAACATGCGAAGACCATGTCACGAGCTGATCCTGGGCAAATGCTGCAAAGCTGAATATTACAGCTGCAAGCAATGTGATTAATTTTTTCATATTCTGTTATTTTGCAAATGCTACTGATCTTGTTTCTCTGATGACGGTGATCTTCACCTGACCAGGGTAGACCATCTCCTCCTGGATCTTTCTTGCTATTTCAGTTGACAGTGACTCTGCATCCTGGTCTGTAACCTGGTCTGCGCCGACGATCACTCTAAGTTCACGTCCTGCCTGGATTGCATATGTCTTGGTTACGCCAGGGTATGACTGAGCGATGTTCTCCATATCCTTGAGCCTCTTGATGTATGACTCGATGACCTCACGGCGTGCTCCCGGACGAGCTCCTGAAATTGCGTCTCCGACGAGTACGAGAGGAGCGATGATAGAAGTCATCTCAACTTCTTCGTGGTGAGATCCGATTGCATTGCATATATCAGGTTTCTCCTTGTACTTTTCGGCGAGCTTCATACCGAGGATTGCATGTGGAAGTTCAGGATCCTCATCTGATACCTTTCCGATATCGTGGAGGAGTCCGGCACGTTTTGCAGTCTTAGGATTGAGACCGAGTTCTGAAGCCATTGTAGCACAGATGTTTGCCACCTCACGTGCGTGCTGGAGAAGGTTCTGTCCATATGATGAACGGTACTTCATCCTACCGATGAGCTTCACGAGTTCGATGTGCATTCCGTGAATTCCGAGGTCGATGCAGGTTCTCTTACCTGTCTCCATGATCTCGTCCTCAAGCTGCTTCTGTACCTTTGCCACCACTTCCTCGATACGTGCAGGGTGGATACGGCCGTCGATCACGAGCTGATGGAGCGCCAGACGGGCAACTTCCCTTCTTACCGGATCGAATGCTGAAAGAAGAATTGCCTCAGGAGTGTCATCAACAACGATTTCAACTCCTGTAGCAGCCTCGAGCGCACGGATATTTCGTCCCTCACGTCCGATGATGCGTCCCTTGATCTCGTCACTTTCGATATGGAATACAGTTACTGCATTTTCGATGGCAGTTTCAGAAGCTGTTCTCTGTATCGTGTTGATTACGATACGCTTAGCTTCCTTGCTTGCTGTGAGACGGGCCTCGTCCATCATGTCGTTGATATAAGACTGGGCCTGCGTTCTTGCTTCTGCCTTCATGCTTTCCACAAGCTGGTTCTTGGCCTCTGCTGCAGTCATTCCGGCAATTTCCTCTATCTGTCTGATCGCATCCTGACGAAGCTTTTCATACTCTTCGGTCTTCCTGGTTGCGATCTCGACCTGAGCCTTGAGGTTCTCCCTGATGGCGTCAGCTTCCTTGTTCTTGCGGCCAAGCTCCGAGTTCTGCTGGTTCAGGCTGTTCTCCTTCTGCTTCAGACGGTTCTCCACATCGCTGATGTGCTTGTTCTTCTCATTGATGTACTGTTCATGCTCGCTCTTGAGCTGGAGGAACTTTTCCTTTGCCTGGAAGATCTTCTCCTTCTTGATGCTCTCTGCTTCAAGTTCTGCCTGTTTGATGATGTCTTCCTTTTGTCCTTTCAGAATTATTCTACGGACAATTATGTAGGTGGCTAGTGCGAAAGCCGCACTTAATACCCCTGTCAGAATAAGAATTACGATGTTCATAATGTTTATATATATGGTTTTAGTCGTTCATATTCATGACATCCTCACGTCGGACCATGGTCCTCCTCAGGATGACAAACTAAAAAATGACCAGCCGTTTCACGGAAGCGACTGGTCAGGTAGTTTAATAAAAGCCGTTAGCCGGTTTGTCAGAAAATCTTAATAAATAAGATTTAGGCTCCGGAATATAGGTTCTGAAATCCTCCGTCCCGCAAAGCGGAATCCCCATGAAGGGTAACATAGGTCCGTCATCCCCATCCGAGAAGGCCCGGTTACATTATAAATGTTGATTTCAGCAAAAATGTAACTAACGGCTGTTTTTATCAATGTTTTCAAGATAACCTTCAATCTCCTTGGCAAGCATGGCCTCGCCGTCCGCAAGATCCTTGATCTGCCTGTTCAAGGTTATGTTCGACATGCAGGTGTTGAGTGCTACAAAGGAAAGTATCTCTATCATTCCCTTGCCGGGGAATCTTTCCTGATATTTCGCAACCATTCTGTTGATGTCGTCTGCTGCCTTCCTTATGACTTCTTCATGTTCAGGGGAGTTGACCTTCAGCGGATATGAACGGTCAGCTATCTTTATGTTGATGCTTTGTGCCATGTCTTATCCCTCCAAAAGTGTAATGCACCTGTCAATCTCCTTCATGAGGCTGTTTATCTTCTTCTTCGCTTCAGGACTTCCTGCAGCCTTGAATGCCTCGGCCAGCTTCAGGTTATCAATCTGTCTTTCTAACTCTGTTATCTGCTTCCTGTAGGTCTCGTTCTGGGTCAGCGCCTGATCGAGGGCGGACTGGAGCCTTGTCCTCTCCATTTTCTCCGCCTCATATGCGGCAATAAGCCTTTTTATATTCTGCTTTACCTGTTCAAGCATTTTACGCCAAATTTAACCTACCCTGCAAAAATAACAAACTGCTTTGATTTCTCAAAATAAATTGAGCAAATCAAAGCAGTTAATTGCAGATTATCGTATGATTACAGCTCTTCTACCGCCTTCATACCTTCTTCGATCGCCTGTTTGTTCAGGGCAATCAGGTCTGCGTAGCGTGCAGGGATGCATTTTGCAAGACCCTTGTCGATGTTCTCCGAGAGGATGATCGGCTTCATCTTGAGGAATGCTCCCATGACTGCCATGTTGTACACCTTTGAGTTTCCGACCTGAGCGGCAACGTTGATTGCATCGATCCTGCAGACCTTGATGTCTGTCCTTGTAGGAGGATTGATGATGCCGTTAGGATCATAGACGAGAAGACCGCCCGGCTTGACCGCGCTTTCGAACTTGTCGAGGGACTGCTGGTTAAGTATGATCGCTGTATCGTACTTTGTCACGATAGGGGAGCTGATCTTCTTGTCGCTGATGATTACGCATACATTGGCTGTACCGCCGCGCATTTCGGGTCCGTATGAAGGCATCCATGTCACTTCCATGTCCTGCATGATCGCGCAGTATGCCAGAATCTTTCCCATTGAGAGGACACCCTGTCCTCCGAATCCTGCTATGATTATTTCCTCTTTCATGATTACTCCTGTTTTAATACGTCCTTGATGTCACCGAGCGGATACTTAGGGAACATGTTCTCCACCATCCACTTGTTGGCTGCCACAGGGCTCATCTTCCAACCTGAATTACATGTCGCAACGATCTCTACGAAAGAGAGTCCGATGCCCTTCTGGCTGTATTCGAAAGCCTTGCGGATTGCTGCCTTAGCCTTGCGTGCGGCACCTGCAGTGTGGACCGACTGTCTTGTGATGTAGGCAGTTCCGTCCAGCTGTGCGATCATCGGTGCGAGTACGAGCGGGAAGCCGTTGAGCTTTGCGTCACGACCGTATGGTGTTGTCGCAGTCTTCATTCCGAGGAGGGTGGTAGGAGCCATCTGTCCTCCTGTCATACCGTAGATACCGTTGTTGATGAAGATCACTACGATGTTCTCTCCGCGGCTGCAGGCATGGATGATCTCCGCAGTACCGATCGACGCGAGGTCGCCGTCTCCCTGGTATGTAAAGACATATTTCTCAGGATTAAGGCGTTTTGTGGCAGTTGCAAGGGCCGGAGCGCGTCCATGGGCTGCCTGCTGCCAGTCTACATTAAGATAGTTATATGCGAACACCGAGCAGCCTACAGGGCTGATGGCGATTGTCTCTTCCTGTATGCCCATTTCCTCGATCACTTCAGCCACGAGCTTGTGAACTGTTCCGTGAGAACATCCCGGGCAGTAATGCATCACATTGTCAGTAAGAATAGGAGTCTTCTTATAGACGATGTTCTCTGGTTTCTTGATATCTTCTATATTCATGGTCTTTCCTTATTTCAGATTGTTGAACTTCTTGAATGCATCCACGATTTCATCAGGAGTGAAGATGTTTCCTCCCTGCCTGCCGTAGAAGCCTACAGGACATGCTCCGTTGACCGCAAGCTTTACATCGTCCACCATCTGACCGAGGTTGAGCTCGATGGTCATCATGCTCTTCACCTGGCCTGAGAGCTCCTGGAGTTTCTTTGTCGGGAACGGGAAGAGGGTGACCGGTCTGAGAAGACCTGCCTTGATGCCTTCCTCGCGGAGCTGGTCAACGACTGCCTCGCAGATACGTGAAGAGCATCCGAATGCCACGAATACATATTCAGCGTCCTCCGTCATGTACGTTTCATACTTGACTTCGTTCTCCCTGATGACAGCATACTTGGCTGCGAGTTTCTGGTTGAACTTCTCCTGGACGTCAGATTCGAGGGCGAGGGAAGTGATCACGTTATATGAACGGTCTGCTGTCTTTCCTGTAGTAGCCCAAGGAGCGATCTTGACGAGCTCCTCCTTTGTCATGCGAGGCTTCTCCGGACGAAGCTCGACCTTTTCCATCATCTGTCCCACGATACCGTCGGCAAGGATGATGACAGGGGTGCGGTACTTGAACGCAAGGTCGAATCCCCAGTCAACGAAATCGTACATATCCTGTGCTGATGCCGGTGCAAGCACGATTGCGTTGTAGTCACCGTGTCCTCCACCCTTCACGCACTGGTTGTAGTCGCTCTGGCTTGGCTGGATCGTACCAAGTCCCGGACCGCCGCGCTGGCAGTTCACGACTACGCATGGAAGCTCAGCACCTGCAAGGTAGCTGAGTCCCTCGCACATGAGGCTGATTCCCGGAGAGCTTGATGAGGTCATCACCTTCTTTCCGCAGCATGCGCCACCATAAACCATGTTGATTGAAGATGTCTCACTTTCAGCCTGGAGAACCACCATTCCTGTGGTAAGCCAAGGCCTTTCCTTCATGAGAGTCTCCATTACCTCAGACTGCGGAGTGATAGGATATCCGAAATATCCGTCCGCGCCGTTGCGTATTGCCGATATGGCAATCGCTTCGTTTCCTTTCATCAAAATCTTCTCTGCCATATCTTCTAGATTTTAACTCTGTAAACAGTTATCACCGAATCAGGACATACGACTGCACAGTTTGAACATCCGATGCATGCGTCTCCTACCATTTCGGCATAATTATAACCTTTGCTGTTGACCGTCTTAGCGAGCTGGATGCTCTTGGTCGGACAGTTCTCTACACATACTCCGCAGCCCTTGCATTTCTGTGTGTCGACTTCGATTGCTCCTTTGAATGCCATTATCGTTTGATTTAAGAGATGTTTATTAAAAAATCAAGTAAATATACGTTGAATTTATCTAATTCTCAAATAAAATGTATAAAAAGATCAAAACTTGTAAGTGGTGTGTCATTTGTGCGAAAATTTATATATCTTTGAAATCTTTAAATGATTCGATCTATGGGAAAGATACTTCTTAAAAATATTGTGACAGAGGGCGTTGTGGCGGACATTCTGATTGACGGCAACCATATTGCCGGCATCTTTCCTGCAGGAGCTCAGGATTTCTGCGAAGATGGAGACGTATGTGTGACTGAATGTAGCGGGAAGGTGGCTGTGCCCGGTTTTGTGAACATGCATACCCACGCCGGTATGTCGATGATGCGTGGCGTAGGCGAAGACATCAAGTTCCATGACTGGCTGGACCGTATCTGGCAGATAGAGTCCGAGATCGACCCTGAATGGGTTTATCATGCGACGAAGGTAGCATGCCTTGAAATGATAAAGACAGGTACCACTACCTTCAATGACCATTACTGGTACATGCCTATGGCTCATAAGGCAGCGGTAGAGATGGGACTTCGTCCTGTGCTTGCTTATGTCATATGCGACAGAAACGACCCGGAAGAGTCGGGGCGTCAGAAGAAGCAATGTATGGAGATGTACGAAGAGTCGCTGCGATGGAATGACCAGTCGACTTTTGCCGTAGCTGTCCATGCAATATATTCGGTGCGTGAAGAGATGATTGTATGGGCTGCTCAATTTGCCAGAGAGAGGGGATTGAAGATACATATACATGTTTCAGAGACCAGCAAGGAGGTAGCGGACTGCAAGGCTCAGCATGCAGGAATGTCCCCTGTGGAATATCTTGACAGCCTCGGAGTTCTCGGACCTGACGTCATCGCCGCCCACACACTCTGGCTTTCGGAAGACGACATACGCATCCTCGGTGAGAGGGGAGTGACCTGTGTCCATAATGTGAATTCAAACCTCAAGCTCGCCTCAGGCTACAGGTTCCTTTACAACGAGCTTCGTGATGCGGGTGCGAACATCTGCCTCGGTACGGACGGCTGCGCCTCTTCCAACAACCTCGATATGCTGGAGACGATGAAGACATCAGCGATGATACAGAAGGCATGGAGAAACGATCCGTCGGCAATGCCTATTGAAGAGATCATGCAGATGGCTACTGCCAATGCCGGCAAGGGGTTGGGGCTCAATATAGGAAAGATTGAAGCCGGTGCGCTTGCAGACATCCTCATTGTCGATACAGACAATTACAACTTCCTTTCTCCGGGATCCTTTGAAGCCAACCTTATCTATTCAGCCCACTCGGACTGCATCGATTCCGTGATATGCAACGGCCGCTTCGTCATGAAGAACAGGGTGGTGCCTGGTGAAAAGGAAATCCTCGCAGAAGCAAGAAAAGTATTGAATAAAATATCATAATAATATGGATCCAAGAGTTGAGAAGATCATGAAGGCTGCAGAGTATATTGCGGCAAAACTGGATGGAAAGAAACCTTTTGCAGGCATCGTGCTGGGAAGCGGTCTCGGCAAGCTTGCTGACAAGATTGCCGACCCTGTAGTCATTCCGTACAAGGAGATTCCGGGTTTCCCGGTCTCGACTGCGGTAGGACACAAGGGTAATTTCATCGCTGGAGAACTTGGCGGAAAATTCGTTGTCGCCATGCAGGGCAGGTTCCATTATTATGAAGGTTATCCTATGGAGCTTGTGACTCTGCCGATCAGAGTGATGAAGGTCCTCGGCATACAGTATCTTTTCGTGTCAAATGCGGCCGGAGGAGTGAACTTCGATTTCAAGGTAGGAGATCTCATGGTCATCACCGATCATATCAGTCATCTTCCTAATCCTCTCATCGGACCAAACATGGATGAGTTCGGACCTCGCTTCCCAGATATGACCCGTCCGTATGACAAGCAGCTCAGGATGAGAGCTTTCGAACTTGCTGCAGGCCTTGGTTACGAGCTCAAGAGCGGAGTCTATTTCGCCAGCACCGGTCCTACTTATGAGACTCCTGCAGAATACAAGTACTACAGGCTTATCGGAGCGGATGCCGTAGGAATGTCCACCATTCCTGAGGTCATCGTGGCAAGACATTCGTCCATCCCTGTTTTCGGCATGTCGGTCATTACTAATGAAGCGCATGACGATTATGCGGAAGACTATGTAAACGACGGCGACGACGTTGTCGTTGCCGCCAACGCCGCCGCCGATAAGATGACGACCCTCTTTACTAAGATCATCGAGTCGCTTTAGTCCGCGTACAGTCCCTCACGACTGAGAATATGGTCAAGATTTGCAAGGCCGTAAAGGATTACGGCCGTGCATGTCGCAGTATGTTCCTGATACTCGGGGATGCTTTTGTTGTATGTATCCCTCTCGGTGTGCCATATCTCGTCATAGCTGAAGTTATATCCCTTGGGATCCCTGAGATTGAAGCCTATCGTAGGGACTCCCTCCATAGCGAAATAAGCATGGTCAGAGCCTCCCGCACTTGTCGGTCTTGGTCTTGGATCTCCCTGACGCTTTTCCACAGTGAAAGTGAATTCAGGATGAGCATCCTTGAGCGGTTCGCTGACCTTTACGAAATCTTCGTACATGGCTTCAGGAACGGTTACTCCTGCGCTTAGGAACGGAGTATAGTCCCTGTTGAAATAGTTTGATATCTTGTTCATGTCCACTGTTCCGCTCTGTACGAAATATTTGCTGCCGAGAAGCCCGAATTCCTCACCTGCCCACAGGCAGAACAGAATGCTTCTTTCAGGCTTTCCGCCCGCTTCGGCGATAAGGCGTGCCGCTTCCATTACAGGGGCCACACCGCTTCCGCAGTCCACTCCTCCTGTAGCAACATCATATGCATCAAGGTGACCTCCTGCAAGGACATATTCGTCAGGATACTTGCTTCCCCTGATCACTCCTATCACATTGTGGTATTTCACAGGTCCCATTCTGAAGTGGTTCCTGATGTCGAATTCAAGCTGGAAATATTCCCTTCTGGCTACCATTTCTTCGATGACCTCGTACTGCTGTCCGTCAAGCTTGATGTCAGGTACGGCCGGCAGGTTGTCGAAGGTCATCTGATCGAGGTTCTTCCTGTCGTAGAGTGCTCTGATAGGGACTTCAGAAGACTGGATGATGCCGAGGATTCCAGCCTCCACCATCTGTCTGTAGAACATTGCAGGCTCATATTTCCTTGGAATCATTTCGGTTTCGCCTTTCATCCTTGCCTCGCGGTTCTTTCTGTCTATCTCCATATTCTCGGCAATGGCAGCATTGCGTATGCTGTCTCCCTTTTCCGTCCAGTCGACAGGATAGCCGTTATTGGTACCTCCGATGAGTACCCAGGCGCCCTTGAGGCTTTCCTTCATGTTGTTGAATTCAGCTTGTGTGAGCGGCTCCTTCAATACATGTCCTCTCTGCACTCCCTTGGTTCCTACAGTGTACGAAGGCGTTGCAAAATGGAGGTTCATTCCGTTCCCGCCGAGCATTCTTCCGAACCATGGTCCGCGGTTGAAGCCAACAGGAACCTCCCCGACCTCCTGCACCCATACTTCCAGACCCCATTGCTCGAACATCGATTCACACCATTCCACTGCATTGTCATATGCATTGGAACCGATCAGTCTGCCGCCGATCCTGTTAGACAGCACGTCAAGATGTTCCATCGTACGGTTGTCGGTGTTTCCTGTCTCTATGATCTTTTCGACCACCTGATCGTGTCTGGTTTTAGCTGTCGATAAATGCGCAGCAGCAAGCAGGCAGACGAGGATTGCGATTCTTCCAGTTCGTTTCATGACAGTTCAGGTTATTTCTTTATATAGATGTTTGTGATTTCTCCATATACCAGTTTATGCCAGTCTTTGGCATCGTCATATCCTTCCTGAAGGAAGGTCTTTGATTCTTCAGTGTAGAATTCGTCTTTTGATACCGTTGACGCGGCTATAAGCTTGCACTCGATTATTATCTTTGCTTCCTGATATGCTGGATAGCCATCAGGCGTTGCCATCGGAGTAAGCTTGGTCTGTGCCATCTTGTCAGTATTGCGGCCGGACTTGGTTCCGAACTGCATGATGTCACCCTTGTACTGGTCCGGGAAGTAACACATGGTGTATGTACCTGTCTCCCTGATCTTTTCGAGAGTATATCTGTTGGCGCGGAGGAAGTTCCATGTAACTGGCTTGTTGAACATGATTCCTACTCCTCCCCAGCTGGCAACCATTGAGTTGGGATTTTCTCCGGCTGTAATGACTGTGAAATCCTTTCCTACAAGATTGAAGATATTTTCCTCAAAATCTTCTGCTGCAACTGCCTTGTATGCATAGTTGAAACGCTGCTGGGCAATAGTCCTGTCGCTGTAATTGAATCTGAAACCGTTGTCGAGTGTAACTATCCTGTTGAGACCGCGCTTGCTGCCGGTGTCTTCTCCTTCAAGAGTGCCAGCGAGCACTTCCTTGGAAATCTGGAGTATCTCCTCGATCCTGTCGATGGTTTCGAGGTTGTCTCCCCAGTAATGGCCAGGGTAGAAGTTCCTGTATCCCTTCTCCTGGTAATATTTCAGGGATTCAGTACATGTGTTGATAAGGGTCGCCAGATCTGTGTTTACAAGAAGATTGGTGCTTCCGTATGCGTCTCCGCTGTATCCCTTGTCGGTTCCCACTTCAAGGAAGGTTACGGATCCGTTCGTGTGACCCGGGGTATAGAAGGCTTCAAGGATCCTTCCTCCCAGGTCGAATCTCTGACCGTTTTCGATATGATGTATGGTACCTTTATAGTTACGGAGCATTCCCTCGTCAGCCTTGTTCATCCATAGCTCATCAAAACATCCTGCAGCACCGGCGTGGTCACCATGGCCATGGGTAAGAAGCAGACTTACAGGTTTCCTGGTAATTCCCGCAACAATCTTGTCAAGATCCGGAATATTAGTGCCGGCATCGATCAGCACAGCCTTGTCTTTTCCTTCTATAAGATACAGGGTCTCTGAGGATACCCTGTTTCCTGAACCGATCCAGGTATTCTTGTCAAGTTTCCAGAATACCACGTTCCGATCACGGTAAACTTCAGGAAGGTCAAGTTCTGCCTGATTCTTTGTTTCCTGTGCGAAACCGCAGATGCTGAGCAGCACCGCGATGGCAGCTGATAAAGTCTTTTTCATGTTCATATTATTCAAGTTTCGTAAGTGTCAAGTTGTTGGCTGATTGAAGATTGGTGAGACTTGTGAAAATCAGGTCATTTATGTTTAGATGCTGTTCTGGAATAATGTGCTCCATGCGTCAGAAGGCATGTCCCAGTCTCCGCGAGGGGAAAGACCTACCGAGCCTACCTTCGGTCCGTCCGGCAGACATGAACGCTTGAACTGCTGGTTGAAGAATCTTCTGAGGAAGGTCTTCAGCCATTTGCGTATGGTGTCGTTGTCATACCTGTCTCCGAAAGCCTTCCTGGCCAGGAACATGATCTTTGCAGGAGCGTATCCGAAGCGGATGAAGTTATAGATGAAGAAGTCATGAAGTTCATATGGACCTACCAGATCTTCAGTAACCTGCTGTATCTCGCCGTGCTCATCGGCAGGGAGAAGTTCCGGGCTGATAGGTGTGTCAGCTATGTCGAGAAGTATTTCAGATACGTTTCCGAACCTGTTTGCCGCTGCCCAGCATACAAGACTGCGTACCAGCGTCTTAGGTACTCCCGCATTGACTCCGTACATTGACATGTGGTCACCGTTGTAAGTGGCCCAGCCAAGAGCTAGTTCTGAAAGGTCGCCTGTACCTACCACCAGTCCTCCCGTCTGGTTTGCCACGTCCATGAGAATCTGAGTCCTTTCCCTTGCCTGCGAATTCTCGAAGGTCACGTCAGTCACATTCCTGTCATGTCCGATGTCTTTGAAATGCTGGTCACAAGCTGCTGCAATCGATATTTCTCGCGAAGTTATTCCGAGCCCGTCCATAAGGTCCGACGCATTGTTCCTTGTTCGTGAGGTCGTACCATATCCCGGCATGGTTACTCCTATGATCCTTTCCCTTGACCATCCCAGCTTGTCGAAGGCCAGGACAGTGACAAGAAGAGCGAGCGTACTGTCAAGTCCTCCTGATATTCCCACCACCGCGCTCCTGCAACTGATATGGTTAAGTCTTGTTGCAAGACCAGCTACTTGAATATCAAGGATTTCCCTGCATCTGTAGTCCAGGTCCTCCTCCGGAGCAAAAGGATGTGGTTCGATTCTTCTGCAGAGTTCTGTCTCGAAAGATGTGTCGTTTGCCTCTCCCAGCGATATCCTTTTAAAGCGGTCTAAGGCAGGGGAGCATATGCTCTTCTTCCTGATGTTATCCAGCTTTTCGATATCTATGTCTGCAATTATCAGGGAGGATTCGGTAAGGTATCTCTCATTTTCCTTCAGACACTCACCGTTTTCCCATATTGAGGCGGCACCTGCGTATACATTGTCCCGTGTAGACTCTCCGAATCCTGCCGGAGAATGGATGTATCCGGTCATCGTTCCTGCTGAATGCTGACTGAGAAGTCTGGAGCGGTAACGGTCGGTCATCAGAACTTCATTTTCAGCGGAAGGATGGGCTATCACATGCACTCCGGACATTGCCTGACCCGATGACGGCGGTATCGGGGACCATAGGTCTTCACCAGTTTCAACAGCAAATACTGTGTCTCCTACCTTGAACTGGAGATCAGGAGAGATGGGGCATTTCTGACCGGCATATCTTATCTCGAAGTCTTTGTCCGCATTCAGAAAATCACTTCCTGAAGAGAAGATCCTCCTGTCTTCATTTGAAAGATGTATCTTGGGGACAATACCTGCAATCCTTCCGTCCCTGATCACTATTGAACAGTTGTACAGCCTGCCGGCATATGGAACCGGGGCACCGACAGTCATGACCATGTTCATGCCCTTGCTGAATGCGGCAATCTTTTCTGCGCTTTCCTCTGCACTCCGGACAAGCAGGGTCTGACTGAACAGGTCACCGCATGTGGAACCTGTGATGCATAGTTCAGGGAATACAACTATAGTGACTTTCCTGTCGTAAGCTTTTTCAGTAAGCGCGCAGATCTCATCCGTGTTGAAGCCGGTATCGGCTACCTTGACTACAGGAACGGCTGCTGCCGTTCGTACGAATCCGTATGTCTTCATTTCAATTCATAGCTTAAAAACAAGAGGATGGCTTTACGGCCATCCTCAGATTCAATATTTAGAGTCTAGAGCTCTTCAAATTCTACATCAGTGAAATTTTCACCTGCAGGACGGCCTTCATCCTTGAGGCAGTTTGTCCTGATGTACTTGATGACCTCCTCAAGTCCTTCGGTGAACTTTTCGAAATCCTCCTTGTAGAGGAAGATCTTGTGTTTGTCATAGGCGAAGTGACCGTTGTTGTCTACCCTGCGTTTGCTTTCTGTGATCGTCAGGTAGAAATCGTTGCCCTTGGTAGCCTTGACGTCAAAGAAGTATGTACGCTTTCCTGCTCGTACAGGCCTTGAGTAAATGTCTTCGCCTGAACGTTCCTGAGCTTGTGCTCCATCATAATCCTCACTATACATAGCTTTTCTTTTTTTAGTAAATCTTTACAAAGTTAGGGAATTTTCTGAAAAATGAATGTATCTTTGCATAAAATTTTGACCAAAAATATGCTTAACAGAAGAATTCTCAGGATAAAGGCTTTTAAAGTGCTCTATAGCAGCATCTTATCTGGAAACAAATCTCTCTCTGAAGCCGAGGTTCAGCTCGATCAGGCATGTGAGGCTACCAGGGACCTTTATGTATATATGCTCGGAATCGTATCTCCGCTGACAAAGATAGCCCGTGACAGGATAGAATCGGCAAAGTCGAAGTTCAATCCTACAGAGGAGGAACGCAATCCTAACATGAAGTTTGCCGACAATGCTCTTGCAAGACTTCTTGATGAAGATTCTGACTTCCGGAAGGTCTTCAACAAGAAGAAGTTCTCGTGGGCTCAGTATGACCTTCTACTGAAGAAGATCATGACTTCAGTATCTTCGAAGGATTACTATGCGGAGTATATGGCTTCCGGAACAAGCTCTCTCGAGGAAGACTGCAAGCTCTTTACAAGGATATTCGAGGAGGAGTTCGTGGACAGCGAGGAACTCGAGCAGATACTTGAAGAAAAGTCCATGTACTGGAACAATGATCTTCCTTATGCTCTGACATGGTGCTGCAAGACCTTCAAGAGCCTGGCAAAAGGCGAAGGCTGGAGCCTTCTTCCTCTTTATCAGAGCGAGATCCTGAAGGGTGAGGGCGTAGAAAGCGACAAATATTTCGTACGCAAGCTTCTTCAGGCGTCATTTGCGGGATATGAGACATATTCGGCTATGGTGGCAGATGCGGTTTCCGGATGGGAGAAGGAGCGTCTGTTCTCAACCGATGTCATTCTCATAGCCATGGGACTGGCAGAAACCGTAACCTTCCCTACGATTCCAGTCAAGGTTACCATCAATGAATATGTCGAGATTTCCAAGTACTTCGGTACGCCTAAGAGCCGTTCGTTCGTAAACGGTCTTCTTGACAGGCTCGTCCAGAACCTTGTCAATGAAGGTAAGGTGAACAAGGAAGGTAAAGGCCTGCTTTAGCACAGGTGTTGATTATACGGATATAACTACAATAAAATAGAAATGAATATGTTTACACTTTTACAGACAACAAATGCCGGTCAGGGTAGCGGACTTTCGATGTGGATCATGCTTGCACTTATCTTCATCGTGATGTGGTTCTTCATGATCCGTCCGCAGAGAAAGCAGCAGAAGGAACTTGATAATTTCCGAAACTCCCTCAAGAACGGAGACAAGGTGGTTACCATCGGCGGTATCTATGGAACCGTATGCGAGGTCAAGGATACATACGTCCTTATCGAGGTTGACAAGGATGTCAAGGTCCGTGTAAGCAAGCAGGCGCTTGTAAAGGATTTCACTGACCCTGCAAGACAGTAATCCCATAGAAAAGAGAAAGATGAAGGAGCTGTTAGACAGGCTGCTTAAGTCTTTAGGTATCAGCGGGAGAGATTGGGCAGTTCTGCTGCTTGCTCTCCTGTTGGCTTTTAGTACATGGCTCATACACAATCTTTCTCTGAGATACAATGACTTTCTTACAGTACCTGTAGTCGCCCGGTCCAATATCGAAGGCCATTCCGACATTGCTTCAAATCATTGCAACATCACTGCAAGATGCCGCACGACAGGTTATCATGTAATCCGTCATAACTTGCGTCAGGCAAGGAGGATCCGTGCCGTGGATTTCAGACCGGAAGTGATGAAGCATCAGAAGGGCGATGTCTATTATGTGACTGCAGCTGATCTGACTGAATACTCGCATCTTATCTTCGGAGACGATGTGACTGTGGAATATTTCGAGACAGACACCCTGTTCTTTACGTTCCCTGCAGTCGACCATAAGAAAGTTCCTGTCTATCCGTCTTATTCCGTTTCCTTCAGGGAGCAGTATACAAGCGTAGGCGACCTGAAGGTCGTTCCGGATTCAGTGACATTGTACGGCGAGATGAAGATTCTGGAGAATATTGACCGCGTGATGACCCAACCTTTGAAAAGGACTGACCTTTATACGGATATTCAAGGCATGTTGAAGCTGGAGGATATTCCAAATGTCAGGTTCTCTGATGATATGGTCCAGTATTCGATGCAGGTGACAAGGTATGTGGAGATCATTGGAGATGTCAGAATAGAGGCACGTAATGTTCCAGTAGACAAGGAATTGGTAATCATTCCATCAAGAGTCAAGACATCACTTAAATGCTTCTTCCCGCTGAAAGGAGATCCGGCTTCATCGATGAGGCTTTATGTCGATTATGAAGACTTCTTCAATACTGTAAGCGGAAAATGTCCTGTCAGGAATGCAGGTCTGCCGGACGGTGTAATCAGCTATGATGTCGATCCTTTTTATGTTGAATGTATAGTGAAGGACCTCTGATGGATGTACTTGTAGTAACAGGAGGCATAGGCAGCGGAAAGTCTGAAGTCTGCAGGATAATTCAGGAAGAGTCCGGGTGCGGTCTTTATAATGCGGACACAAATGTCAAGAAACTGTATGATTCCTATCCGTCACTTCTTGACGGGATAGAGGATCTTACAGGATGTCTTCTCCGCGATGAGGACGGCAGGTTTGTTCCTTCAAGACTTTCTGAAAAGATCTTTTCAGACAAGGAACTGCTTGACCAGGTGGAGGCACTTGTGTTTCCAGTACTGACAGAGGATTTCAGGAAATGGTCAGAGAAATATGCCGAGGATAAGTTTGTAATCTTCGAGTCAGCCACGATACTGGAAAAGCCTTTGCTTTCTGGTTTCGGTGACAAGGTCATTCTGGTTGATGCTCCGATGCATGTCCGCCTTGAAAGAGCATGCAGGAGGGATTCTTTGTCAAGTGACCAGATTAAGAGAAGAATGATGAATCAGACGATGATGAACGACATTTCTGAAGGCAGGATAAGACCTCAGGCCGATGCCGTGATACTTAATGTCGGTTCATTGGATGAGTTGAGAAGAGACACCTTGAGTGTGATTGATAATTTTTATGGACATATATAAACGAATATAAATTTAACTGATATGAAAACAGATCTTTCTAAGATTCTGGCGATTTCTGGCCAGAGCGGACTTTATCTTTATATCTCACAGGCAAGAAACGGTGCCATTGTGGAGGCTCTTTCCGACAAGAAGAGAAGCAGCGTGAGCTTGTCGAGCAAGATCACTTCGCTTGCTGATATCTCGATCTATACCGATGACGAAGAGGTAAAGCTCCAGGAAGTGTTCGTGAATATGCATGAGGTTCTCGGTGATGCGGATGCTCCTTCTTCGAAGGCTTCTGCAGACGAACTCAAGGCTTTCTTCGAAAAGGCCCTGCCTGCATATGACCGCGACCGTTTCTATGTTTCTCACATGAAGAAGGTCGTTGACTGGTACAACAACCTCAAGAAGTACGCTTCCCTCGATTTCGTCGATCTCGACGCGGAGACTGAAGAAGCAGCTGAGTAAGGATGAAGATGAAACTTCAGACTGTCACCTTAGGCTGTTCCAAGAATAAGGTTGACACGGAACATATCCTTTCCCATGTGGAAGATCTGTATGAGATCATTCCTGAGGGAGAGGATATTCCTGTTGACGTCATACTTCTCAATACATGCGGATTCATAGGAGATGCCAAGGAAGAGTCGGTTCAGGCAGTTCTTGAGGCTGTAGATAGAAAGAAGAGGGGAGAAGCCGGAAAGGTTATCGTATTTGGTTGTCTGTCACAGCGTTATGCGGCTGAACTACCGGAACTTATTCCTGAGGTGGATGCATGGTTCGGTGCGCGGGAGTTTGATCCTGTCATCCGTGCTCTTGGAGCGGAGCCGGATCCTGGGAAACGCAACCTCAGATATCTCACGACACCTTCCCACTACGCTTATCTGAAGATTTCAGAAGGCTGTGACAGAAGATGTTCATATTGTGCGATTCCTTTCATAAGGGGCGAACATAAGTCCGTTCCTATGGAAGACCTTGTTGCTGAAGCTGAAAGTCTGGCTCAGAACGGAGTCAAGGAACTGATCATAATTGCTCAGGACACTACATATTACGGCCTTGACCTGTATCGTCGTCGCGCACTCGCTGAACTTCTGCAGAAGCTCTCGGAGGTTGACGGCATTGAATGGATAAGGATACATTATTCGTACCCTGCGTCTTTCCCTGAAGATGTACTTGACCAGATGGCAGACAATCCTAAGGTGTGCCGTTATATGGATATACCTCTCCAGCATATTTCTGACAAGGTGCTTGATAACATGCACCGCCATGTCACAGGTGCATGGACAAGGGAACTTATAAGCAGGATGAGAGAAAGGGTACCTGGAGTAGTACTGCGTACAACGATGATAGTCGGCCATCCGGGTGAGGGGAAAAGAGATTTCAACGAACTCCTTGATTTTGTACGTGAAGCCCGTTTTGAAAGACTCGGTGCATTCAGATATTCTGAAGAAGAAGGTACTTATGGTGCCGAGAACTTCAAGGACAGCATATCTGGCCGCGTAAAGCAGGAAAGACTTGACGAACTCATGACACTACAGGGAGAGATCTCGCTCGCATTCAACCAGTCACGTGTCGGCTCTCTTGAAAAAGTGATCGTGGATGACTTCACAGACGGCGTATTCGTATGCAGGAGTGAATTTGAAAGTCCGGAGGTCGATGGCGAGATTCTTGTAAGACCGGACTCGGATATTCTTGGAGATATCGATCCGTATTCTCTCATAGGAGAGTTCATGACAGTCCGAGTAACGGGTGCGGATGAATATGACCTTATTGCTGAACCGGTAGAATTATTATAGAATGATCAAGCGTATACTGTACATGACCGCTCTTGTGGCACTCGCTGTTGCGTGTGGCCCCAGCAGACATACTGTTCATGTCGAGATGAGACATCCCTCCAAGGTGGGTATAGACTTCGTCGGCAAGAACATAGCCGTCGTTCATCTGGAAAACGGGAATGAAATGGCAGATCTGTTTTCAGAGGGAATGGCTGATGGACTTGCCTATTCTCTTGAACAGGATTATGGTACTGGAGACGGTTCTGTAGGCATATACAGAATGCCGGTTTCCAAGGGCGGAGACTATGCTTCCAAAGATACGCTTTTCAATCTGATCATGGATACGGGATCTGATGTCGTCTTCCTGATCGATACGCTTGCTGTAGGCAGCATGTCGATGGGAGGTCTGACATCAGTAGCATCCCCGACTTCTGTAGATTCCTCATACATCAGTACAGGACAACTTCCTTTCACGATGAAGATGTACTGCTTCGATGCGATGAACAAGGATGAAAAGGTCTACAACTTTGCAGGAAGCAGCGTGGCTGTTCCTTATGCCTATTCTGACGGCATACAGAAGAACGAAACGATCCTCAGCAGGGCTGTAGCCTCATTGACGGAACTGGGATTTGAAGCGGGTCGTAACCTGTCTTCAAACTTCAAGTCGCAGTGGAGACATGAACAGTATCCTGTCGTCTACTTCGAATCTCAGGAATGGTTTAAGGCTATGGAATACGCTGACATCCTGCAGTGGAAACCGGCCATGGACATATGGTTCGAATTGCTTGATACCAATGACATGCTGAAGCGCTCATGTGCAGCGTACAACCTTGCCCTGGCTACATATATGCTCGGTGACTATGACCTTGCCCTGCAGTGGCTTGACAGATCTGATGCTGACAACAAGCTCCCTATGTCAGATTCATTGAGAAAGCGTATAGTTGCGAGAAAATAGACTACTGTTTCTTTGCAGTCTTGTCCGATTTCCTGGCCTGCCTTCTTACCTGTCTCTTTGCCTTGCGCTTCTTTAGACTCTGACTTACCTTTTCCTGCACCTGCTCTCTCTTGTGGGTGATCATCATCTTGAGATCCTCACCCATGTTCTCAACGAATAGAGGGAAGCGTACCCTCATCCTTGAAATCTTTTCTTCAATGTATGAGTCTATGTGACGCGCCTTCTTTGCATCCACTATCTCATCAAATGCTATCAGGATACATGTCTCTTCAGCCTCGCTGAACTCATGGTTGATTCCTCCTCCGAAAGTCTTCATGGTAGGGGAAAGGCTCATGTACGAGTTTACAAGCGGCGGGATGTTCTCTCCAAGTCTGCGGACTTCAGCATTGAGGCATTTGTAGTCATCCTTGAATTCGTCCTCTTTAAGGATGCTGTCCATATATGACTTGTCAGTTTCGATGACAAGGGGATCCATAGGGGTTACGAGATGTTCCTTATCTTCGAAATGCTTGAAAAGGAAGTGCTGGATAAGATCTCTTGCCTGCCTGTTGTATTCCGGATACATCGTCATTTTACCGAAGAAATACTTCATGTTCGGACTCTGTATCGCAAGGGCACCGAGACCGTCCCATAGGTTGTCAAGAGCAAAGAGTGCCTTTGTGCCTGCCTTGCTGCTCTGGTATTCGGGAGAAACGAAGCTTCTGCCCAGCTCTATGGTGTAAGGAAGATATTCGTTGATGAATTTCTCTGAGAAATGGAACATATGGGATGTAGCCAGTATCGGCTGTCCGTCTTCTCCGAGCTTTATGTCGGTTCCCAGAATGAAACGGTATCCTCCGAGGATCTTCTCAGCTTCAGGGTCCCAGACTATGAGCTGCTGGTACGGATGGTCCATCGTGTCGAATTCATCGATGTCCATTGACAGACCGCTTCCTCCACCGGAATCTCTGAAGGCTTCTTCGCGGAGACGGCCTATTTCCCTCATCACATTAGGTGAGTCATGGTGGTTGATCACATAGATCTCATTGTGACTCTTGTTAGTGTTCCTCAGCTTCTTGTTCGGAGTAAGCTCAGCCTTGATCAGGTCGAGGCTGACAGGAGCGATTATAGGTTCCATAGGTATTAGGTTAATTCACGTTTTGCAGCAGGTTATTCCACCTTCTTGACCGGATCGCAGGTCAGTCCCACGCCGAGCTTCTTGAAGACCTTGTGGTCTACCTCGCTCAGCATTACGGTCGAGTGGACCTGACAGCCTTCAAGTTTAGGAAGCTGTTCAAGTGCCTTGCGGCAGTTTTCATCCTTTATGCTGAGCATTGAAAGTGCAACGAGAATCTCGTCTGTATGAAGGCGAGGATTATGGCCATGCAGGAATTCCACCTTTGTCTTCTGGATAGGGGCGATCATCTCCTGCGGAATCAGACTTACTTCATGCGGAATGTTCGCAAGGTGCTTGAGTGCATTCAGGATGAGCGCCGCACTCGGACCGAGAAGCGAGCTGGTCTTGGAGGTGATGATTGTTCCGTCCTGAAGCTCAATAGCTGCAGTCGCAACCCCGCAGACTTCCTTGCGCGCATGCGCTGCCACTGTTGTCCTTCTGTATTCTGTAGTAAGCTTCGCCTGCTTCATTATGAGGGAAATCTTGTTCACCTCACTCTCGTTGTTGCCCTTTTCTGCGAGATTGCAGAGGGCATAGTAATATCTTCTGATTATCTCTTCCCTCGCTGCATTGCAGCATGCATCTTCGTTTCGCATGCAGAATCCGATCATGTTCACTCCCATGTCGGTAGGGGACTTGTACGGACTCTCCCCGTAGATGCCTTCGAACAAGGCGTTAAGGACAGGGAATATCTCGATGTCACGGTTGTAGCTGGATGCTATCGTACCATAGGCCTCAAGATGGAAAGGGTCGATCATGTTGACGTCATTAAGGTCTGCGGTCGCAGCTTCATACGCCATGTTCACAGGATGCTTGAGAGCGAGGTTCCACACAGGGAAGGTCTCGAACTTCGCATATCCAGCCTTGATCTGACGTTTGTTCTCATGGTAGAGCTGGCTCAGACATACGGCCATCTTTCCGCTTCCGGGACCGGGGGCTGTGACTACTACCAGCGGTCTTGTGGTAACCACATAGTCATTCTTTCCGAATCCTTCGTCTGAGTCGATGAGGGCGACATTGTTAGGATAACCTTCAATTGTATAGTGGTAGTATACCTTGATGCCTTTCCTTTCGAGTCTCTGTCTGTATGCATCAGCGCTGGACTGACCGTTGTAATGGGTCATCACTACACTGCTTACATAGAATCCTACCTTCTCGAATTCGTTCTTGAGACGCAGGACATCCTCGTCATATGTGATTCCAAGATCACCACGCACCTTGTTCTTCTCGATGTCGATCGAACTGATGACGATGATGATTTCCGCCTCGTCCTTAAGCTGCTTGAGCATGTCAAGCTTGCTGTCGGGCTTGAATCCCGGCAGCACACGGCTGGCATGGTGGTCGTCAAATAACTTACCTCCGAATTCGAGGTAAAGCTTGTCTCCGAACTGTGCGATACGCTTCTTGATGTGTTCGGACTGTATCTTAAGATACTTGTCGTTGTCAAATCCCGTTTTCATACGGGATACAAAGATAACTTTTCTATCCCTACCCTGCAAGATATTTTTGCAGAATATTTCGTCATTTTATGCTCACTTTCGGTATTTCATTCCACCTTGTGGTATAATGCGGTGACTGCTTTTCGCTTGTGTTTCTGATCTTTCCGCTGCCCTGGACCGCGAGCTTCAAAGTGCCGTCTCCGTAGGTCCTGTTGATGGCGTCGAGAGCAGATGTTATCCTATGTTCCTTCTCGGATGCATCGGCGTCTTCAAAGATCGATCTGACTGCATCGCTCATGTCTGTGACTCTTGCAGCTATGACACCAGCCTTCTTATATCCGTATCCTTTACGGAAAATTTCCTTTACGGCAGAGGCCGCAGCGATGACTATCTCCCTCTGTTCCGAGGTCGGGGTCGGAAAGGTAACCAGGAAACTGGCATGAGTCTGCGGAAGATCCTCCTTGAAACGGTTCGTATATGCGAATACGGCAATTTCGCAAGTCAGGGAATGTTGCTTGCGGAGCTTCTGAGCCACTGCTGATGCAAAATTCGCGATCTGTTCCCTGAGCTCCCCGCAATCGTATATTTCTGTGGAAAAGCTTCGTGATACGCATATGGACTGTCTCGCATCGAAACCGTCTTCGAATCCGATGCAAGGAATGCCCTGCAGTTCCTTCCATGTCCTTACTCCTGTGACTCCCATCATCTTCCTGACTGCCTCTTCCGGCAGACTGATGAAGTCATATGCCGTACGGACATATCTGGCATGGAGCTTCTGGACGGATCTCCTTCCGATGCCCCACACATCCTCGACAGGATATTTCTTCAGCACCTTCTCTATATCCTGCGGCCTGTGCATATAGCATCCTCCATTGAGCTTAGGATACTGCTTGCACAGTTTTGACGCAACCTTTGCAAGGGTTTTTGTAGGAGCGATTCCAACAGAAACAGGAATGGTCGTCATCTTTCTGCAGCGGGCCGAGATTGCCTTTGCATATGAATCGAAATCGATACCCTTGAGTCCCCTGAGATCCAGAAATGCTTCGTCGATCGAGTAGACCTCTATTGCCGGTGCAAATTCCTCCAGAACCCATCGCACCCTCTGCGACATGTCCCCGTATAGAGCCATGTTTCCGGAGAAGACAGCTACATTGTGCTTTTCTACTATATGTCTGATCTTGAAATACGGATCTCCCATCCTGATGCCCAGCGCCTTTGCCTCGTTGCTGCGAGCTATTGCACATCCGTCATTGTTCGACAGGACGATGACGGGCCTGCCCTGCAGGTCCGGGCGAAAGGCCCTTTCGCAGGACGCGAAGAAATTGTTGCAGTCGGCGAGGGCGAACATGGCTTACATCTTCTTGATGACCCATGTCACTACGCCCCAGATGAGGAAATTGTTCTCGGGAGTGATTTCTATCGGCCTGTATCTCTTATCATTCTCATTCGCCGGCATCAGACGAGCGCCGTCATTCCTGATCTCTACCCGTTTCACGGTATATTCTCCGTCTATGTAACATACTGCCTTGCAGTTGTTGTACGGATCTATGCTGCGGTCGACTATGATTATGTCCCCGTCGTCCATTCCCGTGTCCACCATGGATACGCCGTCCACCTTGAAGAAGAAGGTGGACGCGCGGTGTCTCACGAGAAGCTTTACAAGGTCAAGCTTCTCGTGCATCTCCTCGGCAGGAGAAGGAAAACCGGCCTTGATTTCGCCAAGCATCCCGCTCTCATAGGAAGTGTCTTCTTCTATACTGTAAGGCTGGAACTGTTCCATGGTCAGATATTCATCTTTTTGAGCGTTGATATGGCTGCATATGCCATCGGCGTGCCGAAAAGCACTTCGATTCCAAGCTTCATCAGGTACTGGAGGGCGATCATGAGAAGAAGGTCTCTGGCGGTAAGTGTGCCGGCGAAGGCGATAAGCACGAATGGAACCGTGTCAAACACGTATCCTATCATCGAGCTGCCGATGGTACGTACCCACAGGCGTCTTCCCTTGGTCTTCTTCTTTATCTTGTCCATTATCCATGAATTGGACAGCTCGCCGAGCAGGAAGCCAGTCAGGGAGGCAAGTACGATTCTTGGAACATAGTTGAACACACTGTCGTATGCAGCTGCAGAACCTTCAAGATAGTCAGGGGAAGGCAGCCATACTCCGATCTGTGTGCAGATCACCATGAACAGGTTGCAGAAGAAGGTCAGGAAGATTATCTTTCTTGTAGTGCGGTAGCCCCAGATTTCAGTCAGCACGTCCCCCAGCATGTAAGCGAAGGGAAAGGTTATGGTACCGGCATCAAAGTAGAAAAGATTGAATAATCCTATCACCTTGACAGCCATGAGGTTGGATACAAGGTAACAGGTTACGAACAAAGCGGTCACCACAATCAGTGCTTGTTGGTGACCTGCATGTTCCGAATTATTTATTTCTTTCATGCCCACTTCTTTCATCTCTTTTTTGCTATCGTGGGCAAAGATAAGTTTTTTTTGCCAGTTATTTCTTATTCTCCCAATGGAAAGGGGCGAAGTCTGAAGCGGGATCGCGCCATGAGGGTTTCCTCAGGGCATATATTACATATGGTATGACTACCATTACCACGCAGCCGATGATCAGTACAGAATACCATACTGCCTTGCTGCCTGTCTGGATCTGGCCCGGAGGGATGAAACTTAGCACGAAAGCCAGGAGCGAACCGCAGAATCCAACTGTTCCAAGTACCCACATCAGTACATTGCCCTTGCCCAGACGGAATGGACGAGGTGCGTCCTTCATCTTGTAGCGGAGCACGATGGCAGCCGCAAACATCAGCATGTACATTATCAGATAGAGGAGTATGGTAAGCTGGGAAAGGATCTGGTAGAACGACTGCACTGACGGCATCACCACGAACAGCAGCGACAGGAGGGTTACAAGCCCTCCCTGCACGAGAAGGATGTTCCGCTGTACACCGTTTGCGTTGCTCTTCTGGAAGAAAGGAGGCAGATAGCCGGCCTTTCCGACAGTGAAGATACCCTTTGACGGTCCTGCAACCCATGTCAGCACGCTTGCCAGCACTCCGAACATCAGTGCGAGTGCGATGACCGGTCCGGCCCATGAGATATGGAGATACTTGAAGAAATTGTCAAAGCCGATGAGCAGCGACTGGGTCAGGTTTATGTCCTTAGCCGGTATTATGACTCCGAGGGCGAATGTTCCCAGCACGAAGATGCATACGGTCGCAAGCGAACCTATGATGATGGCCTTCGGATAGTTTCGTGAAGGATTGTTTACATCCATCACATGCACTCCCATCATCTCCATACCTGCGTAGAACAGGAAGATGCTGCTGGCCAGGACGATGTTGTCAAGTTTCGTGAGGTCGGGGAAGAAACCCTGAGACATGTCCATGTTGTTCGTGCCTCCGGTAGCTATGTATATGACACCCAGCACGATCAGTAGTCCTGCAGGGATGATGGTGCCGATAAGGCCGCCCCATTTGCTGATCTTTCCGACCCAGTCGAGACCTTTGAGCGCTATTATCGTCGCCACCCAGTAGATGGCCAGTACCGTCACAAGCGTATAGATCCTGTTCGAGGCTAGCACGGCATCATGGGCGTCGTTCATGCCGATGAACGCGAATGAAACCGCTCCGAAGGTAAGGACGGTCGGATACCAGATGGTCGATTCGATCCATTGGAGCCATATGGCGAGGAATCCGGTACGCGGACCGAACGCCTCACCGACCCAACGGAAGACACCGCCCTGCTTGTCCGAGAACATGGCCGCCAGCTCCGCGGCGACCATGGCTGTCGGAATCAGAAACACTACAGCTGCAAACAGGTAGTAGAATGCGGATGAGAGTCCGTAGATGGCTTCAGACGGAAGTCCTCTCAGACTCACGACTGCAGTTATGTTCATGATGGCAAGGGTTGCAACGCTGAGCTTGAACGCCTTGCCGCTGTTTCCGTTCTGTGTCTTCATTGCTTGTCCGTTTTATTTTCTAATGGGTATATACCTTTCCCTTAATCTTGCCGTTCCTTCCTGATGCAACGCATGACGGAGTAGGGTACTCCAGCTTCTCAAGCTCTGCAACTGCGTTCCTGATGTCGCCGATAAGCATGTCTGCCATGTCGCGTGACATTCCCTGACGGACGACCACACGCATGACCACCATATCTTCCATGTCCTTAGGCATGGTGTAGGCAGGTACCATCCAGCCACTCTGCATGAGCTTGTCCTGAAGGTCATACAAGGTCCAGTTGGTCTTCTCCGCATATTCCGGCTTCAATGTCCAGATGAAGAGAGGATTGTCAAGCTTCTTCGAGTAGTTCTCGAAACATGACATCTTTCCGATAGCCTCATGGCAGTATCTTGCCACAGCCATTGAGTTCGAATGGACCTCCTTGTATCCTTCCATGCCGAGATGCAGGAAGTTGTAGTATTGTGCGAGGATCTGTGCGGCGGGACGGGAGAAGTTCAGACCCACCTGTGTGATGTTAGCTCCGAGGTAGTTCACGCTGAAGGACATCTCGTCCGGAAGACAGGACTTGTCGCGCCATACCACCCATCCGAGACCTGGATACACGAGGCCGTACTTATGTCCGGATGTGGAGATGGACAATACCCATTTCAATCTGAAATCCCATTTCTTGTCAGGGTCGAGGAACGGAAGTATGAATCCGCCCGAAGCGGCATCAACATGGATGGGGATGTCGTATCCCGTCTCTGCATTGTATTTCTCCAGTGCGTCATTTAGTCCTTGTACATCGTCGTTCATTCCGGTCCATGTCACACCGGCCACAGGGACAATGCATATCGTATTTTCGTCGCACATTCTGATTGCAGAGTCAACGTCAAGGGTAGGATGTTCCCTTGTGACCGGTACTGTACGCATCTCTATCTGCCAGAGCTGGCAGAATTTCTCCCATACCACCTGGTAGGCAGTGCTCATTACCAGATTAGGCTTGTCGTATGGTTTTCCCTGTGCCTGTCGTCTTGCCCTCCATCTGAGCCAGGCTGCAACCCCGCCGAGCATGCAGGCTTCAGACGAGCCGATACCTACGGCACCGGTCTTCCATTCACCTTTTTCAGGAGTGTTCCACATGTTGGCGACCATATTGATGCATCGTCCGCACATAACTGCTACGCGCGGGTATTCCGTCTCGTCTATATAGTTGATGTTTACGGCCTCGTTCATGATGCGCGTGCCGTAATCATCCATATATGTCGTGACGAAGGTAGCCAGATTCAGTCTCGGCTGGGTCTGGGGAAAGGTTTCGTCCTTGACGATCTGGTATGCTGTTTCTGCCGGAATTCCGTGTTCCGGAATGTGTTCGGATGGGGCCGGCTCCCTCATTGAATTGTATTTCCTGTCCATAACATTGAAGTTTTTAATGCGGCACTCTGGTCACAAAGTGTGCCACTTTGGAAATATTCCAAATTAAAAACCGGTCGGGGACAGGAGCCTTGATTATCTTATATAGTGGGTCTCCGTTATCTTCTCCTGAAGCTTAGGGGAGCCCAGCTGCTGCATTCCAAGACGGATCGCCTTGATCATGAACGCCATGTTCAGACCAAGCTGACGCATGGTCTGCATGCCTTCGACATCCTGGATCACCTCATCCGGAGAAGTACCGTGCGCGATGCTCCAGTAATGAGACGGTACGACAGGCATGTTGGTCTTGAGGAAATACTTGTTCAGGGCATCCATCGTAGATACTGTTCCGGCACGGCGGGCAATGCTTACCGAAGCTCCGACCTTCATTGTCCAGTCAGTATGGAGGTTCGAATAGAAAAGACGGTCAAGCAGAGCGAGTATTGTTCCGTTAGGTGAGGCGAAATAGACTGGAGAGCCTACAAGGAGACCGTCAGCCTCGCGCATCTTTGCAGATATCTCGTTCACAACATCATCAAAGGCGCATCTGCCGCTTTTCCAGCAGCCGTTGCATGCGATGCAGCCGCGGATGTCACGGTGTCCTACATGAATCCAGTCGGTTTCTATTCCCTGCTGGTGGAGGGTCTTTTCTACTTCGCGAAGTGCTGTCGCTGTGTTGCCTTTCGCCTTCGGGCTTCCGTTCAGAATGATGACTTTCATAGTTTGATCAGTGTTATGCTGTGATTAATATTATCAGTCCGCTTATGCCTATGTATGCGTAGACCACATAGCTGAATATCCGGTTGGGTATGTGGCTGAAGACCATGTTTCCTGCCAGGGTGCCGGCTGCAACGCCTGCGAGTCCGTACAGATATGACATCCCTACTTCCGCTGTAAGGAATCCGTTTGCAGCACGTACTGCCGTCATCATGGCGTTTCCTATGAGAAAATACATCTGGGTCATCGCCATGTAATGTTCCTTGTCAGGCTCAGATGAAATGAAATAGAGTACAGCAGGAGGACCCTGCATGCCGAAGAGGCCTCCCATTACTCCGCTCAGGGCTCCTGCCCCTATCTGGCAGGCAGGGGTGGGACTTATATATTTCTTTATCCTGTCCTTGAAGAAACTGAAGTAGAGGCAGGTGAATATCAGCATGATTCCCAGTATGACCCTCATGGTCCTGCCTTCCATCCTTGTCAGCAGACAGATTGCGACTGCAGATACGAGGATGAAGGTGATCAGTATGGGCAGGAGCCTCTTCCATGTGACCCATTTACGATATCTGGCCACTATGGTTACTGAAGTAGTCAGAGCAAGAAGACCGGAAAGGGTAGTGGCTTCAGCATATGAGGGCATCAGGTAGGGTAGGGCGGTCATGATGAATATGCCGAATCCGAAACCGGTTACGCGTTGCACGAAACTGGCTCCCATGGCAAGCAGGAGTATGAGGATAATGTTCTCCATGACTCAATCAGAATTCAAATATAAGAATATTTTCATACTTTTGTACTCATGAACAACACACTTAACTCCCACAACAAGCAGGAATACGAACCTGCCCATACGGCGGAGCACATCCTTAATGCCACGATGGTCAGGATGTTCGGATGTCCCCGTTCAAGAAACGCACATATCGAGAAGAAGAAGTCAAAGTGCGACTATATCCTTGACGCTGAGCCCTCTGAGGAGCAGGTCGCTGAAATCCAGGCTAAGGTCAATGAAGTCATCTCCAGTGGTCTGGATGTCACGATGGAGTTCATGTCGCATGAACAGGCTTCCGTGATCGTAGATATGAGCAAGCTGCCGGATGATGCTTCCGAGACCCTCCGTATAGTCAGGATCGGCGATTATGATGCATGTGCCTGTATCGGGGCGCATGTTTCCAATACCCGTGAGATAGGAGAGTTCAGGATCATCAGCCACTCATATGAAAGCGGCATCTGGCGTCTCAGATGGAAGGTTGTGCGGTGACTGTTATCAGATGCCTGACCTGAAGTCGCTTACACTGTCTGCTGTAAGTGTCAGCTGCTCGAAAGTAGAAACGCATTCTTCTATTACATTCATGGGTATTGTAAAATAATGTTTAACTTTGAAAATTATAAATAACCTACTGAATCATGAAAAGAATCTGGCATCTGAATCTTCTGATCAACGTCGCCATCTGCGCGAGTCTCGCACATGGATGTACAAGGGCACAGAAACCGGCCGAAGGCCCATGTGACATTTATCAGTCGTACGGTATGGAATGCGTGGCAGCGCATAGTACGACAAGGATACTTTATTCGGAGTATGACGGACCATTTTATCAGGTAGTCCGCGAATCTGACGGAAAGACACTGGACATCGGTACGGTTCCGGGAGGATATGCTGATGCTGCCGCGCAGGATTCCTTTCTTGAGGGAACGATCGGTTACATCAGCATCATTTACGATCAGACAGGTCACGGCAACCATCTGATGCAGGCTCCTCCGGGGACTTTCAAGGGGCCGGCCAAGGGAGAGTTCAACACTCTGCCGATCGCCGACATGGCTCCGGCCGTTCTGAACGGTCACAAGGTTTATGGAGCCTACTTCATGCCGGGCATGGGCCTTAGAAACAACAATGCTTCGTACCTGGCAATAAATGATGAACCTGAAGGTATCTACTACGTGGTGGACGGCACCCATTTCGACAGCGGTTGCTGCTTCGATTACGGCAATTCATCGACCAACGGTCGCGCTGTGGGACGAGGTACGATGGAAACAACATATTTCGGTACATCGACGAACTGGGGAAGCGGAAATGGAGAAGGCCCGTGGATCATGGCCGACATGGAAGCCGGACTGTTTTCGGGATTCAATGCCAAGAAGAACGATGTTCCGTCCATTACCGGCTGGCGTTTCGTTTCAGCATATGTCAACGGCGGAGGTGGCAACAGATGGGATCTGCGCGGCGGTGATGCCACAAAGACTGATGTGATCACCTATTATGAGGGTGTCCGTCCAGTATCTCCTGACCCTGACGAAAGCTATTTCCCTATGAGCAAGAAAGGTGGTCTTCTGCTGGCGAACGGTGGCGACAATGGCAACGGCTCAGCCGGAACTTTCTATGAAGGAGTCATGACCGTGGGTTATCCGTCGTTGGAAGCCGTAGAGGCAGTCCAGGCCAATATTGCCGCTGCTAAGTACGCAGAACAGACCATCGAGACATCAAGGCTGCTTACATTCCGTAAGGGCGAATCCCAGTCGTTTGCAGTGACATTCCGTAACAATACTGGAAAGACGCTTTCGAATTTCAGCATCGGACTTGAATTGCCGAGAGGATGGAACCATGAACTGGAGTCTACAGACATGACCGCAAGCATAGAGCCTGGGCAGACGGTCTATGCTACCTATAAGATCTCAGGTCCTGACACAGACAAGGCTGGTTTTGCTGAGGTAACAGCAAAATGGAAGGGTGGTTCGGAATCATCTTCACAGAGGATCCGCAGCGCCGCCTCTGTGAGCATCAATGAGATATCGCTCGGAAACGAACAGTTCATAGAACTGTACAATGCTTCTGATGAGGTAGTGGACCTCTCGGGCTGGGAGATTGAAATCACCCGCAGCGGATGGGCTCCGGTTCGTGCCGCACGTCTGCCTGATGGCACATCAATACAGCCGAAAGGCTTCCTTGTCCTGCGTCCGAATACCGGTGCACTGGCCTTTGATACAGCACCGTTTACCAACATATTCATCCCTGTTTCAACAGACCCTAAGAGTGTATTCAGGGCAGGAAGCACAAGCCTTCCGGTCACATCTGTTGCAGGTCTGGAAGTCGGACAAAAGATAGGTATCGACCTTGGCGGCAATTATGAGGAGGTTACACTTACAAAAGTCGGAACGGCTGGTACTCTTACAACACTTGTCGGTCCTGCAAAGGAAGGAGACAGGATACTCACCCTTGATGTGACTGCTGACATGAGGGAAGGTATGGAGATTACCATCAGCACAGGACAAAGAAAAGAAGTACGACGTATCACCAAGGTTGTGAAGGTAGCAAATGTCCGTCCGCCACGTCGTTTCGGTCAGCCTGAGATAGTTCATGAGCCTGGTATTGTTGAAATTGACGAGCCGCTTTCAATGGATCAGATCGCCGGTGTAGATGTCTGGACACCTGGTTCAGGAATCGAGTTTACGCCTGCCTTGAAATATGATCATACCAGCGGAGATGCCATATCTGCTCCTGCTGTTCCGATAGCTCAGGACGGCAGTTACAGCTACACCTACTCTGATCGCGCAGGAGCAATTGCGCTTTATCATGGGGATGTGCTTGTGGATGCGGTCATTTATGGTTCAAGACAAAGCAACTCAAGTGCCAACGGAACCATTGCCCGTCCGGATCTCGCAGTTCTTGAGGGAGATCAGAGTCAGGGCGGATGTCTGGCTGTAGTTCCTCAGATGAGGAGACCATTGGGCAGAAATGCTGATGCGGTTTCTCCTACAGTTCATTCATTGATCCGTTTCCCTGACGGCAATGACAAGGATGCCCTGTGTGAAATAAAGGCTAGCACAAATCCAACCCCTGGAAGCGAGAATGTCCGGGAGTAGGCTGGCTGCCTCATTTGGGGTTATCTAGTAACTTACGTGCATCGCTGTTTTGACTTTTCTGAAGAATGTAATTAATCATATAAAGGGATTTCTGAGATAAATGCGTATATTTGAACCATGGAATACCTGTCTAAACAAAGATACGACGAGATTGCGGCCGAGTTGGATCACCTAATCAGCGTGGTCTATCCTGAGGTGCGGGACCATGTTGCTGAGACTGGTTCCCAGGGTGACAGGAGCGAGAATGCCGGATACCGTGAAGCAAGGAGGAGACAGGCGAAGACAATCAGTCGCATCCGATTCCTGCAGAAGGTTCTGGAACATTCCCGCGTCATAGATCCAGCTGCACTTCCTAAAGACAGAGTCTGTCTTCTGAGCCGTGTTGAATTTACGAACCTCTCGACAGGAGCCCGTATGAAATTCGAGATAGTAAGTCCCCACGAGATGGACCTTGAGGCTGGCAAGATCTCGCTGAAATCCCCAATAGGCGCAGCTCTGATGGGTAAGAAGGTCGGCGAAACAGCCGAGGCTCATACACCCTCAGGAATCCTGCGCCTGAGAATAGAAAACATCACATTTGACTGAGGAATAGCTGATTCAGCAGCCCGTTCCGTCAAGATTGCATGCAGCACCGGATGTGTATTCCGGTTCTGACTGTGCAGTCTCAGATGATGCGAGGTAATGCTTCATTGATATGACCACCTCTCCGTCATCCTTTATGAAGCATGGAATTCCGATCGTTCCTCTCTCGCGTACCTTTGCAAAGGCCGGGTGGTTGTCCCTGAGTGACAGGAACTCCTTCAGATCTCTTGCCTGCTTTCCGATATCAATGATCTCATAATCAGGATTATCTCCGTACAGTTGCTTAGCCTGAACACAGTCAGGGCAGCTTTCCATTACATATATTCTTGTCATGTCTTATTCTTATTTTTCGATTTCACCTTCCCAAGTAACGATTCCTCCGTCCAGTTCAGTCACTTCGAACCCTTTCCCGACGAACCTTTCTGCTGCAATCTTGCTGCGACGGCCTCCTCTGCAATAGACAGCTACAGGCTTCTCTTTATCAAGACAGTCCATCTGCTCGAAAAAATCCTCACTTTCAAGGTCGATGTTCACTGCATCCGGTATATGACCTTCGCTGAACTCCTGTGGCGTGCGGACATCTATGATCTGTACATCTGGATTCTTAAGTGCAGTGGCAAACTCCTGTGCGTCCACGGAATCATATCCGCTGGCGCATCCTGATATACAAGCTGCCGCTAAAAGTAAATATATCATTTTCATAACCGTATTTTATTTTAGAATGCTTCAAAATTAGAAATAATTTTCGAGACTTCCAAATAAATATGAAACAAGCAGGATGTGGCTGAAATGATTACCGGATGGTAACGATGGTGACTGCGGGGTCGCCTACAGAATAGCTGCATCTTAGGGCAAGGACTTCGTCAAGTTCCTTCCGGATTGCTGCTTTCAGTATGCCGTCACCTACGCCATGGATGAAGGTCATCTTCATTCCTCTGTGTGATAGGTTCTGCCTGACCACCTTTCTGAATGTCTCTATCTGGAAGTGCAGTTGCTGTCCCTTAGGGATATTGCGACCTCCGGGAATTGCTTCGATGTGCAGGTCAATGGTAAGAGAGCCATCAGGATCAGTATGGTTTGCCAGCTTGGATGCTGTGATAGTTTTCTTTGCCTTGACCTTCGTGTCTTTGAGGCTCGCAATCTCAGCCTTGTCGGTAACGGCAAACTCACCATAGGCGGATTCAATGACAAGACCGTCTTCGATCTCGATTCCCACGGTCTTGCCTAGTCTGATGATCCTGCCCCTAAGGTCGGAATCCATCAGTACGACGCTCTGTCCTATCTTTAACCCCATATCGGATTCTTTGGGTTTCGGAGCTGCGGCAGGTGTAACCTTTGTTGACACCTTGATATCAGGTATCTTCTCCGAAAAGGTCACTTTCCCTTTCAGAGCACTGAAATCTGATATGATGTTTTTCTTAGCCACTATGCGTTATCGATGATAGACTTTGCTTCATCCTCGGATATCGGTTCGAAACGTCTGAATGTCTTTCCTTCTCTCTCGATTACCTCTTCGAACATAGCAGCTGGTCTAACCCATATGCCGCGGTCTCCGTACATGGCCTGATATACGATCATCTCCTCGAGAGTTTCCGAATGCTTTGCTATGTGAAGGACACGATAGACGTTGCCCTTGAAATGTCTGTAATATTGGC
>SUYO01000032.1 GCA_015060385.1 Bacteroidales bacterium
GGTGTTCGACGATACCGACCTCCCGATTGGAAACCGGATCGACACCTTCCTCGGCCTTGCGATCCATGAGGGATGTCATGTGCTTTATACTGATTTCAGTGCATACAAGGGTATAACCAACGGAATCGTGAAGTTCATCGAGAACATCCTTGAGGATGAGAGGATAGAGCGTGAACTCGGACAGAAGAAGCCGGGTCTTGCCAACTTCCTGAAGGCGTCCAAGTATTACTACTTCGACAGGTATTCACAGAAGATGAAGGATGAGGGCAAGACAGAAGGACTGAAGACATTCCCGAGGCTGATGAATGCCATCATCTCCCTTGTGAGGTATCCCAAGACTGTAGAGATGTCCGACCTGGAAGAGTTCGCGGATACGCTCCTGCAGGTGCGTGAACTCCTGACCCCATATCCGGAATCGACAGCGCAGTGCGTGCAGACCGCTGAGAAGATTTTCGATATCATCAGGCAGTACCTGCAGGATGAAGAGAAACAGAGACAGAAGCAGCAGGATTCAGACGACCAGCAGGACGGTCAGCTTTCGGATGAGTCCGGAGAGGGAAGCGGCTCGTCAGGACAGTCAGGGCAGTCTCAGAACGGTGGCCAGCAGCCAAAGCCGAAGAAGATGACTTCAAGACAGATTGCCAAGAAGGTCGACCAGCAGATGAATGAGATCTTCGAACAGATAGCAGATGCTCTCAAGGAACTCACCTCTGAACCAGAGAAAAAGACCATCAATTCTCATAATCAGTCGGAGACTGTCAAGGCAGACTGGGACCTTGTCGGCAGGATCTGCGAAGGCAGGGTCGAGAGGGGAACCCAGAAGGAATGTGTGGTCATCAAGGAGAAACCTTACAAGGACAGGTACATGGATTCACTATCGCGAGTACGCAAGTACATACCTGCAATCTCGAAGTCTCTAAAGTGCTCATCTATGGAGTACAAGCTCATCCATAGAGGCATGCGTAGCGGAATGCTCGACACCGGCAAGATAGCCGAGGCTTATCAGGGTGTCCCTACGGTCTATATGAGGGAAGGGCACGTCAAGTCCGACAGGATATCGGTCTGCATACTCATAGATGAGTCCGGTTCGATGTATGGAGACGGAGAACGGGCAGCAAGAGATACGGCGGTCCTGCTTAACGAGGCCATCGGCACTCTTCAGAATGTTGACCTTTACATATACGGTCACAGCACCGATGGTGGCACTGCTCTCTACGTATACAGAGAGAAGTCATTCTGTCCGAAGTATGCCCTTGGAAGTACCGATTCCAGATGGGGAAACAACGACGGAACGGCAATCCGTGAGGCAGCCTCAAGAGTAAGGAAGCATACCAAGGAGAACTGCCTGTTCTTCATGATATCGGACGGTGCTCCGAACGAGTCCGTGCAGGAGGTCAGACAGGCTGTGCTTGATGTCGAGAAGCAGGGCTTTGCCATCGTGGCGGTAAGCATAGAGCCGCAGTATGACCCGTCTCTGATGTATCACAGGAATGTGAACCTGACTGATATGTCAATGTTGGCGGTTGATCTTGGCAAGATGGTCAAGAAGGCCATAGCAGATAATACAAAACGTAAAATCCAATAACCATGAATACACCTAACACTATAGCAGCGGTAATCGCTGGAGACAACGAACTGCTGAAGATTAATCACTATCTGGATTCTAAATTCGGCCAGGATTCAATACAGGCATTGACAGTGATGTCGGACCTTGCCGAACTGAAGAATATGCTTGCAGAAGAGGTTGTTCATTTCGTCTTCGAGAAGACAGATGGTACAACCCGTGATGCATACGGAACCAGAGCGGTGGACGTCATCAGACGATATGATACAGGTTCGAGTACTCAGAAGCCTCAGAGGGCGTTCAACGGAACATTCCCGTATTTCGACATAGAGAAAGGGGAGTGGAGATGCTTCAGGGTGGACAGGTTCGTGAAGATTGACAAGGATTATGTTTTATAAAACCGATAAGATTATGACAAGAAGTGATGAGATGATGCTGTCCGCCATCAGGCTTAAGGTGGCGATGCAGATGAACGGAAGGGACGTGAGCGTCGAGGGTGACCGTGTGAAGGTTGCCCTTCACGGAGTCCCGGCGATGGTAGTGAGGTTCGACAGCGGTGACGTGAGAGTCAACGGAATGCTCAAGGTCTCCCGCAAGAGCGCCAAGGTGCTCAATGCAGTGCTGAGAACCTATACTGATTGTAAGGTGGCCTCTGTTGAAGGCTGCTGGGTGCTTGAGAGCAAGGATGGCCAGAGGATACCGATGACAGGTATCATGGCTACAGTCCCTATGACACGCAAGGCGAAGGCCTGCAAGATGGATAATTACGTAACCTATTAAATGTTTTGATGATATGCCAAACTGGGCGATTTGCGAGTATCGACTCGTTTCCGAGACTTCAGAAGTCAAGGATTTGTATGAAAGAATGAAAAAACTGCAGGAAATGAAGGAGCCACTTAAGCCTAATGGATTCGGAGCGACTTGGCTCGGTAATCTTGTGGAAGACCTCGGGGTGGACTTTAATAAGGTGCAGTGCCGCGGGTCGTGGGATAATCTTGATCTAGACGGCAATGTCTTGAGTTTCTATACGGAGACTGCGTGGTACAGATGTACTGAGGTTGAAGACCTGATTAAGGAGAAGTATCCTTCGATAGACATAGCCTTCAAGTGTGAGGAACCGGGTATGGCCATCTATGAAAAGAATGACGAGACCTTCTTTCCGGAAGACTATGTCCTAGACATCGAGGATGGGGAGACTCTTTATCTGAGTGAAGAAGAGACTCTGGAAGAATTGTCTGATTATTTCGGAATAGACTTTAAGGATATGGATGAAGCGATGATTCTTGTTCAAGAGAACAACGAGAAGGATGACGGCCGGGTGTGGGTCAACAAGTATGAGTTGGTAGAATGATCGGGAAAAACAAAGCGATTGCTTTTAGATGGCATAAATATAGATATATGTGCGGTAAAATACTGATTTTTGTGAAAAATGCGTAAAAAATGTCGTTTTGTGTATCAAAAGTCAAAGTAAATCGTATATTTGCAATAGTTTTATAAAGAAAACAATTACTACTATGTTGGTTCAGTTTAAATTTAATAATTTCAAATGTTTCAAAGATGAGACATTATTAAATCTGGTTGCATCTAACTACTTCAAAGAAGAATCAGACAATCTTATTTCCACACCCTTTTATTCTGTAGTCAAGACAGTGGCTGTGTATGGTGCTAATGCCAGTGGAAAAACCAAGCTGTTTCTCGCATTTGACTTTATGAGAGATGTTATTCTGCATTCAGCAAACAATGTGAACAGTAATATCTGGCAACAAAAATATGACCCGTTTAGACTGAACATTCAGAGTAGAGAGGCCAGCAGTTCTTTTGAGACAGTATTTATTATAGATGGCATTCAGTACCGGTATGGATTTGAGTTAGATAAAACTCAAATCCATACAGAGTGGCTGTTTAGAAAAAAGACCAAAGAAATCAATGTATTCTATCGTGATGAAGAAGGCATTGAGTATAATTCCGTATATGTAAATAAAAAAATTGCAGAAACATTAAAGGATGCAAAAATGGTACGCGATAATGCATTATTCCTATCCGCCTTATCGGTTTGGAATGATAACACTGCGTCTCTTATATCAAACTGGTTTTATGAATCTAATATCCTGTCGACTTCCATAGACAATTATATGGGCTTCTCCTTAAATAGATTGGATTCTCCTATGAAGTCAAATATCTTATCCTTGATGCAGGAGGCAGATATAGGAATTGAAGATATCAGAGCCAATGAGGTTCCTATTGAAAATGTTCCGGATGAGGTAAAAAGGCTTCTTCCGAAAGAGGCCATATTCGGCAAAATATATAATGGTGTCAAGACACTTCATAAAGTCTATGATGAGAATCATCTTCCTGTTGGACGTGAGGAATTTACCTTGGAAGTTGACGAATCTTATGGAACAGTCAAGTTTTTTGCATTAAGTGCCCCTATAATTGACACCCTGCAAAAAGGAAAGAGACTGTTTGTCGATGAAATAGATCACGGTCTTCATTTTGATTTGTTGGTCGCCCTTATCCGCTTGTTCAATTCACCTAAAACAAATCCCTACAATGCTCAATTAATTATTAATACCCATAATGTGAGACTTTTGGATGAGGGAATATTTAGACGAGACCAGATTTATATAACATCTAAAAATTCTTATGGAGAAGCGATATTAAAATCTATCACTGATTTTAGTAAACTCAAATTAAGGAAAGATTCAAAAATAGGTGATTTGTATAGAGATGGTAAACTTGGCGGAGTACCTTACCTTGCTGAATTTGGGCTAAGTCTGGAATCTAAATAAATTCAATATGAGCAGACAGAGGAGAAAAGATATAGAGCAGCAGAAGGCTCGTGAAGATAGAAAAGCCGCTAGGAAATCAAAGAAATCCCATCTGATGGAAGAGCCATCGTTGGTGAGGGAACCTGGTACTGAACAATATAAAAAACGTATATTGGTCGTGTCAGAAGGGGAAAATACGGAGCCGACATATTTCAACAAGTTCCGCATAGCCAATGTTATTGTACATCCTGTCGGTGTAGGGAAAAGTACTGTAAAACTTGTAAAGGAGGTTCCTTCGATTCTTAAGAACAGATTTAAGGGAAAGAAAGTTGATGAAGTGTGGGTGGCTTTCGACAAGGACAACAATAATGATTTCGAGCAGGCCATCAGGCTTGCTCAGGCCAGTGGTTACCACGTGGCATACTCAAATCAAGCAATAGAATATTGGTTTCTACTCCACTTCAATGATCATCAAGGGGGCCCGATGGATAGGGCTCGATATGCATCAGTCATAAATGCTGCGATCAAACCGTATGCTGTATATGACACCAATAGTAAAATAGTAACGAAGGAATTCTTTGATGTGATGATGTCTCGAAACCCTAATACGGGACAGACTTACATTCAAGAAGCATTAGATCGAGCCTCAAAGATTTATTCAAATAAGGAAGATAAACTTTCTGAATCAGTTACTACGGTTTTTCAGCTTGTAAAGTCCATTACTGGAATGGATACCACGCAGGAAAAGCGTAAGAAAGCAGGAAAAAGATAATAAACTATGCTCAAGGTTGATTTACTTTGTATGTGTGAGGATGACTAAATCCCTCTTTCCTTGCAGATGGCCTCGTAAGCCTGATTCACTGCCTTGAACTTCTCCTCGGCCGCTTTCTGTACATCCTCGCCAAGTGTAGCAACCTTGTCCGGGTGGTACTTTATGGCCATCTTGCGGTATGCCTTCTTCACCTCCTCGTCGGTAGCGCTTGGCTCAATCTCCAGGATGCGGTAGTTGCTGTCATTGCTTGGACGGAACTGTGCGAAGATGGAATCCACCTCTGCCTTTGACAGGCCGATGTACGTTGCGATGGTCTCAAGGATATCTACCTCCCTCTGATGCAGACCGTCACATGCGCCGAGAGCCGCAAGATAGTGGTACAGCTGCAGACGCTGCGAGTAGTCCATGCATGAGCGGATCTGTCCACACACCTCATAGAGGTTGTAGTCCTTGGTCAGAATCTCTCTTACGATCTCTTCCGCCTCACCTCCTGCCTGCGCTCCGAAGTTCCTTGTGAAGAAACTGCGCAGGGTTGACAGCTCCTGTGAAGTGGTCTTGCCGTCTGCCTTGATGACTGATGCCGACAGGACCAGAAGGCTCATGAGGAAGCTGTTCCTCTGGCCCTGATTCCAGGTCTGGTCTTCACCATAGACAACTGTCGCTTCAGCGAGCTTCTCTACCCTTGACGCGAAGTAGTATCCGAGGATTCCTCCGATAGGTCCGAACATGGCCCATCCGAGCGCTCCTGCTATCCATTTACCGAATCCCATCCTTACTTCACCATGTTCTTGAAGTCAGGGCATGGCTTGAAGGTAGGGACCTTGTGCTCAGGGATGATCACGGTTGTGTTCTTTGTGATGTTTCTACCGGTCTTAGCCTTTCTGGTCTTCACCTCGAATGTGCCGAAGCCGCGGAGATAGATGTTCTCACCCTTCGCCATAGTACCCTTCACTGTTTCCATGAATCCTTCTACTACTGCGCTTACAGTAGTAGCCTCGATACCGGTGCTCTTTGACACCTCTTTTACTATTTCTGCTTTTGTCATGATCTTGTAATTTTAAAGAGGGTTGCAAAGATAAGCCATTTCTTTGAACCTACACATGATATGGCTCCATTATATGGCAGATATACATCAGGCCCTGAAGTTTGTAGTTGTCCTCTTTCCATTCTGGCTCCATATCGTCACGGAGTTCAGCCGGAGTTTTCCATACTCCCATAAGGTTCGGTCTCCTCCCCTTGTAACTGAACTGGCTTTCCGCTTGACGGAGAAGCTCCTTCTCATCCCACTCTACCACCTCATTGCCTACCGAATATAAGGCAAGAGTCAGCATACATACCCTGATGATAGGAAACTTGCTGTAGAACTCCCTGTTGTCACCTCTGAATTCGTTGATGAGCCCGCATATCTGCTTGCAGGCCTTTCCGTAAAGCTCGACATTGCTCTTGTTGAATCCGTCATGGATTGGCACCCTCTGCCAAGAACTCTTAAGCTCAACGAACATCCTGTGCTCTGTGCTTCTTCCCTTGTCACAATGACAGAAATAGTCGGCTCTTGCGAAGTGATTTCTGGATCCGATCTTTCTTATGGACGGGTATTCCAGGATCATGGCACTGCTGCACATACTGAAAGCCGGTGCAAGCAGCGAGTTCATCTGCCTTTCACCATAAGCGAATGTTGTGTAGTGTGTGGTTTCCATATATCTGGCTGCATCCTTTGTCGCCAGCCAGATGACGTTGTCCAGCCTATCAGATACAGACTTCTTCAAAGGGAATCGTCCCTTTCTCCACTTCTCTATTATGATTTCTGTTGATGGTCCTATCATAATGAATTCCTTTTGGAACAATGTCTCAAATGTACAGAAAAAGTCCGACAGATGAAAGGGTTATGAAGAGTATATCTCCTTCCGGGACAGTCGTGATGTGTCGCGAAGGTATGTAACGGCGTCAATCTCCCAATGCACCATGCTCACGCGTTCGCATCTGTCTTCAGCAAAATAGACACTCCATTCGGAGCATCGATTTTCCCTTGACTGCCTTGTACGTTTACTCCGTTCACCTTCTGTCTGCTCAACATCACAGCCTGGTCCCGATAGGGAAGGCCTAAGTGATGAACTGACGTTCAATCATAAATCCTTACAGATATGGAGAATAACAAGCAGGTCCAGCAGGACAACAACCTCTCGATCTATGAGAGAGTAAGAAGCGTTCCTAACGAGGCAAAGAAAGCCATTGAGGCAGGACGACTCAAGGGCAAGAGTGACATCAACCCGATGTGGAGAATCAAGAAGCTTACCGAGGTCTTCGGACCGGTAGGGTTCGGATGGTACACTGAGGTTGTCAAGACATGGACGGAGGTGGACGAGAATGCAGACGTGGCGGTATTCGTCGATATAAACCTCTTCGTCAAGAAGGACGGTGAATGGAGTAAGCCTATCTACGGAAACGGCGGGAACAAGCTCATATCCCACGAGAGGAAGTACGAGAGCGGAACCCAGGTTCTGGTACCATACCTTGATGATGACGCTTACAAGAAAGCTTATACCGATGCCATCAGCGTAGCAGCAAAGGCTCTGGGAGTCGGAGCTGATGTCTACTTCGAGAAGGATGTAACCAAGTATGACACTGCGCAGAGTCAGAGCGATACGGTACAGGCCCAGGTGGCAGGCACACCTGTTCCCGAGGTGAAGCCGACCCTCTCACCGAGCGTCAAGACCTGGAAGCAGGCCATAGCATTCACGGCGAGCCAGAAGGATTCCATAGAGAACCTCTCGGCAAGGCTCAAAGCCAAATACACCATCACAGATGAACACCTTGACCTTCTGCTTACCCTTTCAGGAAAGAAGGCCGCAAACAGAGTACAGTCATGAGTTACAGAGTAATTAAGACCACTAGTCACCAGCAGTGGCTTGACGAGAGAAAGAAGGGTGTCGGCTCATCGGAGGCCGGCACCATCATGGGAGTGAACCACTTCGACACTCCATACAAGCTGTGGAGAAGGAAGACCGGCATCGACCTTCCAGTGGAACAGAACGAGGCCATGGAGATGGGGCATCATCTAGAGCCTGCCGTGGCGACGCTCTTCGCCGCGAGGACAGGAGCCGTGATCAAGAAGAGCTCCGAGGGAGATTGGCTGGCAGTTGATACCAAGAGGGAATACCTCAGAGTGTCTCCGGACCGTATCTATCACTACGCCGGGGAGAAGCCTACCAAGGCTAACCAGCATATCCTTGAGTGTAAGACAACGTCAGTGGCCGTTGACAAGGACGACATCCCAGTCTACTGGTACTGCCAGCTTCAGTATCAGATGGGAGTGATGGGAGTCAAGAAGGGAGCGGTCGCTTGGATATCCTCTTATCCGCGACTGAACTTCGACTATAAGGAGATTGACTTCAATCCGGACTTCTACAAGGCCATGATCGAGTCCATCGAGCAGTTCTGGCTCATTAACGTCTGCGGAGGCATCCCTCCCGAGGATATCGACGGAGAGGATTCGCTGCTGAGAAGCCCGCAGGCTACAGTTGGAGAGACACTCGAGGCTGACAGTGAGATGATGGAGAGATACGGTGCCATCAAGGAGATAGCATCGACCATCAAGCAGCTGGAGAGCACAAGGAGCTCCCTTGAGGATGAGATCAAGATAGCTCTCGGAACAGCCGAGTCACTGGTGTCTCCGGAAGGATCGGTCCTGGCTCAGTGGAAGAACACCAAGGATACGCGTAAGTTCAACGCCAAGGCCTTCCAGGCAGCCGAGCCTACCATGTATAACCTCTATATGGAGACCGTTCCCGGATCGCGACGATTCACAATCAGATAACTTACTAATACTTACAGATATGAACACTACAGCAATGATAGGTCAAATGGACCTTCTCGCCCTTATCGGAGCAGACATCAAGACAGTCGACGGAGAGGATGCAATCGTGATTCCTCTGAAGAAGAACCCGACGATCTTCTCCATGACTACCAAGAACGGTATCCGGAAAGCTCTTCTGGATATCGTCATCAGACAGACCACACAGCCTAAGTACGGCAATACGCATTTCATCAAGGCTAATGTCGGCAAGGCGAACAGGACTGCACTGAATCTGGACAGCAGCGAGCTGCCTAGGCTCAGTCCTATCCTCGGTAACCTGAAGCCTCTGGAGGCCAGGGAGGAACCGACTGCGTCCCTTGCAGATGACGACGATCTGCCGGAGGGAGACTTCAAGGGATTCTAAGTTTCACAGGAGAGGGTGAAAGCCCTCTCCGTTAAATGAGATTATATTATGAATACGACATTACAGCAGACAGACTCATACAGAGAGGTCATGGCCTGGCTCAGAGGAGGGGACACCACTCCGGACGAGCAGATGGAAGGACAGTTCATCGACATAGTGGCCCAGCTCGTCGCAGAGAAGCTTGAGAAGAACGAGAGACGCTCACGCAGAAGACGCGAGGACCTGCCTCCGTCTCCGCTCAGCATCAAGTCCATCATGAAGGAGATCGGATGCTCTCCACAGATCATGAAGCCTGTACAGAAGCCTCAGGTGCAGGCAGAAACCAAGACAGAAGATGTCGTGCAGCCTGTTGATGCGATGCCTCTGGACAGTGTCCTGCTGGCAAAGGCGCTTCAGCATATGGCTCTGATCGAGGGTCTGCAGCTGACGATGTCGCAGATCCAGACGATACTCTATATTGCCTACGGAGTGCGATTGGCCAAGCACGGAGAGAGGCTTACCGAGGAGCATCCGCAGATGTGGCAGTACGGACCGGTATTTCCGAGGGTATATGCCAAGCTCAAGAAGGATTCGTCAGACGGATTTGAGGAGTACGACACCCTTCTATGCCAGCATCCGGACAGGTTCAAGTACCTGTCCAACTGCTTCAGGCGGTTTGCTTGGACTAAGGCCTGTATCCTGACATCCCCACATATATCCCAAGGGTCTCCATGGGCGCAGACACGAAAGGAGAATCCGGACAAGTGGGGAGTGCGGATAGAGGACGAGCTTATCCGTGAGTGGTTTCGACCAAGAGTTTAACATTATAATGAGAATGAATTATGGAAGTAAAGATTGGAGACAGAATCAGGATCTACCACCTCAAGGGTGAAGATGGAAGGTATGACGGAGCCGAAGGCATAGTCGAGCATATAGACGGCATCGGGCAGCTCCACGGCACCTGGGGAGGTCTGGCGGTCATACCCGACGAGGATGACTTTCAGATCATCTGAGTCCGGCAGTCTCTCCGGAGAGTGTGCAGCCTCGTCATCACGCGGGGCTGCATCTTGTACCCGATGATAGCCATGACTGCCACCCATGTCAGGTTGATAGAATCTATGCTTTCCAGTATGTGACTTCTTCTTCGGCAGCTCCAGGGGTGCCAGTTGGTCAACTCCTTGGATGGCCCGACAGGGAAGAGGGCAGTCTGCTCCGGTTCTTCTGCATCAGACCTGCATCTTGACTCAGGAATCACATTGCCGTAAGCCGGAAGGCTGTAGAAGGATTCGTGATTGACAGGTCGGTTTCCCTTATTTCCGGACGCAAAGGTACTTTCCTTCTGACTTCATGTTAAAGGACTCGTCGGCTCGAATGTGAGCCTAGAGCCGAAGGTCCCGAATGAAAATCTCCACGCCCTGCGGGGTAGTATTTTTCTTGCGGTCTCCTTGAGCCTTTGTCCTCAGGTACTCTTGGGGCATCCGTAAATTAAGTTGAACCAACCTAACATCAATCAAAATGAATCCTAACAACTACATCCAGATTTCCGGCAGACTTACAGCCGACGTGACTCCTAACGAGAACAAGACATTCGCACGCTTCAACCTCGCGAAGAACTTCGTAGGATCAGACAAGAAGACCATCTTCCTCAGCTGCGTCATCTTCAAGAAGGAGTTCGATGACAACCAGCAGACCATCCCTTGGGATCTTCTGAAGAAGGGACAGGAAGTCCTCGTCACAGGAAAGCTCGCTCCAAACAACTGGACTGACAAGGAGGGTGTCGAGCACAAGGGCTTCGACATCATCGTAAACAAGATACGCGACCTGGCTGATGAATAGCCGGGTCGCAGACCCTACCGGCGGTTCTGCCGGACCTTGCTAGCCGATCGGCTGGAGGAGCGTCGTGATGACGTGAACCTCTATCTACCAGGGCAGCGCGGAGTGATTAACCGCGCTGCCTTTCTTTGT
>SUYO01000033.1 GCA_015060385.1 Bacteroidales bacterium
TTCGCAATTCAATACTGATAACAGGTCTCGTGGTGGTGATGATGATGATGATCGAATCACTGAACATCGAGTCCAAAGGCCTGTTCTTCAAGGGACTGCGCCGCACAAAGGTAGGTCAGGTGGTCATCGGGGCTCTTCTGGGATCGATTCCAGGCTGTATGGGAGGTTTTGCGACCGTTTCCCTTTACACCCACAGGATGTTCAGCTTCGGAGCCCTCGTAGCCATGATGATAGCCTCTTCCGGAGACGAATCCTTCGTCATGCTGGCCATGATTCCCGAGCAGGCGCTCATGCTGTTTGCCGTTCTCTTCGTAATAGCCATAATCACCGGCATCATCACCGACAAAGTTTATGACAGGATACATACTTCACGATGCCCGAAGCATGACCATGAAGGATGCGGAGCGGAGACAGACTGCCATGACGGCTATGTCGTACATGATCATGACGAAAGACATTCCGAAGGACACAGCCATGGCAAAAGACATTTCGGATGGAAAAGGATCGTCATGTTCATCGGTCTTGCCATATTCATCGCCGCTCTGGCCACCGGCCACCTTGGTCATGACCACGCTGCCCACGCCGGACATGCCCACGAAGCCCATTCAGTACATTCCCATGAAGGCCATGTACATACCGAAGCATGTGACCACAGTCATCCTGAACACTCTTCATGTCATCCTGAACACTCTTCCTGTCATCCTGAACACACCTCTTGTCATCCTGAACGAAGTGAAGGATCTTTCACCATCGACCTCCTCAGCGAAGACTGGATGAACGTACTGTTCGCCGGCCTCAGCGTCATCGTGCTTTTCGTCCTTTTGCTCGCTTCCGACCATTTCGTAGAGGATCACCTCTGGAACCATATCATCAAGAGACACCTTCCGACGATATTCGGATGGACTTTCGGAGTCCTGCTGGTCGTGGGTATAGGATTGCAGTATATCGACATCGAAAAGTGGATAAGCGACAACACCGTACTCATGATACTGCTGGCAACCCTTGTCGGCATCATTCCTGAATCCGGTCCGCACCTTATCTTCGTGACTCTTTTTGCAGCCGGAGTCGTTCCGTTCCCTGTACTTCTCGCAAGCAGCATCTCACAGGACGGACACGCATCTCTTCCTCTTATTGCAGAAAGCAAAAAGAGCTTCGCATGGGCGAAGCTCATCAATTGCACCGTTGCAATGGCAGCCGGATTTGCCGCCATGCTTCTGATGTAGTTATCAGTACAGAAGTTCCACAGCATCAATCCACAGTTTCGAGCTGCTGCATCCGGTGAAATAATCACCGAACTGGGATGAAGCGCATGAGACAATGATATGGGTAGGCTGTACGTCCATCGAATGATAATTCAACGGAATCACATATTCTATCCACTCCCCTGTCTCCGCTGCCACCTTGTCACCACCATTGAGATAATATCCGTCATGGTGAATGATGAGGTTTCCGTCCGCAACAGTCGATGGATCTGTAGTGAAGTCAACGAACGTAGATGCATCTGTCGTATTGATATGGACAGGGCTCTCCAGAGTACCGCCGTACTTCTTGTAATCCCATGTTCCGAGAGCGATCTTGATCTGCGCACGGTCATAGTCAGAATTGGTCAGGGTCACTCCCGGAGGAGTTGAATTGATGATATCAATCGTTCCTGTAGAATACTTGCAGTAAAGCTTGAGTGCAGAAGGGCGTGATGTCCATAGACGTCCGAAATTGACCTTTCCTCCGCTTGTACCGACAAGACCGGCAAACTGTCCAGTGAAGAGGTTTCCGGCTGCCAGCATGCCCGCAAGCTGGCTTGTCTGCGCTCTTACGGACTGCTTTCCGTCAACCTTATCTTCCGTATCGACATATGTGATCACGATACCGAGGTTTGCAGAACCGTTCACACCTTCCGAGCCTTCACCGTTACCGGATCCCCAGAACATGAACTCGCCGTCAGCGACTCCACAATCCGGATCATAGAACTTGTAATAGCTTGCACCGGCAACCTTGCTGGCATATTCGAAACTACCGTTAGGGATCTTAACGGCGGCCTCTGTCATGAATTCCACGACTGGACTCTGGTCAGCTCCGCTGACTGCAACAGCCTCGTATACGGTCTCCGGCTTCAGACCTTTGATATGGGCAAGGAATGTACCGCCGTCCGAGGTGATATCCGATTCATCGACCTTGATCCACTCCGCATCTCCCTTCAACCTGTACATGAAACCGTTTTCAGCTCCCGCTGTTCCGATCGATGTGAGATATACCTCGTGAGCCCATGGATTGACCTTGGTGATCTCAACGGAAGCATCAGTGATCTCGACGAAAAGATTCCACGTTTCAGTCATATCGAATGCAGTCACATCAACCGATATGCCATGAGTGAAATCCCTCATAACGGTATAATCGACTGAATATGTGCTGAGTCCGCGAGGACCAAGCTTCAGGGATGTCACCTTTATATAGGACACATCGGCATTCTTGCCTACCATGGCGATCGCACGGCAGTTCACTGGATCGATTGTGCTGCTTCCTATCTGACCTTCTACTGTAAAATATCTCTGAACATTCCTTACGCCGATGATCTTCCAAGAATAATCAGCATATGTACGGATATTGAACTTCAAAGGCGAAGAAAGGTCATGTCTTCCGACGATCTCAATGGACGGAACGGCAATCTCCTGGTCTATCTCGACCGATGTGATCTCGATGTCCCTCAGGTCAGTAGTCTCGGGGAAAGTCAGGGTGACAGTACGGTCATCATAATTAATATCTACGCTCTCCGCTCCTGAAGCGGTAATGGAGGTGATATGAGGAACTACGACAGGATAAGGAAGATCATTGTCTATACATCCTGTCAGCCCGACAAGGGCCACAATCATATATATAAACTTCTTCATCTCTCTACAAATGTACTGTCAGTCCGAAATTCAGACCGAGTAGGTTAAGACTTGCAAGCGCTTTCCATGCATGACGTGTACCGACAACTTCTCCCGCATTATAAGCGGAAATATTGCTGTAGGACAGGTCTGCAAGACTGATGCTTGCCTGCAGCGACACATTGTTCATCGGGAAGTAGACTATACCGGGAGCAAAGCCGATATGGATCTTTTTCGTAAGCGAGTAGGCATCCGAAGCCTCGCCCATATAGAACTGTGACTTCGACCTTGTCACACCGAGGATATAGTCCATGATGATACCGACCCTTCCGTGATTGTCAAGACCGATATATGATCTCTGGAAGACACTGGCTCCCATTGACATCGTATTGGCATACATATCCTCGAGAGTCATCTCGAAATTGCCGAGGAGATCAGCTGTAGCGGAATCTACAAGTCCGCTCACGTTGGTATACTGGAACCTGGCACCGACCGCGTGGTTGTCTGCGAAAGTATATGCAGCCTCCGGAGCAAGACGGAGCATCGAAGCATCGGCTCCGACTCCGTTAAGAAGGAGCATATACTCCGTATTCGAGCTCGAGAAGTCGGCATACATGACCGATATTCCGCACTGCCATTCTCCTTTCGGAGCGATCAGATGGTTCTTGAAACGTCTCTGGAGGGTCGTATCCTTCGGCATTATTTCCTTTCCGAGAACGATGGTACCGCTCCTGTCCGCATCCTGTGCAGATGCTGTTGCGAAGGCACATAAAAGCGTCATCGCTGCAAATAAGATTCTCATTGTTCTCATCATAGGAAATAATACGAAAGTCCCACTCCAAGGGAGAGGAGATTAACCATAAATCCGGCAGAAGTCGAATCCGAAGAACCGTTCTGCACCTGATTGTGAATCTGATCTGTCCAGCCGTAGCTTACTCCGAACATACCGACATTAAGTTCAACCGCGAGTCTTTCTGTAAGGAATGCGATGATGCCCGGGTCTACCGCGAGTTCAAGGGCATACTTTTCTTCGTATGTTCCGATGATATAGTCTTTTCCGGGATAGAATGCCTTTCCCTGCTTGAAGGAGCCTCCAAGCATCAGGTCAGCGAACATTGCGATGCGCTTTGAGCCTGCAAGAGGGATATAGGCCCTGTACAGGGCATGAGCGCTGAACTTGTGGTTGATCTGGTAGCAGTCCCTGGCACTCATCGATATATCCGATATTGAAAGATCAGCAGACGACAGATCAAGCATTCCACGGTCATAGGAAACCTTGAGTCCGACACCCATGTTGTCCTTGACCATATATACCAGCTTGGGATTCACAGACAGATTGAAACCTTCCGAACTGATGCCATTGATGACGGCAAGATTGAAATCATCATTGATATGCTGTGAATACCGTGCTGAGCCTCCGAACACCCATGTGCCTTTTTCGACAAACGGCGATGAAGGTACAGCTTCATATCCACGGTCATAATGTTGAGCCTCGGCGCTGAAGGCACCGAGGATCAACAAAGAGAATATGATTAAATATCTATGCATCAAGGATATTACTCGTAAATAAGTTCCGCGCCGTCAATCCAGAGCTTACCTCCATCATATCCGGTGAAGTAGTCACCGAACTGTGAAGTCGCACAAGAGATGACGATATGGGTAGGATAAGCCGAAAGCTGACGATAGTCTAGCGGAATGATGTACTCGATCCACTCTGAAGTCGTAGCGGTAACCTTCGCACCATTGTTGATCATATAACCGTCATTGTAGATGATTACGTCACCGTTTGCGATTGTGCTTTCGTCAGTGTAGAAGTCTACGAATGTGCTCGCGTCAGTTGTGTTGATATGTACCGGAGAGTCCTTTGTTCCGCCGTACTTCTTGTAGTCCCATGTTCCGATAGCGAACTTGATCTGCGCACGGTCATAGTCACTCTTTGACACTCCCAGATTCTCGTTCTTGAGGATGTTGATCTGACCAGTAGTGTACTTCGCCCAGATCTTCAGCGCTGTAGGACGGCTTGTCCAAGGACGTCCGAAGTTAACCTTACCGCCGCTGGTTCCGACGAGACCTGCAAACTGGCCTGTGAAGAGGTTACCTGCAGTAAGCATTCCGACGATAGAGTTGTTCTGGCAGAGAACTGACTGGCTTCCGTCCTTCTTGTCACCTGTGTCAATGGTAGTGATGACGATACCCATGCCTGCAGAGCCGTTCACGCCTTCGCTTCCTTCACCGTTACCTGAACCCCAGAACATGTAAGAGCCTTCCTCTACACCACAGTTTGGATCGTAGAACTTATAGTAGTCCTTTCCGGATACCTTGCTGACATACTCGAAGCTTCCGTTAGGGAGCTTTGGAGCAGCCTCTGTTGTGAGGGTCTTCTCTTCTCCGATCTGAACACCGTCAATGAGAAGACGGTATGTATAGGTAGTCGACGGAGTCAGGCCCTTGATGTCGGCCTTCCATGTTCCCTCAGAATCATTGACACCATCTACAGTAGTCCATGATGAACCGTTTGATGAATAAGCGAACTGGATCTTTGATCCCGCATATTCAGTTGCATCAACATCCGCATGAAGAGTTGCATGAGCTGCCCAGATTTCATATACTGAAGATGCTGCAAGACCTGTTGAAACCGGCTCGAAGATGATGGTATCATCAATGATATCGGTAGAATAGTCAACAGAGAGTGTGAAATCAAGTACGCCATCCTTCACAGTATACATGAGGTTCATCCTGTAAAGCTTGCCAGGAAGGATTCCGTCGATGGTACCAGTCCTGCTGAACGCGGTACCGTCAAGAAGAGAGCCTTCAAATGTCCATGTAAAGGCAGGCTCTACAAGACCTGCTACGATGAAGTAGCCGTCTGCGCCTGACTTCGATGCATTGTAGACGAGCTGAGAAGATTCATCAAGACCGATAGTGAAAGTATATCCAGACTTGAAGTTCTCTGCGATTGTAGGATCGAAGGTGATGTTTGTCACAGCATTGTTCACGCTGGCAACAACCTGGACATTAGTCACATTGCCTGCTGTGATTGTGAATTCCTTCGAGCCCTTGTAGCTCTTGTTCTCCCATGAAGCTGCAGCCGGATTTGCGGCAGTGGCCTCACCTGCAAGCACGTCCACTCGATATGAATCCGCTGCAAGGTAAAGTGGAGAAGGAATGTCATTATATGAATAAGAACGTACGAGACCGCTGAAATCAGCCTTGTAGATATTCACCACAGCTGAATTATAGAGATCAGTCTCGCTATATGCACGGGTCTGGGGAGCAATACTCATGTCAACGCTGAGAATACCCATTCCTTCATTGTTTTCCTTGAGTTCGGTCTTTGCGCATGAAGCGACCATAAGAAGACCAACAGAAGCAATTGTAAGAATCTTTTTCATATCTCGCCCTCCTTATTCTACAACCATTACTACTGGAATTTCCTTCTTGCAGCCTGTCTGATCGACAATGACCATCTTGAATGTATGTCTTCCAGAATAAATTGTAATCGCATCCTGAGCAGCGTCAAGGTTGAATGCAATGTCTGTCTGACCGAGGAGTTCCTGTCCGTGAGGGAATGGCACTACCTGGAAAATGATATCGTTGTCCGGAAGCGGGTTGATGAGGTCAAGTTCTCTTGCTTTTGCAGCATCAACAGCGCTGAGGAATGAATCATTGTCAGAATCGATCTGGACATTGAACTTCTTCACACCGTTAGGAACGGTTGCACGGAATCTCATGGCCATGTCTCTTGTAGCGACCGGTACAATGACAATATTCTCAAGATCAGTGATTTCCGGATCACAGCCAGCCTCATAGTCAAGCTCGAGCTTGATGCCGCCGTCTCCCTTAGGAGCCTCCGGATCCTCACCGATGGTTTCCTCCTCTATCACCAGAGAGTTATTGAGTGTCTCATCATCAACGAGATCATTGATCACGATATCGAACACTGCGTTACCCTGTTCATTCACCTTCTTGATGAACTTGATCTGGCGCCACTGCTTCGGAGCGATATTGGTGAAAGACTTGGTCATCTTCTGGCTCTTGCCTTCGATATTTCCGCTGAACACTACTGTCATGGTACTGCCCTCTACTTCGAAATAGCCCGCGCTCTGGTCATATGTTCCATTGGCATTGAGAACATATTCAAGCGGATAGCCGGCCTTTACATTGACGGTAGTCTTGCCGGCGCCTGTCACCGAAGCGAGGAATTCCTCGCTGTATGAAACGGTCACCTTACACTGAAGGAGGGTACATACAAGGTCGCCTACATATGTAGTCTCACCTGCTGTGATTGAGAATTCCTTGCTTGTACCATAGACAGGCTGCTCGAATTCCGCTACAGGGATATCCTTTGTAGACCTTGCCTCGAGAGTATAGTCTCCTGCAGGAAGAGTGATCTGGTAGTCACCATCCTCCAGAAGAGCGCCATAAGTTGTATTCACGACCTCCTTGCCCTCTGAATCAGTAACGATAACGACATAGTTGCCGTTTGCCGCCGCTCTGGTCTCGACAGCCTCATCAAGTCCAAGAGAGAACTCGCCGAAAGACAGATAGCCGTAATTCTTCGCCTCTACCGGGCTTTTCTGACATGAAGCGGCAGAGAACAAGGCTGCAGCCGCTGTCAACAATATAAATATCTTCTTCATAGTAAATCCTCCTTAGTCATTGAGTTCATAATCGCCGAGATTGACAGTCTCCACAGTGTCATTGAAAGACACGGTGATTGTCGCACCACCTACATTTGTCACATCGAAATAGAATGTATAGGCAGTAGCCTCTGAAAGAGATGAATAATCCTTTGTGAAAGACTGTGTCTTGGTCTCGCTGGTCAATGTTCCTTCAAGAGTCAGCTTGTAGCCATCAACAAAAGCGGCATCAGTCTCACCCTTTGCAAAAGTGACGATATCTGCTCCGTCACGGCTGACTGTGAAAGAGTAATCCTTGTAATAATTCTTGAATTCATCTGAACAATCTACCATTACGATAGTATTGCCAAGGCTTACAGGAATTGAAACATTAGTCGTCTGACCGCCCTGAACGGCAAATGTCTGACTTCCATAGAAATAAGGCTTATCGAAGCCCTCTTCCTCAAGCGATCCGTAATTCGCTTTTACAGAGTAGTTTCCGGCAGGAAGCTGAGTTGCAGCATCCCACGCTGAAACCTTGCCGCTCCAGACCGTCGCCGAACCTGCATCGAGGATGGTGATGGTGAAATTGCCTGCTGAAGGCAATGCGGTGTAGTCCGATACTTTGCTTCGGGTAACATCCTCAACCTGAAGGTTGTTCAGAAGATCGAAGCTCACCAGACCGTTTCCGGCTGTCTGATGCTTGGTGCATGAAACCGCAGCCAAGAGCACCAGTACACTCATGATTGTTTTCAAGTGTTTCATCTTTTCTGGTTTTTGAATCTTATGTTTGTTAATTATTAATTTGCTATCTGTACTTTCACATTGTCGATATAAAGCCAGCACGTCGTATTGTTTGTTCCGGCCTGATGCTGGACTTCTGTCCTCCAGGTAATTCGTACTGTTCCTGTAGGTATGTTACTCAGATAATATGTTTCCGTATTAGGGGTCGAATCATATGAACCTGTCTTTTCGAATACATACCTCTGATTATCACTTTCAAATGTACCTGTAGTAGATCCGCTCTTGTATCCTTCCGTACTTGTCACATATCCGACAAAGAATGTCTGACCTACATCCGGATTGGTTATGATTGAGATACCACCAAACTGGTTGTTCATACCATAGTCGAAAGTGACACTGATTCTGGCTGATTTCTTAAGCTGCATGATAGGAGCAGAGTCAACTCGTGCGTCATAGTCTGCAGATGTCTCACGACGGCATGCGATTCTGATACACTTCGAAGCCTCGGCACCGATTCGTCCTCCGGTCCATCCGTTCAGGAAGCTGTACGCACTCTTGCTTCCAGCGCTTGATGTCTTATATGCATCATTTGACGAGAATGAAGATACCGTTGAGAAATCCTCGTAAAGAAGATAAGGAAGTGCAGCTGAAATCTTGGTAGAATTACCTGTAGTCATATTCGGCAGAACGATTGTTTCCGACGTTGTGACATGTTCAGAATCAAAAGACACCGTTATGCTTTGACCACTTAAAGCCCTGTAAGCGTCAATATCCTCGAACATGATTTCAAAAGTCTCTCCTGCCGTGATTCCATAGCCCGGAGCATATGTATATACATTGGATCCGGTATCACCCCATACGCATCCGGCCGGCGCGGTAAGCGTCACCGAATTGGCATTTTCGCCGAGATTGTTAGCTGAAACGGTAAAACGGAAACGGCCCAATTCCTTAAGATCTGCAACTTTAAGCTTGACAGGAGTGGAATGTCCCGGAAGGAATGTCCTGCCACGCAGATCAATAGGATCAAAGAGAACAACCTTACTATCGGTATAAGCCTTTAACGAGAGTGTCTGGCCTGCCTTAAATGAAGTCGGTACAAAAGCCAGACAAGCATATTGTGGAGATGCATCCGAATCCGATCTGTAAAGACGGTCAGAAAGCATCAAGGTCATGTCAACCTGTGTACCTGACAAGACTGGCGAGGAGGCTGGATCTGAAAGGTCGACAGTGACTTCTCCAGCTACAGGGGAAGGGAAAGTAAACATGATGCGCTCTATTCCTTCACCATTCAGTCTGGTGTCTGCACTAGGAACCCAGAACCTGAACTGATGCATCATCCTGTTCATTCTCAAGGACATGCCCGAATGATCTTCGGGATCAGGAACAGGAGCAAGAGGTCCATGCTCCACCGGAGTAGCGATCATGATATCAGCTCCGCCTGAAGCCTTTCCATCCTGCACGGCCGGGAGATTGAATGTCGCCTTTGTTCCGTTCACAGAAGACGGCACAGGGTAACAGCACATATATGTATATGTACCGTCCGCCATCGCTGAAGAAAGAGTGGAAGTGAAATATCCTCGTTCGCTGTCGATTCCGTATGTCTTGAATACCTGATTCGATAATGCATAGGAGCCCGATGAAGTCCTCGCCCATAGTGCGAGCTCATCACCGGCTGTCCATGCGGCCGAGAGGCCGTTCGAAAGCATTTCCGTACGTGTCCTGGCTCCTCCTGCATAAATGCCGACCTCCTGTGTGCCAAGGTCTTGCATATTGTCGAACTCGGGAAAATCCACCTGACAGGATGCAGTCAGAGACAAAGCGGATATAGCCAGAAACATACGGATCTTATCTATCCAATTTCGTCTCATTTCGGTTAAGAATATTCGGCAAAGTTACAAAAAAATGCATAATTGCAAAAAAGGTGCTCGAAGGTCGGCCGAATAAGACAATTTATCGGCAGATTCGGCAAAAAACTTATCGCCCCCTTCAACAAAAATTGCTATATTTGCACGATTATGTCCTTAAACGAATATGGCAAACGAAATCATACAGAACAATTACGGAGACGATAACATCAGGACGCTGGAAGGCGTAGAACACATCCGCCTCAGACCGGGAATGTACATAGGTACCCTCGGAAACGGAGATGACCAG
>SUYO01000009.1 GCA_015060385.1 Bacteroidales bacterium
CGCCTGAAGACCTGCACTTGGAAGAATAAGTTCGTATCCTTCAAGATCAGCAAGTCTTACACAATCTTTTCTTGTGAGAGGATGATCTTCTCTCACAATTATACTTAATTTATTGTGAAACAGGACTCTGGATTCTACATTGTCAAATTTCTCATAAGACCTGAATGACAAGGCAAAATCAAGTTCTCCCTCAGACACAAGTTCCATCAATTCTGCAACATTTCTATAACATATATTCAGATGTACATCTGGAAACTGTTTTTTGAATGCCAGCACGCTTTCTGTGAGAATTGAACCGAAACTATAAGTTACACCGATATTGAGCGTTCCTCTGTGTCCGGAGGCAAGATCCATGATCTTAGCCTTGTTGTCATCCGCTTCGGCCAAAGTCTTTTTCGCACCTTCGAGGAATGTTTCGCCCGCCTCCGTAAGAGACACCTTATGATTGGTTCGGTAGAACAAGGCCATATCCAACTCATCTTCCAACTGCTTTATCTGTTGTGACAAAGTACTTTGAGTTATATAAAGAGCCTTTGACGCCTTGGAGAAACTGAGTAATTCAGCTACTTTAACAAAATATTTCAATTGTCGAAGTTCCATATTCCTTTCTTATTTCGGCTGCAAAATTAAGACTAATAAAAACAATTTAATTCATCCTGATATTGATTTCTCCTATCGTCGCTATCGAAAATAACAATCAAAGCTCCTTCAGATCGTTTTTTATAGGATCTAACTTTGCCCCCGAATTTAATGCAAAGCGATATGTTTAAGTTATTCAATGGCATCCATCTGGTAGAGGCCTACCATGAATGGAAAAAACAAAAACGAGACGAGAAAATAGTATCACGAATGATCAAGCTTGCGATAGCGATATCCGTGCTTATATTATTATGGTGTCTTCCATCATCAGTTTTCGGTATTGAAGGTCTAGGAGAAATACAGCAGAGGGTCATTGCGATCTTTGGATTTGCTATCCTTATGTGGATATTCGAGGCCATTCCTGCATGGACTACATCTATGGCGATTGTCGGTCTGCTCCTTTTCGCAACGTCAGACAGCAGTTTCTGGTTTTTTGAAAAAGGTCTCAGTGCATCGGAAATTGCCACACAAGTTTCTTACAAGGACATCCTGCATTGTTTTGCAGATCCTATAATAATGCTGTTCATCGGAGGTTTCATTCTTGCAATTGCAGCTACGAAAAGCGGTCTGGATGTAACTCTCGCCAGAGTCCTTCTCAAACCATTCGGAAAACAGGCAAGATTCGTTCTGTTGGGATTCATCATGGTTACCGCAGTATTCTCAATGTTTTTGAGTAACACTGCAACCGCCGCGATGATGCTTACCTTCCTTACCCCTGTACTGCGGTCCCTGCCTTCTGATGGCAAAGGAAAAATTGCTCTTGCCATGTCAATCCCTATCGCAGCCAATATCGGAGGTATGGCAACTCCTATCGGTACGCCGCCTAATGCCATTGCTCTCAAATATCTGAATGAAGTCCTCGGCATGAATATAGGCTTTGGTCAGTGGGTATCATTCATGCTTCCTTATGTAATTGTGATTCTCGTCATTTCATGGTTATTACTTCTTAAGATGTTCCCATTCAAGCAGAAAAACATAGAACTTAAGATTGAAGGCGAATCAAAGACGGATTGGAAGTCAATCGTCGTATATGTCACTTTTGCTCTTACCATCCTCATGTGGATGCTGGACAAGGTGACAGGAGTAAATTCAAATGTAGTTGCAATGTTCCCTGTAGTCATATTCTGTGTTACAGGAATAATCACAAAGAAAGATCTGGAAGAAATCAGTTGGAGCGTTCTCTGGATGGTGGCAGGTGGATTTGCACTCGGAGTTGCGCTTCAGGATACCGGACTTGCAGAGAAGCTGATAGCTTCTGTTCCATTCGAGTCGTGGTCTCCTATAGTGGTTATCATCGGGTCGGGTCTTATATGTTACCTTCTGGCAAACTTCATTTCACATACTGCCACCGCCAACCTTCTGGTTCCGATTCTTGCCCTTGCCGGAGGCGCCATGAAGGATATGCTTGCCCCGATGGGAGGTGTATCAACTCTCCTTATAGGTGTGGCTATTGCCTCATCGTTGGCAATGGTCCTTCCGATCAGTACTCCACCAAACGCGATTGCCCATTCTACCGGTATGATCCAGCAGAAGGATATGGTCAAAACCGGTATCATCATGGGAGCGGTCGGACTCGTACTTGGGTACACCATGCTGATGATTCTCGGAACAAACGGAATGATATAAAGAATAGAAATATAGCACTGTTGCGAAACACTGCTTTAGTACTCATTAATGCCTTGGCGGACAGATAGCCAAGGCATTCTTATTTCGCATAAGGGTGCCTCATTTTTAGTGTATTATCCCCTGATTCAAGCATTTTGTGACAGACTTTTGCACCAGACTTTCAGAATCATGAGTTTTTTCGTATCTTGCGGAAAAATAACACTATCATGAACCGAAAACTAATCACCGTGGCGATTTCGCTACTTGCTGCCTTGACGGCATCTGCCCAGCAGTCGAATGTAAACCTCAGTTACAACCCTCAGAAAGATACCGAAGGACTGATTCCCTTCAGCGCGAATCTGAATTCGCCTCAGGTAAATGACGACCAGACAGTCACTTTCCGCCTCAGAGCTCCTAAGGCAGAGTCAGTAGCCCTCTCAGGCGCAATGACCACAGTAATGGGAGTCCGTGGAAACATACCTTTCACAAAGGGTGAAGACGGTATCTGGACCCTGACCATCGGTCCTCTTCCGGTGGACATGTACCAGTACAATCTGGTTGTGGACGGTGTCAAGATGGCCGATCCTAACAACACATATGCATCCTTTACCGCAATGCCTCCATATAGCGAACTTATCGTCCACGGTGACGGACCGTCATGGTGGGACGCCAAGGATGTGCCACATGGAGCCATCACACGTCATATCTACTACAGTCCAGTCACCGAAGGACAACGTGAACTCTATGTATATACCCCTCCTCAGTACAACCCAAAGAAGAAATACCCGGTCCTCTACCTTATGGGAGGAAGCGGCGAGCTCCCTTCAAACTGGATGTATGACGGACGCGTCAACTTCATCATGGACAACCTTCTTGCAGAAGGAAAGGCAGAACCGATGCTGATCGTACTTGTGAACAATCAGGTCGTTCACCGCAACCATCCTCAGCACGCCGACCTTACTTTCGATATCATGGAGCGTGAGTATCGCGAGGCTGTCATCCCATTCATCGACAGTCATTACAAGACCATCGCAAATCCTCATGGCCGCGCCATTTCCGGACTCTCGATGGGTGGCCGCCACACTATGTTCGTAGGTCTGAAGTCTCTTGACCTCTTCGCGAACTTCGGTGTCCTCAGTGCAGGTGACAACAGACCTGAAGAGACCCTCGGCGAATTCCTCAATGACCCGGAAGTCAACGAGAAGGTGGATTATCTGTTCATCGGACAGGGTGGCGATGAAGAGAAGGGTATGTTCAATTTCCGCGTAAAGCCTTTCAGAGAGGCTCTCGACAAGCACGGAATCGAATATGAGTACTTCTGCGTAGGTGAAACCGGTCACGACTGGTCTACCTGGAGAGGCCTCCTCTATTACGGTTTCCTTCCGAATCTCTGGAAGAAATAGACCAGCCCGGCAGGACTGGTGCCCGACTTGATCGGGATTCTCAAACCTTTTCTTTTGCTCAGGATTTATTAAATTCTTGCATCAAACCAATTGAGATGAAATACGATTTTGACAAAATAATCGAGCGCAGAGGTACGGGAGCGATCAAGACTGACATCCTGAAGGAGAGATACGGCAGGGATGATCTGACTGCCCTATGGGTAGCGGACATGGACTTCGAGACTCCGGATTTCATTACAGATGCCTTGAAGAAACGTCTCGAGCATCCGCTGTACGGATATACGCTCGAGCCGGAGGAATACTGGCCGACAGTCATGAGATGGATAGAAGACCACCATCAATGGAAGGTTGAACGGGATTGGATGACCTTCATTCCTGGCATTGTAAAGGGTATCGGCATGGCCATTAACGCCTTGCTGGAAAAAGATGAAAAGGTAATCATCCAGCCTCCGGTATACCATCCGTTCCGCCTTGTGCCGCAGGGTAACGGACGCGAAGTCGTATATAATCCTCTGCATGAGAATAAGGACGGTACATATTCAATGGATTTCGATAATCTTGAGGCTGTGTGCGACGAAAAGTGCCGCATGCTGATATTGTCCAATCCTCACAACCCCGCAGGAATCGTATGGCCTCGCGAAACCCTCGAACGTCTGGCATCCTTCTGCCATAGCAGAGGCATGATCGTGATTTCAGATGAAATCCATTGCGACATGGCATTATTCGGGCACAAGCATATCCCGTTTGCGAGCGTATCACCTGAGGCAGCTGCATGCAGCATCACGTTCGGAGCCCCGTCAAAGACATTCAACATTGCAGGAATAGTAAGTTCATATGCAATCGTCCCTTCCGAATCCATAAGGCAAAGATTCTACGGCTGGCTCCATGCGAACGAACTGAATGCGGCTCCGCTATTCTCCCCTATTGCGACAATTGCGGCGTTCAGGGAAGGGGAAGAATGGAGGCGCCAGATGCTTGAATACATAGAAGGAAACATCGACTGGCTATGCAGTTTCATGGCAGAAAACATACCCCAGATAAAGCCGCTCAAGCCTCAGGCATCATTCCTTGTATGGCTTGACTGTCGCGGTCTGGGCCTGGGACATGAGCAGCTGACGGACCTTTTCGTGAACAAGGCACGTCTGGCTCTCAATGACGGAGAAACCTTCAATCCGGGAGGAGAAGGTTTCATGAGGCTCAATGTCGCAGTACCAAGGTCCGTGCTGCGCGAGGCAATGGAGAGACTATATAAACAATATACGGAGGAAAGACTATGAAAATACTGATCATCGGAGGAACAGGCACCATCAGCAGTGCCATCACAAGACAGCTTGCAGCTGAGGGACACGACCTCTGGCTTCTCAACCGGGGTAACCGAAGTGCGGAACTGCCTGAAAACGTCAAGCTGGTTACTGGAGACATAAACGAGCATCCGGAAGAGGTCATGGAAAAACTGGGCGACGAGACTTTCGATGCCGTATGCGAGTTCATCGGCTTCGTTCCGCAGCAGGTCGAACGTGACATCAGACTCTTCTCTGGCCGCACAAAGCAGTATGTGTATATCAGTTCCGCGTCTGCATACAACAAGCCTGTACGTCAGCATGTCATCACAGAGGGGACATCTCTGGCAAACCCTTACTGGGAATATTCACGTAACAAGATAGCCTGCGAGGCGGTACTGATGAAGGCTTATCGGGAGAGCGGATTCCCTGTGACGATCATACGTCCGAGCCACACATTCTGCGAACGTGAGGCTCCGGTCGGAGTAAACGGCAGCAACGGAAGCTGGCAGGTACTCAAGCGCATGCTGGAGGGCAAGCCGGTAATCGTACATGGTGACGGCAGTTCGCTCTGGACCATGACATGGAACGAGGACTTTGCCAAAGGATTCATCGGATTGCTCGGCAATCCACAGGCAATAGGAGAGGTCTTCCAGATAATGTCAGACGAATCACTTACGTGGAACCAGATATATCAGTGCATAGCTGATGCTCTTGGCGTAGAATTCAAACCATATTATGTAGCCTCGGACTATCTGGCTGCAATAGCTCCCCCAGCCTACGATCTCAGAGGCGGACTGCTTGGAGACAAGGCAGCTACAGTTGTCTTCGACTGCAGCAAGCTCAAGCGTGCAGTACCTGGTTTCTGCGCGACGACACGTATGGAGCAGGGCTTAGGCAAGGCTGTACGCCATATGCTGGAGCATCCGGAGCTTCAGAGAGAGGATCCGGAATTCGACGCATGGTGCGACCGCGTGATCGAGACCTTGGAAAATGCTAAAAAATCCTTTGGCTGCTGAATCTATTTAAGCGTCTGACCTTCGATGTCCTTTACACAACGGACCGAATAGGCTTCGTGCGGAAAGGCACTCGGGTCTACAGTCGCTTCGTCCTCATTAAGATAAAGATGCCATATCAGACCTTCGCCACCACCGTGACGGAGCGACCAGTATATGGCCTGGCTGTCACGCGAATGACTGCCGCCATCCCTGGTACGCATACCCGTTGCCGGGAGGAAGATGCGAGGGACATCCGTACCGTATTCTGCCGGTCCTGAGAACCACCTTCCCTTCGGTCCTCCTTCCGGATATTGGACAAAATCCGAATAATGCACTACAAGACTGTAGAAGTCAAAAAGCTCAGGTACCCTCCATCCTTCCGGGCATGGATCGTATTCCGGGTGCTTTGTCGCCTTGCCTTCGAAGACAAGCGGACACCACAGGCTCATGTCGTTATCGGTCCAGTTGAACAAAGCCATGTCTGAACGTGCATAGAAACGGTCCGGGTACTTGAGAGCCTCTGCAGGCTTTACAGGAGCAGGGACGATCTCAGCAGTGGTCTTGTCAGGGTTTATCTCATATTCCTCCTTGACATACGGAGCGCCGTAGCCCTGGCCATGCTTCCTTCCCCACTGGTAAAGCTTTCCATAAGGATAGTCGGTCTCATGGTAGCCACAGTTCACAGGTGCCCAGAGGACATCTCCGATAAGTATGCCGCCACCATGGTTTATGCCGTATTCATCTATATAGTCCAGTCCTTCCTGGCGCGGAATGTTCTGTCCTTCGTCCTTGACGAGAGGTTTATGTACGGATACGGCAGACACAGGCTGCTGTGCAGGAGTCTGTCCGTCTGCCTGAGGGTCCTGATTCCTGTTCTTTCCTTTTGACACGGCCTTCCTGACCTCCTTGTTCACGGCATCAGTCACCTTTTCGGCAACCTTCTTCTGGACAGTCTTTCCAAGTTTATCCAACAGATTCTGAGCATCTGCTGCACCTGAGCACAGCATCAATCCAAGAGCAATGACGAATATCTTCTTCATAGAATATAGAGATTAAATCAAACAAGGGTCCAAATGTCGTAAAAGTTTTTCAAAGAGACAAGAAAAGAATTATTTGGAAGTTAAAAATATCCGCCCTATATTTGTGATATCAAAATAATATCATTTTAAAACGAATTGAACTATGGAACAGAATTCTAACATCGAGTACAAAGGCTTTAAGGCCAATGGATTTCTTATGCTTTTCGCTGCAATTGCCCTGATCGCAGTCAGCATATGGGGGATAGTACATGCAGTAAATGTCGACAAGGGGCTCACAGCAATCCTTGGAGGCATCGGCATACTGGTGGCTCTGATTTCACTCATCGGCCTCATGGTCATCGAGCCTAACCAGGCAAGGGTACTTGTCTTCTTCGGAAAGTACCGCGGAAATTTCCTGAAGGAAGGATTCTGGTGGGTCAATCCGTTCATGAGCGTAAAGAAGATCTCTCTCCGTGCCCGTAACCTGAATGCAGAGCCTATCAAGGTAAATGACAAGATGGGTAACCCTATCATGATCGGTCTGGTTCTCGTATGGAAAGTCAAGGCAGAGGAAATATACAAGGCGGTATTCAACATCGATGCGCCCAAGCAGGCTACAACCACGACAAAGAACGCTAACGGACAGGTGGATGTGTCAGTAACAAATGCAAGCGAGACACGCATGGACGCCCTTGCCAACTTCGTTGCCGTACAGAGCGACGCAGCACTCCGTCAGGTTGCCGGCAACTATGCATACGACAACAATTCTGCGAATGAGGGCGAACTCAGTCTGAGGTCCAATGCGGATGAGATCAATGACCAGCTTGAAATGAAGCTGTCAGAAAGACTTGAGATGGCAGGAATAGAGGTTGTGGAAGCAAGAATCAACTATCTTGCATACGCACCTGAGATCGCCGCAGTGATGCTTCGCCGCCAGCAGGCCGATGCAATCATCTCAGCGCGCGAGAAGATAGTCGAGGGCGCTGTTTCAATGGTCAAGATGGCGATAGACCAGCTTGCGGAGAATGAGGTTGTGGAACTTGACGAGGAGCGCAAGGCGGCTATGGTCAGCAATCTTCTCGTAGTCCTCTGCTCAGATGAGTCCGCACAGCCGGTAGTGAATGCAGGAACATTGCACCATTAGAATATGCGACATGCCGAAGGAACAGAACAAGAGTTTCGTACTGCGTATAGACGCACAGACCATGGAGGCCGTTGAGAAATGGGCGGAAGACGAATTCCGCTCAACCAACGGCCAGCTCCAGTGGATAATTTCAGAAGCACTGAGGAAAAGCGGCCGTCTCAAGAAGAAGCAATGACTTATCTGACATCAAGAAGAGTGATGTCGAAGATAAGGGTCGAGAAGGCCTTGATCGGACCGGAAGGACGGGAACCGTAGCCAAGATTGTAAGGTATCACTATCTCCCAGCGCGATCCGGCAGGCATTTCGCGAAGGGCAGTGATCCATCCCGTGATCAGTTCATTGAGGCGGAAGGTGGCAGGGCGGCCTTTCTGGGTCTGGTCAAATACCTTTCCGTTGATGAGTCTGCCAGAATAGTGGACCGTGACGAAACTCTTAGGCGAAGGTTTGGGACCGCTTCCCTTGCTGATCACCCTGTACATGACCCCGTTGAACATGATGTTGACTCCGGGTTTCTGAGCATATTCCTGAAGGAATTCCTGATTTCTTAGCTTGTACTGGTTATCTACTGGCGGCATATTATGATTCGAACTTGATTAATAATCAAACGACACGCAAATTTAATAATTACTGACAAAAAATCTTAACATTGTATAAATACCGTGGGTTCATGTATGCCTTAAAACTCGCACCCACGGTATTAACAAGCCCATGATTATAAAGTAAATCATAAGCGTGGGTGCATGTACAAGCACTTTCTGGTTCCCACGCTGTTCTCGTCCGACCCTTATAAAACAAATCAAGCCCGACTTGACAGTCGAGCTTGATTTGTGGAGATAGTCGGAGTCGAACCGACGACCCCCTGCTTGCAAAGCAGGTGCTCTAGCCAACTGAGCTATACCCCCGTTTGGATTGCGGATGCAAATATGATACTTTTTTTTGAATCCGTCAAATATTTCAGCATTTTATGCTAAAAATCTTTTTACAAGATATCTCGCGAGACAAGCGGACACCCATCCCGCAAAGAGTCCTACGCATATTCCCACAATAACATCTCCGAGATAGTGCTTGCCGACAAACACACGGCTGACAGATACCATCAGCGCCCATATATACATTCCGTAAGCATAACCCCTGTATTTCAGTCCTTCATCCATCCTAAGACAAAGGAAGGTACTGGTAGCCAGGCCGAAGGCATTGGCCGCATGGGCAGAGAAGAATCCGAACTTTCCGCCGCTTTCCAATATATGGAGTCCCGCGGCCAGCATGTACGGGTCATTGCAGGGACGAAGCCTCTCGGTCATTGCCTTGAGAAGATTGGATGACTGGTCGCAGAATGCGAAGGTAAGACCGGCAGCCGCAATGGCAACAAGTCCTTTTTTCCACCCAAGTCTGTAAATCAGAAAAACGATTATCGCCACATACAGAGGGATCCAGACAGGTATGTCCGAAAAGAAGGCCCATACGGGATCCGTGACTGCGCTGTGCCAGCTGTTGATCTCAAGGGTCGCAAGCCTGTCCGCCTGATCAAGGGTCTGCCAGAAACCGCTCATCCTACAATACCATTTCGTTTTCATCACCCGGGAAGAGGACTACCGGAGCATCCTCAATCTCCACTTCCCTATGAAGCGACTCCCAGAGCATATCCTTGAGTTCCTTAAGACCTTCCTGAGTGAACGAAGAGATGAACACATGAGGCAGGTCGGTCGGAAGCAGTTCCTCGATCTCAGCCTTGAGCTGCTCGTCGAGCATGTCGGATTTAGTGATCGCAAGAACACGGTCCTTGACAAGAAGTTCAGGATTGTACTCGCGAAGCTCGTTCAGAAGAACCTCATAACCCTGCGCGATGTCATCCTGGTCAGCTGCAACCATGAAAAGAAGGATGGAGTTGCGCTCGATATGTCTGAGGAAACGCATTCCGATACCCTTGCCTTCGTGGGCACCTTCGATGATACCCGGGATGTCAGCCATCACGAACGACTTGTCGTCATAATAGCTTACGATACCGAGGTTAGGCTCGAGAGTGGTGAATGGATAGTCAGCTATCTTCGGTCTTGCAGCAGAGACGGTAGAAAGCAAGGTGGACTTTCCTGCATTAGGAAAGCCTACAAGACCCACATCGGCGAGAAGCTTGAGTTCAAGGATGAACCAGCCTTCTTCGAAAGGCTCTCCCGGCTGGGAATATCTCGGGGTCTGGTTGGTTGCGGTCTTGAAGTTGTTGTTTCCAAGGCCTCCCCTGCCGCCTCTGACAAGGATGCGCTCCTCATAAGGCTCCACAAGTTCAAAGAGGATTTCTCCGGTCTCGGCATCCTTTGCAACGGTTCCGAGCGGAACATCGAGAATGATGTCCTCTCCGTTCTTTCCATGCTGGAGCTGACCGCTTCCCGCGCCGCCATGCTCCGCCATGATGTGCTTGCGGTACTTGAGGTGGATGAGGGTCCAGAACTGAGGGTTTGCCCTGAGGATGATGTGTCCTCCCCTGCCGCCGTCGCCTCCGTCAGGACCTCCCTTCGGAACATACTTCTCACGCCTCATGTGGGTAGAGCCTGCGCCACCGTTACCGGAACGGCAATATATCTTTACATAGTCTATGAAATTGCTGTCTGCCATAATCTTCTGTTTTACAAGGCGCAAAGATAATCAATCTTTTGGAATCATCGCGAGATTAAGGTACAAGGACCTTCAGGGCATGCTCGATGATCCTTATTTCGAGGGTGCGGCCGGCCTCGAACCAGTCGCCGTCGGCGTGGGCGGGGCCGGGATTTTCGCGGATCAGGTCGATGGAACGGCCCTTGTAGCAATGGATGTTCTCCGCCATGTTGACAGTACCTGTCATCAGACGGTATGCAAGCATCGGAATGTCGATGTCCTTGAAATCCTCGACCACCGTGACATCCAGGATTCCGTCGCTGCTGTCGGCCAGCGGAGTGACCTTCGCGCCGTGTCCCCATTGGTCGGAATTGCCTACCGTGACCATTACCGCATCATGGACCATCCTGCGACCGTCGATGTCGATGACATATTTCTCGGACTTATGTCCCTTCCACGAATGTATTGCCTGCTCGATATAGCTTGCAAGACCCCTGCGGCCCGATTTGGCGAACCGTTCGCTCACTATGGCGTCGAGCCCGACACCGCAGACGGAAAAGAAATACCGTCCGTTTACGGTTGCTGCGTCGAGAAGCCTGGTCTTTCCGTTTTCGATGGTCCTGATACATCTGTTAAGGTCGTGGGAGAGGCCCAGATGGAGGGCGAGACCGTCGCCGCTTCCTCGCGGTATGATGCCGAGAGTCTTTCCTGTGCCGATGAGACCGCGGGCGACCTCGTTGACAGTGCCGTCTCCGCCAACTGCAACTACAACATCCTCTTCCGCCTCACGGGCGAGCTTTTCCGCATGGCCTGCATATTCTGTATAGACCACCCTGCAGTCCTTCTTGGAAAGCCTGCTGACGACTGCGGTCTTGCTGCCGTGACCTGAAATAGGATTGACAATAAAGAGTATCATTCGAATATGTTCAGGTCTTCGTTATAGATAGGGCTGTCCACGCCCATGAAGTTCATGATGCTGTGGAAGACATGATACTGGCTTACCTTCTCAAGAGGCTTGACAGTCGTCGAATCATCGGAATCCCAGACAACGAACGGAATCTCGACCTGTTCCGCCGGTGCCATGGACATAGGGACGCCGTGCATATAAAGGTTGTTTTCTCCGAGGGATTCACCATGGTCAGAGACATATATCATGCAGGTACGTGCATCCGGAATCTCCTTCAATACAGAGATCACGCTATGCATGAGCCAGTCGGTATATACTATAGTATTGTCATATGCATTCATGAGCTCGGCGTGGTCCGCCTTCGACATCTCGACGGTAGTACAGACAGGGGTAAAAATCTCAAAATCAGATGGATACTTCTTGAAATATGTCGGTCCATGACTTGTGTTCGTATGGATGACCACCAGTACCTTGTCCTTGTCGGAAGCCATTATGTCCTCTTTGAGGCCTTCAAGCAGGATGCCGTCGTACCTGTCGTCAGCCTCCGGGAACCTCGCCTTGAGGTCCTTGACCTTGCTGTAGCTGTCGACATGGACCGGAGGTTCGCCCCAGTTGCTGGTCCTCCAGGAAACGTCAACCCCTGCCCTGAAAAGATAGTTCGGAAGGATTTCGTAAAGTTTGTTGACGGGGGCATGGTCAAGTATTGCCTTGACACCTGCGGTTGTATAGGTTGCGGCAGCATCAGCAATCAGAACAGTCACACTGTCTGCAGGAGTATAGGGATTGGTCTGTCTTTCATAACCATAGAGGGAGAAATGGTCCCTTCTCGCGGACTCCCCTATCACAAGCACGCATACATCCTTTCCGTCCCTGACGATCTCTGCATCTGGAAGGAGGATTTCCTTGGCATTACGCTTCTTCTCTGCACTGAAGTATCTGAATGTGTTTACCGTATATGACCACGGCATCAGAAGGCTTCCGAGTTCGGTCGAGTTCCTGTCGATCCAAGGCCAGTTCTTCATATGGGCGAAGGCAACCGCCAGGGCAATGCCGAGCCCGGCACCGATGTTCGCAAGGAAGCGGCGGATCGAGCCGTATTCGACCTTCTGCATGAAAAGGTATATGCAAGGGAGGACCCCCAGAAAGAGTACGTACAGGACTGCGGAAAGGGAGAAGAAGCCCGAAGCCTCTGAAAACTGGGTATTGTAGACATTACCCATCATCTTGTCCGTGATCAGCACCTCGTAGGAGTTGATGAAATAAAGGCTTATCGCATCGGCTATGAACATGAAGGCCAGTATGCACTTGCCGACAAAGCGTCCCGCATAAAGGACAAGATAGTAGAAGAAGAAGTTAAGGGCCAGCATGAGTACGGCCAGTCCGACAAGAATAAGGGTTCCGTTCAGTCCGCCTTCCGTGTTTTCGAGCACGAGACGGAAAAAAGGAACATGATATGCGATTAAAGTGAATACGCTGAGTACCACACACATGGTGGTCAGCTTTATCCTGCCTTTCAGAAATTTCATTTCCTTACGATCTTTATCAATAAAACCGCCGTACCTGCAAAAAGTACAAGCAGCAGAAGATTATACAATATGGTCATGAAGACATTTACCTTATGTGCCGGGCCGTCAAAAGGACCGGGACCTGCCGAGGCATCATACCTGGCGAAAGGATTGGTATATATCACCTCTCCGTCAGGAAAATATGCAGTAATCCTGGCATAATGGTCTTCCGGCCTCATGACATATTCCATACCATCCGTCCCCACTACCATCGCGAGCTTCATATGGTCCTGACCGGTTACCTTTATGCTGTCTGCATGCTCGGAAAGTCTGATACGGATCCTGTCGCCGTCAAGTCCTATGTCTTCCACATACGGCAGGCTCCTGTTTTCTTCATATTTGATTTCCCAGTCACCCTTTCCATAGTCAGGTACCCTCATTGAATAATAGCAGCCGTCCAGAAGGGTACTCAGGACGTCACCATACTCCGCCGTAGGTGTACACAGGAAGGCACATCTGACTGCTATGCGCCCTGAGCGGTCGGGATAATGGAGGTCATCTCCGGCAAGGGCGAAGCTGTAATGCCCCGCACTCAACGCCCAGTCCCAGTATTCGTTTTCCGTGCTTTTTCCGCTGTCGAGCTCCATGATCTGATAACCGCTGAGCTTCTCCATCAGTGAGCGCGAGGTTCCGTGGGTCCTTAGAGGATGGTTCAGCTGTATCAGGTCACTGTCCCTGCCGAGAAGGTCCAGCTGGAACTGCTTCTGAAAAGGAAAGACGGGCAGAAGATGGTCGAAACGGTTCACCCGGTCGCTTCCGAATACGAGCTTGTGGTATTTGAAAAGATTGTATCCGTGCTCGTAGACATTGACCTGAAGCGAAGGGTCAAAGGGATGGACGGTCAGTTCGTTATGGTTGGAGAATGTGACGATGTCGTATCCGAACTTCGCAAGGGCGTCATACACCTCTGCAGGATAGTATTCACACTCATTGAAGATGCCGTCAACACGGGTGTGAGTGTGGAAATTCGCCCTTTTCCAGCAATGGGCCGTATCGAGGTTACGATACGGATCAAAGATGTCCGGTCCTTGAAAAGGGACCGGATCATCAAATGTATATACAGGGCTTATGCCTGTAGCGAAGACAGCAAGAAGGGCCGTCAGCGCCACACATGCAAGAACCTTAGAACTTGTCCATAACAGCGAATATACGGTCGCGTACTTCATCGATTGTTCCTACTCCGTCGATCTCGTTATACTTGTCGGTCTTTGAATAGTATTCAATCAGCGGTTCAGTCTGGTCATGATAGGTAAGTATCCTGTTGTTGATGACATCCTCGCTCGCATCGTCCGCGCGACCTTCCTTGAGGGCGCGTCCCTTTATGCGCTCCATGATCATCTGGTCAGGGATCATGATCGAAACTACAGATGTCACCTCAGTCGCATTCCTTGCAAGGATCCTGTCAAGAGCCTCTGCCTGAGGGAGGGTTCTCGGGAAACCGTCAAGAAGGAATCCTTCTACTCCTGTAACTGTCTTGAACTCATTCTCGATCATTCCTTCAACAACCTCATCAGGTACAAGGCATCCCTTTTCTATCAGCGTCTTCGCCTGGATTCCAAGTTCCGTTCCGGCAGCGATCTCCTTACGGAGCAATGCACCGGTGGAGATATGATGCAGATTGTACTTCTCAACCATTGAGGCAGCCTGTGTGCCCTTACCGGCTCCCGGAGGGCCGAACAAGATGTAATATTTCATAATTCAGGGTTTAGCTATTCGTCCAACATGTAAATATCCTTGAAATTGCGTCCCAGCTCATCATAATCAAGGCCGAAACCTACGATAAAGTCGTTAGGGATTTCCATCGCGACATAATCAAGTTTCACGTCCTTCTTATATGCTTCTGGTTTTAGAAGAAGGGTACAGATCCTTGATTCTGAGGCTCCCTTTTCCGCAAGTATCCTTTTGAGTTCCACTATGGTATTGCCGGAATCGACAATATCCTCTATTACGATGACACGACGGCCGGAGATGTCCGCTGTAAGTCCCATAGCCTGCCTGACGTTTCCCGAAGTGCTGGTACCCACATACGAAGTGAGCTTGGTAGATACGACCTGACAGTTGAAGTTCAGGCGCTTCATAAGTTCTGCCGTAAACATTATCGAACCGTTAAGCACACACAGAAGTACTGGAATGTCCTCGCATCCGCTAAAATCAGCATTTATCTGTGAGGCAACATTGTCGATCGCCTTCTCAATCTTTTCATAAGGGATCGAGAGTCTGAACGTCTTGTCTTTGAGGGTCACCTTTTCCATAGAGTCATCAGTTGAATAATCATACAAATTTAATAAACGATTATAAAAAAAAGAAAAATCTGCGGTTGTTTTAGGGTAAAACAACGAAGTTTAAGTCCTTATGGAATAAATTAGACACAAAACAGAAAGAAAAGCCATGTGGAGGAAGGGAATAACGACATTCATCGTCTGCCTGAGGACAATCGTCCTGCCGGCACAATCACACGAAGACATAGAGAGAATACTTAGGCTTACGGGTCGTGACAGCGCGGAAGAACTCAGCGGGCATGAGGTGGAAGTCTTTCAGGAGTATCTGGAAAGACCGATACGTATAAATTCGGAAGGCATAGGGCGGTTGCGTTCATGCGGGCTGTTCAGCGCCTACCAGGCAGCGTCTCTTGCAGACTACAGGGCAAGGCATGGAGACATATTGTCCCTGAACGAGCTTTCTTCCGTAGACGGATTCACCCGTGAAAGTGCAGCCGTCCTTGCTCCGTTCATAACCCTCGAAGGCGGGGCATTATCGTCGGGCAATACACCGGCAAGCAAGGGTTACTGCGACATCGCCGTAAAGGGAGGAATAAGGCTGAATGAAGGCAATTACGGGTTGAAGGCCAAGGGAGGCATAGGCAGGAGAGTGACATACAGCCTCGGTATTTCAAGGTCATACTCTGCAAAATCCGCTGCACCTGAGCATCTGACCGGCAATCTGGGCTGGGAGTCCGGAAGAATACCGCTAAGAATCACAACCGGAAGGTACAACCTCAGATTCGGACAGGGGCTTGCCCTTTGGAACGGAATGTCGATGGGAGGTCTGTCGAAGATATCTTCATTCTACATGTCCGGAACAGGACTTTCAGCTTCGTGGTCATTCACAGGAAGCAACGCCTTTACAGGAATCGCGGGAGAGTACAACCGCTCACGATTCAGAGCGACCTCTTCAGTCAGTTTCAGTAAGGGATCCGTACTCCCGGCAGTCAATCTCGGATGGTTCGGAAGGAACATGTCAGTTTCAGCAACCCATTACATTGAATTCGAGAGAGGATCGGATACCGGCCGGACATTTATTCCGGACATGAAGACAGCCGCTGACATCGCTGCCTGCATAAACGGGACGGATATCTTTTCTGAGATTGCCTTCGACTGGGTCGGCCGCTCAGCAGCGGCTCTTGCAGGAACGACCTTCCCGGTCGGCGAAAGGATACGTATGGCTGTCCAGCTGAGGTGTTACCCCTCCGGATACAACCCGGCCCACAGCGCCGCCCCTCGCAGCGGGAGCAGATGCTCCGACGAGCTCGGGGCTTCATGGTGCATGGAGATTGCAAAAGGGAACGGCAGACAGGGAGGAAGCATATCTCTTGACGGGGCCCTGCTGCCTGCAGGAAAATCAGAGGCGGGAAAGGGTCTGCAGTTCAAGGGAGTGGCTGACTGGGAATTCGGCATTTCAGACGGCATCACTCTCAAGCTGAGACTGTCAGAAAGGTACAGGACATGGGAAAGACGCCTCAGGACCGACCTGAGAGCAGACCTGACGTGGACAGGGAAAAGATTTACTGCATCGTCAAGAATAAATGTCCTGAAACATATCAGGACAGGATTCCTTGCATATGTGGAAGGAGGATGGAAATCAGAAAAGCTGTCTGTCTTTGTGAAGACCGGAGTGTATATAGTCGACGAATGGGAGGACCGCATCTACTCATACGAAAGGAACAGTCCCGGAAATTTTTCCGTGCCTGCCTTCTACGGCAGAGGGGCATGGACGACCATGTACACGGCATGGAAGTTCTCGAGACGAGGCAAGGTCTACGTCATAGGAACAGTCAAGCCCGGCAAAGCCGAGCTTAAACTGCAGGTCAACCTGTCTATTTCCTAGGAATCTTTATGGTCATTCCCGGTCTGATCTTCGAACTGCTCAGGCCGTTGTAGTCCATGATGTTCTGCGCACTTACGCCAGGATAGTTCTTCGCGATGCTGTAGAATGAATCTCCTTCCCTGACAACATATGTCGTATACTCACCGCTTGATGAAGATGCCGCCTTGGAGGTCTGAGCCGCCTGTGAAGCCTTGGTTGCCGGAGCTGCCACTATGAGCTTCTGTCCAACCCTGATATTGTTGCTCTTCAGTCCGTTCCATGATTTAAGCTGAGCCACCGTACATCCGTGTCTTTCAGCGATCTTTCCAAGGACATCACCGCTCTTGACCGTATATGTCGTGGCATTTGCCGGTGGTGCTGACTTGGCTGCCGAAGAAGATGACGAAGCTGATGCAGGAGCATTTCCACCCCTATATATCACCAGTCTCTGCCCTACACGTATATTATTGCTGGACAGATTGTTCCATCTCTTGATCTGGGCAACCGTACATCTATGTCTGCTCGCAATTCTTCCGAGGTAGTCACCGCTTCTGACGGTATAAACGACTCTCTCTCCGTCTGCACCGTCCTTGATCTTCTTGAGGGTCACAGGGTTGAAATACTCGTCAGCCTTATGTCTGTAGAGGGAGTCCTCATTGTCTATGAAGGCGTTTGAATAATTATATGGAAGGCGGAGTATATACTCCCTGTCGTTGCCGGGGATAATTTCGTGGCTGTACTGAGGATTGAGGTTCTTGAGTTCATCCAATGGAGCACCGGTAAGGTCGCTCACCTGTCTGAGATGAAGCATCTTGTTAATCCTGAAGGTATCTACATGAGCCGGCATCTCGATGGCCGCCGGCTTTATTCCATGTTCCTTATAGTAGTTCATGGCATAGAGGGCACCTACGAATGCAGGGACATAGCCCCTTGTCTCACGAGGAAGATAAGGGTAGATATCCCAGAACTCCCGTTTTCCGCCGCTTCGGCGTATAGCCCTGTTCACATTGCCGGCGCCGCAGTTGTACGAGGCGATGGCAAGGTTCCAGTCGCCGAAGATCTCATATGAATCCTTTAGATACTGGGCGGCAGCCTCGGCAGACTTGACAGGATCAAGCCTCTCGTCGACAAATGAGTCTATATGAAGGTCGTACATCTTTGCAGTAGCATACATGAACTGCCACATACCCTTTGCACCTGCTCTTGACACCGCTCTCGGATTGAGGGCGGATTCGATGACTGCCATTGCCTTCAGTTCCTCAGGCATGTCATATCTGTTGAGTATCTCCTCAAAGATCGGCATATAGTACCTGCTCAGACCGAGGATCTCGGACATCTTGGCAGACATCTTTTCCGAATACAGGATGATATAGTTCTTGACGATGTCATTGTAAGGAAGAGTGATGAAGGAATTCATCTGCCTGATCCTTTCGATATAGACTTCGTCCGAAACATTCGACTGGAAACGCACCGAGTCCATGTCATATTCGCTGATATCGTCAGCGCTGACCCTGCTGTGCACATACCAGAGACTAAGAAGACTGTCCGACACCTCAGGAGTATAGTCCTCAGGATTGATGCCGGCAGCACCCCTGCCCTCATTCTCCTCATAAACCTCCATCATCTCCAGAGTAAGGCTGTCAGTGTAAGCCAGTTCCATCCTGTATCTCTCCAGTTCGTTCCTGAGAGAGTCCAGTTCCTCCCTGAGCCGGGTATTCTCGTTGATAAGGTCAGCCTTCTTCACCAGCTGGAGCTGCATCTTCTTCTTTTCCTTGGCAACGGCAACACCTTCTCCTGCCTCCTGAGCATTCAATGTTACCGCAAAAGCAGCCGCCAGAGCGACTGCAAAGATCTTTCTTATATTCATGGTCAATTCAGTTTCATATGTATCAGAACCTTATGCCCACCCTCATGCCGACAGCGTTGCCGACCGGATTGGTGACTGCCCCCGGGTGCATCGCATACTCGTTATATGGCGATATGACGGCTGGTTCCACTTTCATGCTTATGTCATCCGTGACTTCAAAGTCATGCATGTATGCAAACACATTGGCATCGATGATCTGAAGCACATACACGGCGACGGTCGCCAGGATGGAATAGTCCCTGTAGCGTCTGTATACGTCCCTGTACCACTTGGCGGTTTCTGCATCGATAGGCACATTATCCTTCACCTCCGGGTCGGTGCTTGAAGCCTCGTTATGTATTCTCTTGAATCTCTTGTAGTTACTATTGTAGTTCATCAGAAGATGACCGGACACAAGAAGACCACCCCAATAGATAGGCACCTTGAAGAGCTCTCCGTTATAAATCTGTCCCAGACCGGGAAGCAGCAGGGAATACAGGGTCGCTCTGCCCGGAAGCGGTTCCTTGTCGCTCTGGTAGCATACCAGTCCGTCCATCATCGAGCCCCAATATACAAGTCCGGCTCCAGCCATAAGCCAGGTTCCCATCCTTTTAGCCCTCATATCCACTACCGGAGCTTCGTGCGGATATGGAGTGCCAGTCTCTGTCTCAAATGCAAGCTTGTCAAGCTCGAAAGTCTCAAATGCTTTTTTGGTCTTCTTGTATTGGTGGAGATAATATCCTCCGGTACCCGCCAGGGCACCTATGCCACCGTATACTATAGGAAGTTTCCAGTAGTCCCGGTTATAGATCTGGGCTGTACCGGGGGCGAATACGGAGCCTGCGAACATGGTACCGATCTCGATCTCCTGCTTGTGGGCGATACCACGTCCCCATTCCTTGAACGAGAACAGTTTGTCTGCGGTATCTGCCACTGCCGTAGAGTCAGCATTGTCGTTGTATGTCTGCTGAAACGCCTCCTCCTTGAACTGGGCCTTGCCTTCAAATGCAAAGCCTGCAAGAAAAAGAAAGAATGTGAATATGTATCGTATTACTCTTCCGTGCATTTCTCTATTGCCTTGAGGAACTTTCTGATTTCTTCATCGGAATTGAAGTGGATGGTCATGGACCCCTTTCCGCCGTTATTCCGCTTCAGGCTGATATTATTTTCAAAATACCTGCCGACTATCTCAAGTACCTTGAAGTACTCTTCTGGAAGTTCCTGTCCGTTATCATCCGCTGTCTTCTTCGGCTCTGACATCTTCCTGATCTTTTCTTCGAGTTGTCTGACCGACATGCCATCCTTTATCACAAGATCGCACAGATACTCCTGAAGTCTTACATCCTCTATTCCAAGCAGAACCTTGGCATGTCCCACGCTGAGAAGGCCCACCTTAAGGTCGTGCTGAATCTTAGCCGGCAGTTTGAGAAGGCGGAGGAAGTTCGTCACAGATGCCCTTTTCTTTCCGACCCTGACAGCCATCTGCTCCTGGGTAAGGTTACATTCCTCGATAAGTCTCTGATAGCTCATCGCGACCTCAATAGGGTCAAGGTCCTCTCTCTGGATATTCTCGACGATAGCCATCTCGAGCATACCCTGGTCATTGGTATCCCTGATATAGGCCGGAATCATATCCATTCCCACGATCTGACTGGCCCTGAACCTGCGCTCTCCGCTGATGATCTGGAACCTTCCGTCTGACTTGCGTCTTACCGTGATGGGCTGGATCAGACCCAGAGTCCTGATCGACTCCGCAAGTTCCTCAAGAGCATCCTGATCAAAGGACATTCTTGGCTGGAAAGGATTCGGCTCGATCATATCCACAGGGATACGCAGAATGTCAGCCATGGCCTGCTGAGGCTCTACGGCTGTTCCTGCCACTTCCTTATTTACATAACCTACGGGTTTTCTGATCTGACTGAGGTCCGCACTATCTCCAAGTAATGCTCCAAGACCTTTTCCGAGTCCTCTCTGCTGTTTGCTCATCTTCTAACTGTTCTTTTCAAGTACTTCCTTGGCAAGGTTAAGATAATTTGTCGTACCGTTGCAGATAACATCATACAGAATGATAGGCTTTCCATGGGAAGGTGCCTCGCTCAATCTTATGTTTCTCTGGATTATCGTATCGAACACCATTGTGCCGAAATGCTCGCGCAGTTCTCCGAGGACCTGGTTGTGTACCTTGGTTCTTCCGTCAAACATGGTCACGAGGAAGCCTTCGATGGTAAGTGACGGATTTGGTCTTCCCTGTACGAGCCTGATGGTCTGGAGAAGCTTTCCAAGACCTTCAAGGGCGAAGAATTCCGGCTGAACCGGGATTATTATGGAGTCTGCGGCTGTAAGCGAGTTCACTGTTATGAGACCGAGGGAAGGAGAGCAGTCGATGATTATGTAATCATACTCGTTTCTGAGCGGCGCAAGCGCATCCTTGAGGACCGACTCCCTGTTATCGTTACCGAGCATCTCGATCTCCGCTCCCACAAGGTTGATATGCGACGGAATCATATGGAGATTCGCAATCTCTGTCTGTATCAGCGTATCTCTGATACCGATAGCGCCGATCATCACCTCATAGAGCGTCCTCTTCTGGTCATTGTCCGGAGAAAAGTTAAGGCCGGACGTCGTATTTGCCTGGGGGTCTGCATCAATTATAAGCACCTTCTTTTCCAGTACCGCAAGCGACGCCGCCAGATTTATCGCAGTGGTTGTCTTGCCTACTCCACCTTTCTGATTTGCTATTGCTATTACTTTTCCCATACTGTCTTTCATTAGGACATAATCCTTGCAAAATTACTAAATTTATTTCACACATCATCTTTTAATTACTACATTTGTTGATAAATTGTCAACACCTATGAACATTTCCGACAAGAAGGACATATGGCTCGTTGTGGTCAATGTATTTGCCGCCTCGAAGAAGGCCGGCTCCGTATGGAAGAAGGCAGCAGTGATGCTTGAAGAGGCCGGAGTACCGTACAAGGCGATGTTTACCGGAGGGGCGGACAACGCCATCGCCATAAGCAGGAAGGCCTGCGCCATGGGATACCGCAAGTTCATGGCGGTAGGCGGCGACGGCACCGTACATGATGTCCTCAACGGAATCGCGGAACACGTATATGCTCCCGACACCACGGATGTCAGCATCAGCGACATAACCCTTGGTGTTCTGCCGGTCGGTTCGGGAAACGACTGGGTGAAATCCACCGGCGTACCATGCGACATCCGAAGTGCAGTCGAGGTCATCGCCAAGGGTCGTACGGGGCTTCAGGACATGGTCAGAGTTACCGTCGGCGATACGGTTTCATACATGGCAAACATCGGCGGCATCGGCCTGGATGCTCGCGTGTGCGAGATCGTGAACCGGAAGAAGGAACAGGGACGAAGGGGCAAGCAGCTGTATGTCAGCGCACTTCTATACTGCATAAGACACCGCGTGCCTGTAAAAGCCAGGATCATCTGCGACGGAAAGGAAATATTCAACGGCAAGTACCTGTCCCTCGGATTCGGAGTGGGAAAATATTCCGGAGGAGGAATGAGGCAGACTCCGCTTGCAGAACTGGGAGACGGCCTGCTGGATGTCACCGTGATTCCTGATATTCCTTTATGGATCATAGCCAAAGAGGTTCCGAAGCTGTTTACCGGTACATTCCACAAGGTAAGCGTACTCACTCTGGCAAAATGCCGTAGTGTCAGCATAATCCCTGAGTGTCAGGCAGATGCAGAGCCGGTAGAAGTTGACGGAGAGGTTATCGGAAGAGGCCATACCACAATGGAAGTCCTCCCGGAACAGATAAATGTCATCATGAAGGATCCACGTTGACGGTAATGTGGCAGTCCCGTCCTGAAGACTTCTCGAATTCATTCACTATCCTGCGTATCTCATCCTTACGTATATAGAGCTGTCTGTCCTTTCTGAGACTCAGGCGGATGGCCCTTATGAACTGTCCTGCAACCTTGTCAACGGCAGGAGCATATGGCCCCGTGACATCGGCGGTCTTCGCCAGACATCCGGCAAGCACACCTGCCTTTTCAGCAACGACATCTTCACGGAAGCCCCGGACGGAAATCTCTATCATCCTTGTATAAGGCGGGAAGTCGAAGTCCTTTCTTTCCTCCAGCAGGCTTCGGTTGAAACATCCGCCATCCCCTGCGATAATCCTCCGGTAGACGGGATGTTCCGGCTGAGAGGTCTGGATCACGAACAATCCCTTCCTTTCCCTCCTTCCGCACCTTCCGCGGAACTGCTCCATCACCTGGATGGATTTCTCATCGGCTCTGAAATCCTGAATGCCGAGGAAGGCATCTGCCGCAATTACAGCGACAAGGCTGAGATTTCCGAAATCAAAGCCCTTGGTAACCATCTGTGTTCCGATCAGAATGTCGATCTCGCCGTCAGCGAAAGCCTTGATGGTCCTGGCCTCATATGACTTGTTCTGGGCAGTATCGCTGTCAAGCCTTGCCACACGCGCCTGCGGGAAAAGAGCCTGTGCCTCTTCCTCGATCTTCTGCGTGCCGGCTCCGAGAGCCTTCAGCTCCCCTCCGCACCGGGCACATGAACCCGTATACGGAACAGATGTGCCGCAATAATGACAGAGCAGCCTGTCTCCCCCGGACATATGCCTGCTGAGGCTTACGTTGCAATGCGGACATTTAGGAATCTCGCCGCACGAATCGCACTGCAATGCCGGAGCCCAGGACCTGCGCGAACGCAGAATCATCACCTGTCCCCCATCCGAGAGCGCCTTTTCAATATGGGAAATGAGCTTTCGGGAGAAATTGCCCACCATTCCCCTCTTGCGCCTTTCCGCCTTTGTATCAATGATTTCCACCTCGGAATCTTCCGTTCCGTGATAGCGCTCCTTAAGTTCGACAAGGGTATGCCGCCCGCACTCGCAGTTATACAGCTCCTCCAGCGAAGGAGTGGCCGATCCGAGGATTATGTCGGATCCGTGGATCATTGCCAGCATCAGAGCGGTATCGCGACCGTTGTACCTTGGGGCCGGAGAATCCTGTTTGTATGAACCGTCGTGTTCCTCATCGACGATGATGAGCTTGAGTCCATGGTGGGGCAGGAAAAGGGACGAACGGGTGCCGAGGACGACATAACCTTCGCCGCATCGGACGGTCTCGGCCACATTCCTTCGGCTCACGGCCGATTCAGCGGAATGGAATACGGAAAGTCTATCTCCGAAATGGGAGTAAAGCCTTTCCTCCAGCTGCCGGCTCAAGGCGATCTCGGGCACAAGGTAAAGTACATTCCCGCCTTTCGAGACCGCTTCCATGGCGGCCTTTATGTAAATTTCAGTCTTTCCTGAACCTGTGATTCCATGCAGGAGGACTGGCTTTTTCTTCTTGAAACCATCCTTTATATTCCGGTAGGCCTGCTGCTGGGCCGGGCTGAGAATTACCTTCATCGCATCGGCCGCCTGCGGGTCGGAGGCTGTCGCATCCGTCCCCTTTTCAGCTTCAATCAAGGCTTCGATTGCAGTTTCCAGTTCCTTCTGTATCCTGACGGCTTCCTCTATGTACTTTGCCTTGGCCTTCGTGCCGTCACGGCTGCCGGCAATGAGTTCCTGCTTACGTCTCAGTCTGTCTTCGATTCTGGAGATTTTCTGACGCATGGAGTCCAGAAGTTTCTCTCGCCGGGCAGCAGCCCTGGCGACAGATGCAGCATGGGCCTCTTCAAGATTGACCTTCCCCAAAGGGTAGGCAGCCTTGTACACTTCTCCTACCGTACACAGATAATAGTCAGCCACCCTGCGCCACAATTCTATCTCCTCAGGGTATATGCTTTCAAGTCCGTCTTCTACTGACTCTACCGGCCTTATCTTCGCGGTATCGGTATCAGGCACGATTCCGACAGCGGTGACCACTCCGGAATACAGGCGGTTTGCAAAGCGTACTTTGACACGCTTGCCTACACAGACCGCCTCCGGGCTCATGCCTTCAGGAAGACTATAGCTCGGTTCCCACTCCAGTTTCAGCGGGAGGATGACTGATATGTAGACCGGTTTCCCCATTCCGTTTGCGAAGATAGGAAAATTTTTGACTTATTTTTCAAGAAAAGTTTGCAGGTTCAGAAAAATTGTCTACCTTTGCAATCCCAATCGAAAGAAAGGGTAGTTCTAAAACAAAAATGGTGTCATAGCTCAGTTGGTAGAGCAAAGGACTGAAAATCCTTGTGTCCCTGGTTCGATTCCCGGTGACACCACTCAAAACCGCAATAGAAGTGATTCTGTTGCGGTTTTTTCGTGTTTTGCGGTGATTTGATTGTATGTTTAAGATAGGAATGATAACCATTTAGATATTAGCTTATTTAATGACTGCATTTGAATAAATATCACTATATTAGCGACATTAAATATTGTTATGATGGAACAGGATATTCTATTTGTAAGCACCGGCAATTTGTTGAATGATGCAAAGACTATAATTGATCGTGCCAGAGCGAAGGCGTATGCGACAGTCAATGTCGCATTGGTGGAGAGAAACTGGTTGTTGGGGAAGCGTATTGCAGAAGAGGAACTTCAAGGGGAAGATCGTGCTGCTTACGGAGCAAACGTGATCAAAAGACTCTCGAAGGAATTGACGGATGAGTATGGTAAGGGGTATACCAAGAGTAACTTATATCAGTTCTGTGAGTTCTATAAGTTGTTCCCAGAGATTTTCCACACGTCGTGTGGAAAATCAGCAATCCTATTATCTTGGTCACATTACAGGACATTATTGCAGGTGCAGGACGCTGAGGCTCGCACTTGGTATATGCAGGAATCTATAAGTCAGACCTGGAGCGTGCGTACTCTTCAAAGAAACATTTCCTCGCAGTATTACTATAGGTTGCTTCAGTCTCAGCATAAAGATCTTGTTGAAAAGGAGATGCTGGAGATTACAGCGCCATTGCAGGATACAGACAAGTTTGAGTTTGTGAAGAATCCTGTAGTGGCAGAGTTTCTTGGCTTGGCTCCGAATACTGATTTTACAGAATCGCGCCTTGAGGGAGCTATCATCACTCATCTGCAGAAGTTTATGATGGAACTTGGTAAGGGCTATGCTTTTGTTGCAAGGCAGCAGCACATACATACTGAGAAGCAGGATTATTATATTGACTTGGTATTCTATAACTATATCCTTAAAGCTTTTGTGCTGATTGATTGCAAGACATCAAAGGTGACTCATCAGGATGTGGGACAAATGGATATGTATATCAGGATGTATGATGAGTTAAAGCGTACGGAACACGACAATCCGACGATTGGCATAATTCTTTGCGCCGATACAGATGATGATATAGCCCGATATTCAATAATGCACGGAAATGATCAGCTATTCGCTTCTAAATATAAATTATACCTGCCTTCAGAGGAAGAACTTCGTGCGGAGATAGAAACACAGAAACAACTATTCTATCTGCAGCATAAGGATGGAAAGGAGTAATGGGTGTTGTATACAATGGTACAGAGTGACTGGAAAATACGCCGAATCTGATTGAGGAATTTCGCGAAGATAAGATCTTTGTTTTCGGTGACAATATGGCTATTATACCTATTCTTAATAATTTGAACAAATCTGAGTTTTGAAAACTCGTATGTTGATGTGATAACATATAAAGATTTCACGAATAGGTGATTTTTTACAATATATAAAGCAAAAATACAACGCAAAACAAATCGAATTACACTAAGATGGATCAATAAAATAAATGAATTATGAGTTTGTTATTTAGTGCATTAGAAGTCGGTCAAGGCGATGCCTTTCTTTTAGAGAAGGATGACTGGAAATGCTTATTCGATTCCGGAGGTAGTAAAAGTGGTTTAGAGTCATTGTTAAGGAAGAAAAAGATTAATCATCTGAATTTGGCCATCTGCTCTCACAATGATTTCGATCATACTAATGGTTTTATTGGAATTTTGGGTACCAGGAGTGTTACTATAGATGAAATCTGGTTGCCAGGGTTATTCGGAAGTATTATACAATATGTTGTGGATAATGGTATCCCACGAGAGATTCTTGAGCCTGAAGAATATCATATTGATGATATAGATATTGACTCCCTATATGATAGGGAGTTAAAGTCCATATCTTGTGATGAGTTCGAAGATAATTTGCCTATGTATATAAGATTTATGGATTATGCACATAGTGATCTGCGATATGAATTTTGGCCATATTTCAGATTTTCTTTCAATAAACTATCTCTGTTAATAAAATTGAAGAACATTGAGAAAATAGCGAGACTGGCATATAAGCGTGGTTGTATAATTAGATGGTTTGAGCCTGCTAATGGATGTGTAAACAATTACATTGATTATGGATTTACTGCACTAAACTCAAAAGAGATGCATCAAATTAAGAAACTTAAAGGAGTACAAGAGTTTATGTATGCTCTAACATTAACGGACGAGAACAAGTATTCTTTGGTATTTGAGTATGCAGAAGCAAATACACCTATCGTGCGTTTTTCTGCCGATTCAGATTGTACTTGCCAAAGTGTTATACCATATCCTAATAATATAATTATCACGGCCCCACATCATGGTTCCGAGGCTAATCAGAATGTTTATAATTCAATTCAAGGTGGCAATATTATATGGGTGAGAAGTGATCGCAAATCAAGAAAAAGACCTTGTGCCGCTTTTAAGAACCAAGCAAATAGGTACTGCCTCGCGTGCCGCAATCACAATTTCAAGGCAGAACTTCGTTTTGAATACAATGGAAGATGGTGGCAACACATAAACGGGAATAGTTGCACCTGCTAAATAAAACAGAAACTAACTGAATTACAGTATTTGCTATGGCTAAGATGAAACGATAAAAATAAATGAATTATGATTGGTTGGTTTTGCAAATTAGACAGCACATTACAATGTGCTATTATTAGTGCTATAACAAGCATCGCAATATGCCTAACTCCACTTATAATCAACTTTATCAGAGAGAAATATATTATTGGATATAAACTGAGAAAGGAATATACCTTTAAGCAGAGAATGGGCATAAAAGAAAAACTGGCAAGTAGCAAAACTCCATTAATAAGATCTGCAGAAGAACTTAATTATAGACTTTGGAATTTATCCCAAAATATAGATAAGAGATGGCATAATTGCAAAGAGTCAGATATAAAGCAACATGACAAATGTTATTATATTAAAAGCTTTACATACCGATTTTTGTGTTTCCTATATTGGATAGACAGGGCTGAAGACGATATATATAATTTTGATTTCTCTGTGGCAGCAAAAGATGAGAAAGAATATTTAAAATATATTAAGGTACTGAAGCATTTCTTCTGTGAGAGTGAGTTGTTAAAAGACCTTGGATACAATTACTCAAAAGATGAAGCCCATTTTTATAAAGATAATATAAAAATATATGTAAACTACATTAAAAACGGTGATTCTGTAATATCATATGGAACTTTTATTCAGAAAATAGAGGACGATTATACAGATATTCACACTGTTGTTGATTTTATTAGAAACACTGAAGATAATGAACTCAACAATCAATACAATATATTAAAATCTTTCCATTTATTTTTAATGTTATTCTTGAATAAATACGGATTAGATTATCATTATACGGATAGAAGCAAATACAAAAAATTGATTCAAGATAAATATAATAACATTAAAATCAAACCAGCTTTATTGGAATATTTTGCAAGAAACAAAGTGATTAAAGAAGCTAAATGGGTTATTAAAGATCTATGTAAGGAAAATTACTGTATGTATAGAATTAAGACGATTTTAAAAACTATATAACTCATACTATTTTAACACACTTCAGCGATCACACCTCTGAGATGACCAAATGGAGCTATTTTAGAAGGAAAGTTACATATGAGTGGCGAGGAGAGACACAAGGAACTATGCGCTGCCTTATTACGTGATGATATGCGTGCATTCGGTTCTGTACGATATGACAAAAGGGTTTGTAAATTGATTTATAGTTTGTTTTTAGAGGACATTTGGTAAAAATTGATTTATTGTTGAATGTTTCTTGTGAAAATTGTGCTTGATTAATGTTTTGTCAAATGGCTTTATAGAAATATCGGAAAGGTGTGGATCTAAGTGCTTAAAATTCTAGGAAAGGTGTAAATCGGATAAGTAGCGCATTGATTGTCAGGCGTTTTGGATGCTTGGTAATATTATGGTTGTAAACAGACAGAATATGTATTGGATGACTACACGATATTTAATACTAGGTCCTGATTATATCAAACAAAATGTTGATGTCATAGGTGATGTCACCAGTTATGTCACAGGTATAAATCTCACTGTCATAGAAAGCCGGGCTCCCATTCTCAAGTGTATGCTTGATAGTAAAGTACAACAACTGGCTACTTGAAATGGTATGAATAACTAAGGGTGTATAACTATATGTATAACTGATTTTTTACTCCATTTAATTGCAGGAAGTAACAAATAGGAGGTAAGAATCGAACTTGATACGGAAAACTGTTGCAGGAAGTATCAAGTTTGCAAGCCGGTGACACCACAGAAAAAGGCTTTCTAGGTATCTAGAGAGCTTTTTTTTGTTCCATTAATGTACCACATTCATAAATAGACATCTGGAATGGGTTTCACAGATGATATCACAGTTGGGGCCGGATATGGATCAGGAGGTAAGCTTGTATCGGAGATCTGTACCCCACAATATGAGCAACTGGCTTCCCGGTTTCTTCAGACTTTACATATTTTACAAAGTGTAAAGAAACTTTACAGTTTTTCTTTTCAAGAAATGTGTAACTTGCACAGAATAAGGGCAATACACTTATTGGCACGGTTTTGTCGGTTTATACGTATTTAACCCTATTTTTTAATAAAGTGTAAAGAAACTTTACAGACCTTATACAATCATGATTGAATACTTGCGTTTTCTGTTCCGGAATAAATGGTATATCATCGTAGAGGTGATAGGTATCAGTGTTGCCTTGGCTTTTACCATTCCACTTTTGTCTTTCTTTTCTGACAAATGGGAAATAGACCACGGAAAGGAGTTCAAACGCGTCTATGCCGTTTGTCCAGTCGATGAATCATTTGAAACGACAATAGGATTGGGGCAGGAGTTGATTGAGGCAGTTCCAGAAATCGACCGGTATGCTCAGATTTACGTTAGCGGGAACAATGCGATATCCGTTGGTGATAATACACTAAGTGCCTTGGGTATTGCGGTCAGTCGGGATTTCTTCACATTCTTTGATATCAAATTCTCCGAGGGCTCACCGTTGTCACTGGCAGATCGTAAATCGGTTTTGATCTCCGGGAGTCTGGCGGCAAAAATCGACAATGATGCAATGGGAAAACCATTGACCTGTGCAGGAGAGGAATATATTGTAAATGGAATATTTGACGATCTGCATAATTCTTTACTCCCATCAGCAGACATCATTTTCAGCATTGATTCGCCGATGCTGGATGCCCAATGGGCAAATCCATCAGGTTATTGGGAGGATATCGTTACGTTCATTCGGATTCAAGATGGTTTCAAGGCCAAAGACATATTGAACAAGTGCAAGGACGCTTGTAAAAACTTTTATTCATCTTATTATGCACAGCATCCGGATGCCGTTATAAAACTGATCAGATATGACAAGATATCGTCCAATATATATAATTACAGTCTTACCCAGACTTGGGGATTATCGCTATGGGCAGTTGAACTATTTGGCATAATCCTCTTCATCTTCGCCTTCGTCAACTATGTCAATCTGAATGTTGCCCTTTCGACTAAGCGAGGTAAAGAATGGGCATTGAAGAAACTGCTTGGCTCTTCCGAAAAGGGAATCAGGATGGCTAATTTTCTGGAGACACTCCTCATTACCTCCGTATGCTTTGTCTTGGGTTATGGTCTGTCCAAATACATCTTCCCCGTCTTTAACAGTTTCTTTAATGTTACCCATACGTTCATAGAACTGGACAGTTCGTTAACGCCCGGAAAGATTCTTTTTTATGGAATTTTCATTCTTCTTCTCTCAGTCATAACCGCTTTGATTCCATCAAAGATAGCAAAAAGGTATTCTGCTATAGATATAGTAAATGGTGGATATCGTGCACAACTGAAAAAGGATACGAGCAGCATTCTCATTGGGATTCAATGCTTCATTTCCATCGTCCTTTTATCTGTGTCCATTCTGTTTTACGCGCAATACAAAAAGATGGCTGACCGGCCTCGTGGAGAGATGGCTGAGAACGTCTTTGTGATATCCGGGAATTATCCAAGGGAAGCGCTCGCTACAGCGGCAGATGCTCTGCGTTCTTTACCGTTTGTCCAGGCAGTGGGACTCTCCAATGATTGTCCTGGAGATGGTAGTTATTCAAGAGGCACGCTAAAGTCTGAAGATGGTGCATCAACAGACCTTTATGTAATCCATTGTGATGCAGATGCCTTTAATGCGTTTGGCTTTGTAACGGAAAGCGGGAAAAAAGTTTCTGACGGTTTGTGGCTCACCAATAGTGCCAGAGATATCATCTCACAGGATAACGCCGGTATTGATGATGGATATCTTGCGAGCAGGTTTGGGGCTGAAGTCAAGGGTATTGTATCAGATTTCGTTATCAATGCAGAGAATGATATACCTGCTGCTTTGAAAGTATCAGATTCAGGTGAATTCAACCGCTTGGTAATCAATACTGCGGGTCGTTATGATTCTTACCCGGAAGAGATACTGGGGACTTTCAGGAAGGCTTTTTCGGACACCAATTATGATTATGCACTACCAAAAACAGCTGGATATATCGATAGTTATTACGAGAAATCGTTATCTCCTACGAAAGCAATATTGTCAATGGTAGTGATTTATGCATTACTTGCCCTTTTATTGACCGTTCTTGGCTTGGTTGCAATGAGCACTTATTATATTTCATTACATAGGAAGGATTCGGCTGTCCGGAAAGTTTTCGGGGCAACAGGCGGTGAAGAAATCCGTCGTCACATCTATCGATACCTCAAAATAGTGGTAGCCGCAAGTGTCATCGGTATTATCCTTTCTATTATAATAAACGACGCCATTATCCTGAGCTATTCCTATCGCCTGAACTCTACATACTGGATATATATATTGGCTGTTATCATTGTTGCCAGTATTGCTTTCCTATCCGTTTATCTTCAAGCGAGGAGGGCTGCATTTAAGAATCCTGTTCTTTATCTACGGGATGAATAAACATAGTAGCCATCGTTCCTGTCTGAATCTCGGTGCTCTATCATCAATCCGCAAGCAAAATTCTCTATATACCATTAAGATGGATCAGGCAGGAAGAATCTTGGAGAGGAGACCCTGGAGGACTTTGCCGGGGCCGGTCTCGACAAATTCGTCTGCTCCGTCTGCAGCCATGTTCAGGACTGTCTGGGTCCACCTTACCGGAGCTGTCAGCTGTGCAAGAAGATTCCGTCTTATTTCAGCGGGATCCGTGGTCGGTAGGGCTGTAACATTCTGGTAGACAGGACAGACAGGCTGTCTGAACTCCACGCTTGCAATTCCCTCCGCAAGTTCCTCAGCAGCAGGCTGCATAAGCGGAGAATGAAAGGCACCTCCCACAGGTAGAAGGAGGGCTCTCTTCGCTCCGGCCGCCTTCATCTTTTCCGATGCTGCAGCAACGGCATCGCATGAACCGGAAATCACGATCTGACCCTCGCAGTTGTAGTTTGCCGGAACCACGGTTCCTGCCGTCTCTGCACATATGGCCTCGACTTTATCGGCCGGAAGCGCGAGGATGGCAGCCATCGCGCCCGGGTTTGCTTCACAGGCCTTCTGCATGGCACGGGCACGGATAGAGACGAGACGGAGTCCGTCCTCAAAATCAAGAGCATCCGCAGCGACAAGCGCAGAAAACTCGCCCAGAGAGTGGCCTGCCACCATGTCGGGACAGAAATTCGGGCTGCACTTTGCAAGGATCACAGAGTGCAGGAAGATTGCAGGCTGTGTCACCTTTGTCTGCTTGAGCTGATCTGCCGTACCTTCAAACATGATGTCAGTTATACGGAAACCGAGAATCCCGTTGGCGCGCTCGAACATCTCGCGCGCCTGAGCGTCATTCTCATACAGTTCTTTAGCCATTCCGGGGAACTGCGACCCCTGTCCTGGAAATATATATGCCTTCATGATACTATACTAATGCAAATGAAAGTTCACCTTTGCAGCAGACCATATCCCCTACCTTGAGGACTGCCTCGCAGTAGAAGATCTGTCCTCTCCTGCCCTTGAGCGAGGCTGTGACCTCGACCAGGTCTCCCGGTCTTACCATATTCTTGAAACGCACCTTGTCTATTCCGGTGTAAAGCGTAGTCTTGCCCTGAAGCTCATCCTTGACCAGCAGGGCACAGCTCTGCGCCATGATCTCGCACTGAATGACTCCCGGAACTATAGGGTTGCCGGGGAAATGCCCCCTGCAGAAGTATTCATCCTCCTTCACGCGATACCTGGAATGACAGATACCGTTCTCATCTATCTCTATTTCATCCACGAGAAGCATCGGCTCCCTGTGGGGCAGGTATTCCTTAAGTTCTTCCCTGGTCATGATCACTCCTCGTATTTTCTGAACACCAGACATCCGTTATGCCCGCCGAAGCCGAGCGAATCGGACAGAGCCATGGTAAGGTCCGCCTTCACGGCTTCCTTCGGGGTATAATTCAAATCGCATTCCGGATCGGCCTCGTCAAGATTGACAGTAGGAGGCACGATACCGTTCTTCAAGGCGAGAACCGAAGCCACCGCCTCTGCAGCTCCGGCGGCTCCGAGCATATGGCCCATGGCTCCCTTGATCGAACTTATATGCGCCTTATACGCATCCTCGCCCAGAGCCAGCTTGAAGGCAAGGGTCTCGGAAACATCGTTAAGTGGGGTTCCTGTGCCATGTGCATTGATGTAAAGCACATCGTCAGAAGTGTATCCTGCCTCATCCAGAGCCGATCTTATCGCCATCGACTGGGTCTTGCCGTCAGGCCTCGGTGCCGTAACATGATAGGCATCGCAGGTGTTTCCGTAGCCGGAGATCTCTGCGAGAATCTCCGCTCCGCGCGCCTTGGCATGTTCATAATCCTCAAGCACCATCATCGCCGCACCTTCCGCAAGCACGAAGCCTCCCCTGTTCCTGTTGAAAGGGAGCGAGGCATAAGTAGGGTCCTCGGCACGCGACAGGGCCTTTGCATTTGCGAAGCCCGCGATGGCGAGGGATGTGATCGCCGCCTCCGAGCCACCTGCGATTATCGCATCCGCATATCCATGCTTTATGGCACGGAATGCCTCACCGATGGCATGGGTCGATGTGGCACACGCCGTCACTACGGGAAGACATGGACCGCACGCATTGTTCCTGATCGCCACATTACCGGCAGCGATGTTGGAAATCATCGTCGGAATGAAAAGCGGAGAAACCCACTTGGGGCCTTCCTTCAGTATCTTTTCATTTTCACGCATCATGGTCGAAAAGCCTCCGATGCCGGAGCCTATATAGACACCGTACCTGAACGGATCGATGTTACCTCCTTCAGAAGCATCCAGGCCGGACTGTCTGACAGCTTGCCATGCGGCAGCCACAGCGAAGACCGTGAACTTGTCCTGCTTCCTTGCAAATGCGGGTTCTATTCCATAATCAGCCGGATTGAAATCCTTTACCTCACCTCCGATCTTCACAGGAAGACCCTCCGTCGGAATGGACTTGATGTAGTCTATCCCGCAGACTCCCTTCAGGAGATTGTCCCAATAGGTCTGTATATCGTTACCGACCGGGCTGACTACGCCCATACCGGTAATTACAACTCTTCTGTCCATCTTTCTCCTCCTCTATGCAAGTCTGTCAGAAACTTCCCTGATGACCTTCTCAGCTCCGAGAATGAGGTCTTCCACAATATCCTTGGCAGGTTCTATCTTCTTCACCATTCCTGCGCACTCACCTGCCATATAGCTTCCGTTCCTGTCTCCTTCCTGAACAGCCTTGCGGAGCGCTCCGCTGCCGAAGGAGAGAATGTCTTCCTTGGCAGTCGCAGGGTCGTTCTCCATCTTGGCGAAGTTCCTTGAGAACGGAGTCTTGAGGGACCTTACCGGATGGCCGAAAGACTTTCCTGTCACTATCGTAGAAACATCAGAAGCCTTGAGGATCTTGTCCTTGTACTCAGGATGGACGGTACATTCCTCTGCCGAAAGGAAACGGGTTCCGACCTGTATCGCATCCGCACCAAGCATGAAGGCAGCCGCGGCGCCACGGCCGTCGCATATGCCGCCGGCAGCGATAACAGGAATATCCACAGCATCGACCACCTGAGGAACGAGAGGCATGGTATGGAGTTCGCCGACATGACCACCGGACTCCGCGCCTTCAGCCACGACCGCATCCGCACCTGCCGCCTGCATCTTGAGCGCCAGGGCCACAGAAGCCACTACAGGGATGACCTTTATTCCGGCTTCCTTCCATGCCTGCATATAAGGTGAAGGTGAGCCTGCTCCAGTCGTCAGTATCCTGACTCCCTCTTCAATGACCATCTGTGCAATCTCTCCTGCATTGGGAGCCTGAAGCATGATGTTCACGCCGAAAGGCTTGTCGGTAAGCTCACGGCATTTCCTGATTTCATCCCTTACCGCCTCGGTTCCTGCATTGATTGAAGAAATGAGGCCGAGACCTCCGGCATTCGAGACAGCTGCCGCAAGCGACGCATCAGCCACCCATGCCATACCACCCTGGAATACGGGATACTTTATCCCGAGCATTTCACATACTCTGCTTTTTATCATGATCTTTACATTTTATCCATTACCATTCAAATACTACTGCACCGGAAACAAATCCGGCACCGAATGCGCTCACGGCTATCTTGTCGCCCTTTCTGAACATCCCCTTCCTGTTACATTCGTCAATCAGAATAGGGCATGAAGCACTGGACGAATTTCCATGGCTTTCCACATTTGTAGGAAACTTCTCCGCAGGCTGCTTCAGATAATTCTGTATCGAATTGATGATACGGATATTGGCCTGATGCAGCAGATAATAATCAATGTCTTCAGCCGACATCGAAGATTCCTCAAGGGCTCTGGTTATGTCTCTGGAAGCTGCCGTAACCGCAAACTTGAACACCTCCTGGCCCTTCATCTGCAAAGGAGTCTCTGTCTCCTCCTTGGTTATGTAAGGCGTAGGCTGAAGCATCCTCATCTGCCAGAGCTTGTCTGTCGCCGTCATCGCAGACAGCTTTATGCTCTTGATGTTGTCACCCGGAGTAAGGACCGCCGCCCCAGCTCCGTCGCCGAAAAGGACGCAGGTCCTCCTGTCTTTCCAGTCGGCCATTCTTGTCGGCTCCTCCGCACAAACTATCAGCACATTCTCCACCTTCCCTGCCTTGTAGAAGGACTCCGCTATCTCAAGCGCATGTATGAATCCCGCACACGCGCAATTGATGTCTATGCACGGGCATGTCGCTCCGATCGCACCTTGTATGATACAGCTCAGCTGAGGAGTGATGTATTCGTTCACTACATTGGAGCATATTATGAAGTCAAGGTCATCAGCCCTGACACCTGCATCAAGCAGCGCCTTCTCCGCAGCCTCCCTTGCAAGATCCTCCAGCTTTTCGTCTGAAATGACATGGCGGCTGGTAACGCCTGTCCTGGTCCTGATCCATTCGTCACTCGTGTCCAGGAACTGCGCCAACATATCATTGGTCACAATCTTTCTCGGAAGTGCACTTCCTGTACCTGAAATTTTCATTTTCATCAAAATTTGTCGGTACAAAGTTGAAACTCCCGGTCAAGAGGAGAAAATAAATGCCGTAAAATGCCTTATTTTGTCCGCGACCGTCCCCGGACTGTGGCAAAGACCGGATATTTGTGGCAGAATCACTCCAGATCCATACCCATTATATAGTCGTTCATGTAGAATCCGTTCCCTATATGGAAGTCGCCCTGACGCCTGATCTCCATTCCGAGCCTGTGGTAGAATCCGACGGCAGGGTTGCTTCTGTTCACATTCAGTTCGACAGACGCGGGCCTGCCTCCGGCCTCGGCGCGCACATGGGCGGTTGCAGTATCGAAGAGCTGCCGTCCGAGTCCGTTTCCCTGCTCCGCGGGGAGGACATATATCTTCTGGAGATGCCACAGGATCCTGCCGTCTTCCGACCATCCGTCCGGCTGGACGGATACATACCCGCATGGAACGTCACCTTTCCATGCGATGTAATATACATGGCCTTCCTCTGCCTGTCTGTACAGGTTCGGCATGGAATACATCCAGTCCATCATATACTCCATCTGCTCAGGGGACAATATGTCCCTATAGGTATGGCGGAAGACCACTTCCGCCATATCATGAACATGGGAGAGGTCCGCTTCCTCAGCCCTTCTTACCACATACCTGCCCATACCCTATGGTTCAGGAAAGCACCTTGACCGCAGCCTGGACATCATCCGGACGGATGACGACATTGGCAGATTCACCGTCAGAAAAGGCGTACATATACTCTATGAAGATATTGTTTGCCGCCAGAGTCTCCAGTACGGAAGACAGAGAGCCCGGAGTATTGCTGCATTTCAGGCACAGTACATCCGTCACCATCACTGCAAAACTCTCATTCCTGAGCACTTCCACAGCCTTGTCCACATCCGGCACAATAAGCCTGAGCAGGCCGAAGTCTGCTGTCTCAGCCATACTGAAGGCCTGCATGTTGATGCCGTTTTCGCCGAGGATACGTGCGACCTCGTTGATTCTTCCCGTCTTGTTCTCAAGGAAGATCGAAAGCTGTCTTGTAATCATATTATTTCAGTATTCGTTTATCAATCACATGTTTACCTTTTCCCTGGCTACGCTCGATGCTGCCCGGCTCCATAAGCCTTACGTCAGCCGCAATGGACAGGACGCTCTTGAGCTTGTCCGAAAGGTTCTTCTTCATGGCAAGCATTCTGCCGATGTCGTCGCTGAAGAAGTCCTTTCTGACCTCAACCTGAACCTGAAGAGTATCGAGGTTGTTGACTCTGTCCACTACAAGCATGTACTGAGGCTCGAATTCCTTCATCTCGAGGATGACGCTCTCGACCTGTGACGGGAATACGTTGATTCCGCGGATGATGAGCATGTCGTCGCTTCTGCCGACTATTCTTCCCATACGGACAGATGTACGGCCACACGGACATTCGTCGTTCATCAATGTACACAGATCCTTAGTGCGATATCTCAGCAACGGCATTCCTTCCTTGGTGAGGGTCGTGAACACAAGCTCTCCCTGCTCGCCGTACGGCAACTGCTCCAATGTATCGGGATTGATTATTTCAGGATAGAAATGGTCCTCGTTGATGTGGGAACCGTTCTGCTCCTGGCACTCGTACGACACTCCCGGTCCCATGATCTCGCTGAGGCCGTAGATGTTGTATCCCTTAAGTCCCAGACGGCTCTCTATCTCCTTTCTCATGTTTTCGGTCCATGGCTCGGCGCCGAAGGCACCCACGCGAAGACCGATATCCTTCTTGTCCACTCCCATCTTGTCAAGAGTCTCGGCAAGGTAGAGGGCGTATGACGGCGTACATGCTATTCCCGTGATGTTCAGGTCCTTGATGAGCCTGATATGCTTCTCCGTATTACCGGTGGACGCAGGTATCACCGTCGCTCCGAGATTCTCGACACCGTAATGGGCACCGAGACCTCCGGTAAAGAGTCCGTATCCGTAACTTACCGAGAATGTGTCATCCCTTGTCACGCCGAAGGCGGTAAGACATCTGGTCATGACTTCCGACCATACGGCGAGATCCTTGCGGGTATAGCCGACGATGGTCGGATTTCCTGTCGTTCCGGACGAGGCGTGCACACGCACGATCTCCGAGGCCGGAGCGGCCTGAAGACCGTACGGATAGTTGTCGCGAAGGTCCTGCTTCGTCGTGAACGGCAGCCTGACTATGTCGTCGATGGTCACAATGTCCTCAGGAGACACATTCATCTCCTGCATCCTGTTCCTGTAGAAAGGCACATTATGGTATACATACTGCACCAGCTTCTGCAGACGCCGTCCCTGCAGTTCCCTCATCTGCTCGCGGCTCATGCATTCCTTGTTAGGGTTCCAGATCATAACTTATCTTCTGTTTATCGGGTGGTCCTCGTTAAAGGCCCTCATACGTTCTTCCAGTACCTCATATAAATCATCAGTCATGCGCGAGGTACATGCGCGCACTCCTTTCTGCCCGCTTCCGGTTACCGAAAGCGATATGCTGCTGACGCCATAGTAAAGCAGCTCTGTCAGAAGCTCTCCTCCTTCCATGTCTCCGTAACCGATCGTGAAGAAGAAGCCGTCGCCCACAGGCTGGCTTACATCCGAATCATATACTATATGGAAACCGTTGCGTGTAAAGATATCCTTCATCTTTTCCGCACGACGGGCATATTCCCTCGTATCTTCCACAAAGTTCAGCTTTCCCTCGGTCGAGAGGCGCAGCATTTCCGCATAGGCATACTGTGTGGAAGCCGTACATCCCGAGGTAATCATGTACAGGATCGACGCGACCAGAGTCTCTCCGAACATGCCGGAGTCGTTGTACCTCTGAGCGAGAGCGGGATACACCTTCTCGAACAAGGCGTCGCTTATGCATATCATGGCCATCCTCTGGCCGGCATAGCTGAATATCTTTGATGCCGAGAGCATCAGGATGTAATTGTCCGTATATCTTGCCACAGTAGCAGGATAAGGAGGCTGGAAAGGATGTCCGAGATCCCTTCGGTAATCCATACAGAAGTACGCAAGGTCCTCTACCACAACCACATCATATCTGTCAGCGAGTTCTCCGATTATCTTCAGTTCGGCCTCTTCAAGACAGATCCAGGCGGGGTTGTTCGGGTTTGAATATACGATGGCCGCGACATCTCCCTCGGAAAGCATCTCCTCGAGCTTTTCACGGAGAGCCTCGCCCCTGTATGAATAGATGTCGAACTCCTTCCACTGAGCGCCGATCACGCGCAGCTGCGACTTCTGGATCGGAAAGCCCGGGTCGATGAACAGTACCTTGTCCTTTCCCGGAAGCCTCTGGGTACAGGCGATGAACGAGCCGAACGAACCTGCCACGCTGCCGACCGTAGGCACACAGCTCCTTGCCGATACGTCCACGTCCATAAACGCCTTCACGAAGCGGGACGCCTCGGTCTTGAGTTCCGCCACACCGGCAGCCGCAGGATACTGGGAGCCCACTCCCCTGTCGAGCGCAGCCTTTTCAGCTTCTACGCCATATCTGTTGACCGGCAGACCGGGAGATCCCTGGTCCATACGGATGAACGGGATACCAGTCGCCCTTTCAAGGTACTGTGCTACCAGAAGCACTTCACCAATGGTAGCATTGGCGAGATCCGCCACATGAAGTTCGCTTACAGCCTTCGCTACCAGTTCTTCACTGAATATCTTCATATTATATCGGAATCATTTAATACAGGAAACTTTTCCCTGAATGCCTCAAGCATAGGTATGTCTATTTCAGCAGAGGCAGAACATTCGACACCGTCCTCACACGAAGCGATCATCTTTCCATAAGGGTCTATCACCATGCTTCCGCCTCCATACTCGTTCGACGGGTCAGTTCCTACACGGTTCACACCTGCCACATAGCACTGATTTTCGATGGCACGGGCAACAAGAAGCGACTTCCAGGCGTTCATACGTGTGACAGGCCAGCTGGCAACATACAGTATCATGTCGTAGTCACCGTGGTTTCTCGACCATATAGGGAACCTGAGGTCATAGCAGACAAGCAGCATTATCCTCACTCCGCGGAATTCTAGCACAACCCGTTTGTCACCGGCAGTAAAGTATTTATGCTCACCTCCATATGTAAACAGGTGCTTCTTGTCATACCAGGTCACCGAACCGTCAGGAGTGACGAAGTAGAAGCGGTTGTAATACCGTCCTTCATCCCTTACGGCTACACTTCCCGCCAGAGCAGCATCAGTCCCGGCGGCCTTGTCCTTCATCCATTGAAGGACAAGGCCGCCCTCTGGCTCTGCAACGCCGTCCGGCACCGTACAGAATCCGGTAGGAAACATTTCGGGCAGGACATAGAGGTCGGCTCCGGGTGCAGAAGCTATAGCGGCATCGGCTTTCCTGAGGTTCTCCTGAGGATTCTCCCACACCAGATCCAGCTGCAGAATAGAAATCTTCATATACAGACAGGTTTTGACATACAAAATTATGCAAATTCTTCGATAATGCCCCGGCATCCGGCCAGAACATCCTGGTAGGTCTGCTCAAAATCACCTGTATACCACGGATCTGCGACATCGCGGGACATTCCCGCAAAGTCCATCATCATCCTGACCTTTCCCTGCATTGCCTGCTCCCCCACGATTCTCGAAAGCCACCTTAGGTTCGAGCGGTCCATAACCACCACAAGGTCCTGGTCCGCAAACTCCGCGGCTGATATCTTATGGGCGCTATGCTTCCCGAAAGGGACCCCTTTTTCCCTGAGCTTGCGCTGAGCAGGCGGATAAATGGGATTGAACCATTCCTCATCGGAAACGGCTCCGGAAGTGATTTCAAACTTATCTTCAAGGCAGGCCTTGCTGACCAGGTCCTTCATCACATATTCGGCCATCGGACTTCTGCAGATGTTGCCGTGGCATAGAAACATTATCTTCATCATAAGATGTAAAGATAGTCATTAATATTTTCATTACCTTTGTTTCCTCAAAAAAAACTGACTGCAACATGATCTACTTCGACTCTGACTACATGGCAGGCGCCCACCCCATGGTTCTGGAACGCCTTTGCCAGACAAATCAAGAACAGACAACAGGCTACGGCACGGATGCATATACAGCCCGCGCCACTGAACTGATCCGTGAAGCATGCGGAACGCCGGATGCCCGCGTAAGGTTCCTCGTAGGCGGCACACAGACGAACGCCACCGTGATCGACGGAGTGCTCTCGAGGCACGAAGGCGTACTTTCGGCGGAAAGCGGACATATCAATGTCCATGAATCAGGAGCCATTGAGGCGACCGGACATAAGGTCCTCGTCCTTCCTTCATATCAGGGCAAGGTCCGTGCGGCTGATGTACGCGACTTCATCAGAGAATTCTACAGCGACGACACATATGAGCATATGGTGGCTCCGGGAATGCTGTACATATCCTTCCCTACAGAGTACGGAACAGTATACAGTCTTGATGAACTTGAAGAACTGAGTTCCGTATGCCACGAGGCAGGGATTCCGCTCTTCATCGACGGAGCACGACTCGGATACGGTCTTGCCGCTGAGGGCTCGGACGTGACGCTCAAGGACATAGCCCGCCTTGCAGATGTATTCTACATAGGCGGAACCAAGGTAGGAGCTCTGTTCGGGGAAGCCGTGGTCATCACAAACCCTGACTTATTGAAGAACTTCATGCCGCTTGTAAAGCAGCACGGAGCGCTTCTGGCAAAGGGAAGGCTGCTCGGAGTGCAGTTCGAAGCACTGTTTACCGACGGACTGTATGAAAAGATATCCAGAGACACCGTCAGAAGGGCGATTCGCCTGAAGGAGATCTTCAATTCCGCAGGCTATCCTTCTGCAGTCGACTCCCCTACCAACCAGCAGTTCTTCACCCTCCCTAACACCCTGATCGACAGGCTCCGTGAGGAAGCCAGCTTCGAGATGTGGGGACCTCGCGGAGAAACCGAAAGCACCGTCCGTTTCGTTACCGGCTGGTCAACGACTGACGAAGAGATTGAAAAACTCAATAATCTTCTGGCATAAAACGCCGGAAGATATTATTTTCGTTATGGGCAGAACCTGTTCTCGTGGTTTAAGCAACCTTGAGTTTATCAGTAAATTAAAGGATAGCCAATTCCTTAAAGCAGTCAGGAATGACTGCAATCTTGTTGTTGGCATAAGAAACGAATACATCAACATATATCGTAATTGCGACAGTCTCGCAAAAATTGATTTAAAAAACGGCGAGCTGCAAGCATTCGTCGATGGATATTATACAGGCAAGACAGGAATGCAGACCTTCAATGAAGATCAGTGGACACTGAACTTGGATATTTTGGTAAACAAGAGCGATCTTCGTAAAACAGATGAGAAGAAGGCCCAATCGCAATTGTTTATCAATAACAATCAGAACCCTGACGCATCCTACTTTTGCGTTGATTTGGAGTATACAAGAAAAAATGAAAATTGGAGATTTGATATTATAGCAATTGAGAAAGCCGTCCCTCACAATGTAGCACTAATAGAACTTAAATATGGTTCTAAAGCTGTAAGCGGGAAAAGTGGAATTCGCAAACATGTCAAGGACTATTATAGTTTTCACAAGGAAGGTTCCTACTCTTCACTAAAAACAGAACTGATTGATATAATCAAGAGCTTATCTTCAATTGGGGTGAATGTTCCTAAAGAAATTCATGATTTAAAGATTGAAGACTTGGCTACTGCTCCATCATATTACTTTATAACATTAAACAACAAAGGAGAAACTGAAAAACATTCAACCCCACAGATGACAATGAGTGGATACTTGTTTAAGGACAAGATATGGAATTGCAGGAAGGTATCAAATCTAATTGCCACTGAAGGTGATTGTTATGCGCTGATAAACAACGACAGAACCTTCAACCCGATATTTCTCTTTTCTGATCTGGATTTAGACAACATGAATATGATTGATGATATTGTCAAATCTGAAGCATATCAATTCAGATCCACTCTTTGGGAACCTCAAATTAATTCAGCTGATAAATGAAGATCACCATCCACAGAGGATTGAATCAGATAGGTGGCTGTATCACTGAGATACAGTCGCTTTCCGGCACGAAGATACTGGTTGACTTCGGTCATAATCTGCCGGATGGCAGTGATGTTGCAGAGGACATGTACGAATGCCCGGAGAATATTGATGAACTTCTGAAAGGATGTTCAGCTGTCTTCTATACACATTACCACGGTGACCATCTTGGATTTGCTTCTGAAGTGCATAAACGTGGCATCGCTCAATATATGGGACCGTTGGCAATAAAGATGATGCTTCACCTTAACGAACATATGTCGCATGCCGAGGCGTTAAAGAATCGTGCGAAGGTAAACATAAACGCCTTGAAGGAGTTCAACACATTCGGCATCGGAAGTAAGACTAAAATTGGAGATATCGCCATTATCCCGTACAGTGTCAGCCATTCTGCTCCGGACTCATATATGTTTCTCATCGAATGTGACGGTAAGAAGATCCTGCATACCGGTGATTTCCGAGACCACGGATATCTAGGCAAAGGCTTATTTGCAATGTTGGAAAAATATATCCGCCCTGCAGGTATAGATGTTTTGATTACAGAAGGTACCAATGTGGGGCAAGTATCAAAAAGCATTACTCCTGAACGAGATATTTGCAGAGATTTCAAACAGATCATGAAGACATATAAAAACATCTTTGTACTATGTTCTTCTGCTGACATGGACCGTTTATGGTCCATACATGAAGCCACATCTGGAATTAATCGTCCTCTTCTATGCGACAACTATCAGAAAGGCATGCTTGAGTTATTCAGAGATGCTTCGGATCCTGATAAACCACTATACAGATTCAAGGTAGAAGACATTTTTCTCATTAAGAACCATAGAGAAAACCCTAAACTGTTAAAATGGATCAACGACAGAGGATTCGCTATGTTGATCCGCACAAGTGACACATTCCAAAGATATCTGGATGAAGTCTTGCCACATTGCAAACCTGAAGATACGTGTCTGATATACTCAATGTTCAAAGGTTACATTACCCCAGGGCACAAAGCATATAATGCGGCTCTGCATAGTTTTATAAATCAGTTTCCTCAATACGAATATTGTCACACTTCAGGACACGCATCTAAGGAAACTATTGAGAAAGTATGTACTATAGCAAACCCGTCAAAAGCAATTATCCCTATTCATAAGGAGATTTCATTTGAGTATGTAAACATCCCTGACAGCCTTAAAGCAATAATCCATGAGGATAATGTATTGACATTATAATCTAGCCTACTAAGCCGGTATTTTCAATCGAAAAATAACGGTATCTTTTGATCCAAGACTATTCACTAGGTAAAACCATGAAAGCTGTTTACTAAGGTCGGCGGTGTCAGGTTAAGTTTGGATGGCGTGGCCACCCGCGGCCATGTAAGCGGGCTTTGAAGGGGCTTCGGAGGGTGGAGGGATTTTGTGCGCCGAGTGCAGATTTTTTGAGAGTCAAAGCACGCCTAATCATCATAAGCCATTGCAAATCAACGTTATACAAAATAAAGTTGTGCACTGAGTGCAGAAATTCATGCACTCAGCGCATAGCTTTTCTACATCTACAGTGCAAGCCCGGGGGCAAACCAGCGTCAGACCAGGCTCTCCTGCAAGTTGCTTGGGAGGGCTTTCGGAGAGGCTTTGAAGGGGCACAAAAAGGGGATGACCTGTCGGCCATCCCCTTAATATATGTTCGTTCAGCATTTATTTGAAAAGAAGCTGAGCGACTGCTGTAATGTAGTCACGGCAGTTCATCCATGTATGTCCGCCGCCAGGGTACATTGTCTTGTGCTCTATTCCTCTGTCCTTGAAGTTCTTCTCAAGCTGGAGAGAAGACTGGTAGAGGAAGTCTGATGTACCGCAGCTGAGCCAGAGGAGGTCAAGCTTCTCGTTGAGCTCGTCAGCCGGTGCATATGTTCCGTTCTCGAAGTTTGCTGAGATTTCAGGTCCGAAGATAGCCGGAGCGAATGCACATACATAATTGAACATGTCAGGATTTCCGAGACCGCATGCAAGTGTCTGTCTTCCACCGAGAGAGAAGCCGGCGATTGCCCTGTTCTCTGCGTCTGTATAGACATTGTAGTTAGCCTCGATGAAAGGAATCACAGACTCTGTGAACTCCTTGGTAGTGAGCTTGGTATCCATCGAGTCATATCTGTCGGTAATGCCGCGGAGCATCATCTCAGGATATGGGTTCGCATAAGGCATAGCGATGATCATAGGCTCTGCAAGACCCTTGGCGATAAGGTTGTCAAGGATATTGTTCACCTTACCCACCTTGAACCATGTCTCGTAAGTGTCAGTCATACCGTGGATGAGGTAAAGCACAGGATACTTCTTTGACTTGTCTGCAGGATCATATCCAGGAGGTGTATAGATACACATAGGACGGTCGAAACCTACTGCATTTGATGTATACCATGTATAGCTTACCTTTCCGTGAGGTACGTTCTGGAGGTCCTGGTGGTCAGGCTCCGGTCCTCTTACGTCAGCAAGGCTGTACTTGAATCCCTCGTTAGGGAAGATGAACATGTTGTTAGGGTCAGCTATCTTAGTGCCATCGATAACGAATGCATATGGATAGATGTCAGGCTGGTCAGGCTTTACGGTGAGAGCCCACACACCTCTTTCACCCTTGACCATAGGTCTTGTGCCGTCAAACATCTGGCACTCGAGCTCTACGTTCTGGGCGTTAGGAGCCTGTACGCGGAAGGTCACGCTGCCGTCCTCGTTATAGTCAGGAGAAACGACGCCTGCAGGGAAGAGAGCCGCCATCACCTCAGGAGTAAGACGCTGACCGTTTCCTGCTGCAGGAGCTGCCGGTCTTGAAGGTCTTGCCGGAGCCTGTGCTGCCGCTACAGGAGTCTGCTTGCCCTTAGGCTCAACAGCAGTAGACTTGCTCATCGCCGCTGCAGATGCCTCCTTGTTGAAGAGGAGAGGGAAAGTCTGGCTGAGGAAATACCTCGCATTCATCCATGTATGTCCGAACATTCCGGTAGTGTACTCCTGAACGTTCCTGATGCCTCTCTTGTCAAGGAATTCAGCATACTCCTTGGCGTTGCCGTAAAGGAAGTCATCGGTTCCTACTCCAAGCCAGAAGAGGTTGATCATCTTGTTGGTCTTCTTCGCGTTGTCGTAGACCTCTGGAAGGGTCATGCTTGTGAACGAGCTGTAAGAACAAAGGTATGAGAACTTGTCGATATTGGTAAGACCGAATGCAAGTCCCTGGTTACCACCGCGTGAGAAACCTCCGATAGCTCGGTTCTCCCTGTCGTTGATAGTCCTGTAGTTGGCCTCCACGTATGGCATGAGGTCATTGAGGAGATCCTTGCTGAACATATCACCCATTGCGAATGTGTTTGTTCCTGCAGGGAAATACTTTGAAGGGTTACCGTATGGAAGCACGATGATCATCTCCTTAGCCTTGCCCTCAGCGATGAGGTTGTCAAGGATGAGGTTCATCTTTCCTACCTTGAAGTATACCTCCTCAGTATCGGTTGTTCCGCTGATGAGATAGAATACAGGATACTTCTTGTCAGGGTTCTTGTCATATGTAGGAGGAGTGTAGACGATAGCGTTGCCATGCAGACCCATGGTCTCGGACCAGTAGTTCACATAGTCTACCTTTCCGTGAGGAACAGACTTGACGTCATGGTCCTTTCCGGCCCTTACGTCAACCATAGAGTTCTTGAAGCCCTCGTTAGGGAACCAGTCAGGATTCTGAGGGTCCATGACAGCAACGCCGTCAACTTCAAAGCAATATGGATAGATATCCGGCTCGACAGGACCGAGGGTGATTGTCCATGTGCCGTCAGCCCTTCTGTACATCTCTGTCTTAGGAGCGAACTGTGCACTGATCTTCACTGACTTGGCCTGAGGTGCGCTGAGATTGAATGTAACCGTATTGTCAGGGTTGACGATAGGAGAAGCATACTGGGCACCGCCGCGTCTGTACTCGGTTGTAACGACGATCTTGCCGGCCTTCTCTCCGGTAACAACCTTCATTCTGAGCATACCTGTCTGGGTCTTGCCTACTCCAAGCTCGGTAAGGTCAGCACGTACTGTGACTGAACCGTCGCCGATAAGTTCTGCCTCTGTAAGTTCACCTGACCAGAGTACAGGGCCATATGAATGCCTGAGTGTGTATCTTCCAGGAGTAAGGTTGTCGAACACATATTCGTTCTGACCCTCGTGGATCATCAGTCTCGGAACTTCTGCACCGCCCCAGCCTGACATGCGCTGTCCGGGAACAACCTTCTGGAGTTCTATCTCCGCACCTGTTCCGTTAACGACCTCTGACTTCTCCTTATAGTAGTCGAGTCCTGTGTCGAACGCCTCGACAGAATAGTAGTACTCGAATTCGCTGTTGAGGCTGTGGATATTGAGCTTGTTGCCCTCATAGACTATATAACTGTTCCAAAGCTTCTCAGGATCCACGCCATAGCGTACGATGTATCCGTCAGCTCCGTCAACAGGAGTCCAGAGGAGGTCTGCCTCACGACGGTCCTGAGGATTGCGGACAGCCTTGAAGTCGTTCACCTTCACGGTCTTTGTCGCATCAGTCCTACCGAATACGCGGAGGTCCTGCATTGAGAACTTCGCTCCATCATGTACTGAAACATTAGTAACCTTTACATATCTTGCCTTCACCGGCTTGTCAAGCTCTGTGTAGTCATGACGGAAGTCATATGTATTGTTCGATTTGTCAATGATCTTCGTCCATGTGGCATTATCATCAGACACCTCGACGATATAGCACTGATAAGTCTCAGGGGCAGCGGAGAAACCTGCTCCACGGCCTACTCTTACAGTCGAGCCAAGGTGGTTGAAGTTGCACTGTATTGCATAGATGTCTGCCGGCTTGCCGAGGTCGACTGTGATGTACTCACCTGCATTACCGGTCTCGGCACACCAGTTTGTCATGAAGTTCTCGTCGACAGCATTCCTGGCAACGTTATCCTCGAATGTAGAAGAAACCTCCACGCGCTTCTTGTTTGAGAGAAGATACCAGCCTGTAAAGTTGTTGTCTACAGCGTCGGTTCTTGTACCTGGCCAGTGCTGAGGATAGTCACCGTAAGCTACATTTGAATACATGTTGCCTTCCTCATCAACGGCTGTAGGGAAGATGGCGAGCTCAGCTCCACCGTTATCGCCATAATGAGCCGGGATCATGCAGATGGTCCAGAGCTGACCGTTCTTGTCGTGGAAAGTACTTCCGTGGCCACCACCGACAGCATATCCTGTAGTCTTGTATGTCAACGGATTATGCTTCGAATAAGTATATGGACCCATAGGGTTGTCCGCAACATATACTCCGTGAGAATAGGTAAGGAGTTCGAGACCTATGGCAGCATACTGGAGATAGTACTTGCCGTTGTGCTTTGTCACCCAAGGTCCTTCGATCCATGGATACTCCTCCTCATAGTAAGGACGGCGGCCGTTGAAGATCGAGAAAATCACGTCATCATCCCTTCTATTCTCGAATCCATGGTTCTTGTAATCACCCCAGAAGAGGATCTGAGGTTCTGAAATTTCCTTGAAAGTCACAGGATCGAGTTCCACAACCTTGAACGGCATGAGCTGTGACCAGCCGTAGAACATATAGAGTCTTCCGTCATCATCGAGGAACATGTTGGCGTCACCATAACGGTCGCTGTCGAATGTTCCTGCAGGCACCCATTCGCCTGACTTCGGATTCTCAGACTTGTAGACATTGCTGTTGTTCATCGAGCAGGCGTAAAGTATTCCGTCCTTCTCTATTACTGAAACGACCCCTCCCGGGAAGTTCGGAGCCTCGACATAGGTCCAGTTCTTGAAGTCCGGACCATACCAGTAGCCTCTGCGGCCTGTTACAAAGAGATAGTAGTCATCCTCATAGATGAGAACGACAGGCTCACCTCCGCGGCTTGCCCTTTCATGACCAGAAAGAAGGTCAAGAGGATTGCAGAAAGTGTTCATCTGCGTCTGGGCAAAGGCAGTGAATGCAAATGCAAGCACAGCCAGTGTAGAAATGAATCTTTTCAACATATAGAATCAGTTTTAGTGTTGTTTGCTTAATAACCTGACTAATTTAGGATAAAAGCGGCAAACGAACAAACATTTGTCTGCGTCGAGGATAAATTGGCATAATTCTTTATATTTGTGAATCATAAATGCAATTTTAATACAGTCATGTTACAGATAGGAGACAGAATGCCGGATTTCGAGGTCATGGACCAGGACGGCAACAAGGTCAGCTCGAAGGACCTTATCGGAAAGAAAACCATCATTTATTTTTACCCGAAGGACAACACCAGCGGATGTACGGCAGAAGCATGCAACCTGAGGGATAACCATGAAGCCCTGATTGCCAAGGGATATAATGTTGTAGGAGTAAGCAAGGACAGCGTGAAGTCGCACAAGAAGTTCCAGGAAAAATATGAACTCCCTTTCACCCTGCTTTCAGACAGCTCTACAGAGATGCTTCAGGCATTCGGAGCATGGGGCGAGAAGAAGATGTACGGCAAGACCGTGATGGGCACGATCCGCAAGACCTTCATCTTCGACGAGAACGGAATCCTTACCGAGATCATCGAAAAGGTCGATACCGCCAACCATGCCGCACAGATTCTGAAATAACCGGACGTGCTTATGAAGAAACTATATCTCAGCACACTGCTCTTCATATTTCTGTTCATAGGATGTGACCCTATAACAGACCGCTACCCTGAACTTGAGGGGGATGGCAGCGGAACAGTCATTCCTGTCCCGGAACCGGAGCCCGAGCCCCAGCCTGAACCGGAGCCTGAGCCGCAACCAGGCGTGATCATACCTTTTACTCCGGAAAGCACAAATGACTCCGGAATAATGTATGTATGGGATGAGAGCGTAATCCCGGAGATAACGATACATATCACGGAAGACGAGTGGAACCGTCTGCTGAAACGTTATGATGAATTTTCACATAACGTAGACTACTTCCATGCCGACTTTACATATAAGAAAGGAGATGAGAAGATCTTTATAGAAGACGGAGGAGTACGGCTTCGTGGAAACACATCTCGCCGTCGTCCGGAGGGTAACGTAGGGCAGAATCATGATTCTATGAATCCCGACTGGCACCATTGCCATTTCGGACTGAACTTCCGCAAGTTCCACAAGGATGACGATCATACGATAAATGGTATCAGGAAGGTGAACCTCAAATGGTTCAAGGATGACCCGTGCTATGTCCGCGAGCTATATTGCTATGACCTTTTCCGTCGCTACGGCATATGGACCAGCGCGTTCTCTACCTACTGCCGCCTCTGGCTGCAGGTCGGTGACGGGAACGCAGCCTATTACGGCGTATACAACATGATCGAGCCTATTGACGACAAATTCGTGGGAAGACGCGTGAAGGGCATGTTTGAAGACAAGAACGGATACCTCTGGAAATGTGTATACGGGGAAGGCGGACCTGCTGATCTCAGATCGACTGATGACTACAAGTTCAACTGGGACCAGGACAACGGCATAAACTATACATATGAATTCAAGGGAGATGAAGAGGATTTTGCCGCGGCAAAGGAACAGCTCAAGGACTTCATCCTCAAGCTGAACGGAAAGGGAGAGGAAAGTTTCTACAAATGGATCAACGAGGTATGTGATGTGGACCTCCTCCTGAAGACCTATGCAGTGAATGTCGCAGTGGGAATGTGGGATGACCATTGGAACAACGGCAACAACTATTATCTGTATTTCAATTCTACGGAAAAATACGATTATAAGGTATTCTTCCTTCCATATGACTATGACAATACTCTTGGAACAAGCCTGGACTGCGGAGTGCAGTCGGATTCCGGACGACAGGATCCTTACAACTGGGGAGATTCGGGTATTCTGATGGAAAGGCTGATGAAATTCGATGACTTCAAGGAGATGTACAGAAAGGCCCTGCAGGAAATCACAGACCCGGCCAACGGGCTTTTTGACATGAATTCCAGCATCGACAGAATCCATGCATGGCAGCAGAAGATAAGTCCGTATGTGAGCAACGATACAGGCGAGGACATGGAGATAGCAGACAGACCGGCATATTGGGGAAATCATCATGAATACCGTCTCACTGACACCGGAAGCAACAACTTCTTCAGAGTCAAGACAGAAACCGTCAGCCGGATGAAATAAGGCATAAAAAGAGAGGATGACGATATGACGTCATCCTCTCTTTATTATCTCGAAGGCTGAAATTACTCAGCTACGATCTCATACTTGAAAGTACCCTTGATATCCTTGTAGCACTTTACGCTAGCCTCGTAAACTCCGAGTTCCTTAGCAACCTCTGCTACAGTGATGTCCTTCTTGTCAACCTCTACACCAGCTGCTACGAGAGCGTCAGCGAGCTGAGCTGTAGTAACTGAACCGTAGATCTTGCCTGACTCGCTTACCTTTACAGCTACCTGTACAGTTGTCTCTGCAAGCTTAGCTGCGAGAGCCTCTGCATCAGCAACGAACTTAGCGATCTTGTGAGCCCTCTGACGGAGGTTCTCAGCAAGCACCTTCTTTGCAGAAGGAGTAGCCATGATAGCGTAGCCCTGTGGGATAAGGTAGT
>SUYO01000010.1 GCA_015060385.1 Bacteroidales bacterium
GTTGTTTGATATAAGCAAAGCACAGCGTATCGGTGCGGTGGTAATGTCGCTAAATCGTTACCAACAGCTTTTGACCTCTTTATTGACCTCTGTCACTCAAATAGATACGATTTTCTTTATTATCCTTCGGCAAAGATACGAAATCTTACGGAAAATGAATTGGTTGTTTTTTTCGTTTGTTCTGTTTTTTATCAAATTATTTTCCGAGCGAATATGATTCGTCTTAAATAAAATAAAAACACCCAACTTTACATTCTTGGGTGTAAAATTGGGTGTTTGTTTTATAATTTGCTGATTTTCAGCGTTTATTGCGGAGAGAGAGGGATTCGAACCCCCGGACCCGTTAAGATCAACGGTTTTCAAGACCGCCGCATTCGACCACTCTGCCATCTCTCCAATATTGTTCCCTTCTGAAAGGGAATGCAAAGGTACGAATAAAATCGAAACCTGCAAATAATTTTCAATATTTTTGCAAAAAGATCCTCACGTCGGACCTCCGGTCCTCCTCAGGATGACATCCTGAGGTTATTCCTTTGCAAAAAACTTGTACTGGAACAGGAGCAGGTAAATCGCTCCGCAGGTCACGCAGCTGTCAGCGAAGTTGAAGACAGCTCCGAAGAAGACCCTCGGGTATTCCATCCAAGGAAGCTTGTATTCGAACAGCGGGAAGTAGAACATATCCACTACCTGTCCGAACATGAAGGCGAACGGAGCGCCCGGCATTACCGTCTCCGGCCATATGAGACCGTAGATGAAACAGTCAATGATGTTGCCGAAGGCACCTGCCGTAATCATAGTAAGACCTATCAGGACGCCGGTAGGAGTCTCCTTGGCCTTGGCCAGCTTGCCGATCCACCACACGAGTCCTCCGAAAAGGATTATGCGGAAGACCGAGAGCAGGACCTTGCCCCAGACTCCCCCGAAAGCCATTCCGAAGGCCATTCCCTTGTTCAGGACGAAATGGAGCTTGAACCAGTCGCCTATCACGTCGATGGTCTCTCCAAGGTCCATGTTCGTCTTGACCAGAAGCTTTATGATCTGGTCAAGAACGACTAAAACTGCGCCAAGTATGAAAAGTCTTGTCCCTTTTGAGATCTTCATAAGGACTACTTGTTCTTGTTCATCATCTCCTTTGCCTCAACGGTAAGGGTTGCATGAGGAACGAGGCGGAGCCTCTCCTTAGGGATGAGCTTGCCAGTCACGCGGCATACGCCATAGGTCTTGTTCTCGATCCTGATGAGCGCTGCCTCAAGGTTCTGGATGAACTTGTACTGACGCTGAGCAAGCGCACCTGCCTCCTCCTTTGAAAGAGCGGTAGCACCCTCTTCCATCACCTTGAAGGTAGGAGATGTATCCTCGATGTCATTGCTTGATCCGTGTGTCACTACATCACGGAGAATCTTGTATTCCTTCTTTGCGTTTTCAAGCATTTCAAGAATGATGGCCTTGAACTCCTGGAGCTCTTCATCACTGTAACGAACCTTAAACTCAGGTGTGTTCTTCATTTCTTCTGCCATAATCGTATAGTTTTTATAATTGTATTAGATCCTCACGTCGGGCCTACGGCCCTCCTCAGGATGACAAACTAACGTTTAGTCACCATTATCCTGATGGATGCGTCGTTCCACTCGACCTCAGGAGCATCGCCAGCCTCCGCAAGAGGGGCGGCTTCAACCGAAAGCGCGAGTGTCTGGGCACCCACATAGCCGGCAAAGTTTGCAAGAGAAGCGGCGATCTCCTCACCGTCCTCACCATCAGCATATATCTTGACGTCTACCTTGTCTGTAACATCGAATCCGCTGCTCTTTCTGAGGTTCTGGATTCTGTTGATGAGCTCTCGTGCCACACCTTCCTGCTTCAGGGCCTCTGTTATCGTGATGTCGAGAGCGATTGTCATCGCTCCCTCGGTAGTCACGAGCCAGCCCGGCATGTCCTCGGAAGAGATTTCGTAATCTCCTGCATTGAGGGTGACATCTCCGGTCGGGAGGTTCAAAACATATCCCGTGCCAGAAGCCTCCGATGTCTGGATGGCGTTGATGACCTCCTGCGAGAGGGTTCCGAACGCTGCGGCGATCTCCTTCATCTGCTTTCCGTAGATCTTTCCGAGAGTCTTGAAGTTAGGCTTGATCTTCTTTGTGATCAGACCTGTCGTGTCAGAGATGAACTCTGCCTCCTTCACATTCACCTCGCTGAGAATGAGTTCCTTGACGAGTTCAAGCTGCTCCTTCACCCTTGGATCGAGCACAGGGATGATGATCTTCGAGAGCGGCTTGCGGACGTTGATCTCAGCCTTGCGGCGGAGTGCGAGGACCATCGATGTAGCCCTCTGGGCAAGAGCCATACGCTCCTCGAGGTCCTTGTCGACGACTGTCTCGTCGTATGCAGGCATAGCCACGTAATGAACCGAATCCGCTCCCTCCACGAGGTCTGTATAGAGACGGTCCATAAAGAACGGCGCTATAGGAGCCGCGAGCTTCGACACAGCAACGAGCACCTGATAGAGGGTCTGGTAAGCTGAAAGCTTGTCAGCATCCATCTCTCCTCCCCAGAATCTCTTTCTGCCGAGACGCACGTACCAGTTGCTGACGTGGTCGCAGACGAAGTCCTGGATAAGACGGCCTGCAGAGGTGATGTCATAGTCCTCATATGCTGCAGTCACATCCTTCACGAGGGTGTTGAGCAGCGAGATGATCCATCTGTCGATCTCAGGACGCTCGGAAACAGGCACTGCCTCCGAAGCCGGATCGAAGCCGTCGATGTTCGCATAAAGCGCGAAGAACGAATATGTGTTATAGAGTGTTCCGAAGAATTTGCGGCGTACCTCGTCCACGCCTCCTACGTCGAAGCGGAGGTTATCCCATGGCTGGGCGTTCGTGAGCATGTACCACCTGAGGGCGTCGGCACCGTATGTATCGAGAGCCCAGAAAGGATCGACCGCATTGCCGAGTCGCTTGCTCATCTTGTTGCCGTCCTTGTCGAGTACGAGACCGTTCGAGATCACGCGTCTGAACGCGCATTTGTCGCTGACCATGGTGTTGATCGCATGGAGGGTGTAGAACCATCCGCGGGTCTGGTCCACGCCTTCGGCGATGAAGTCCGCAGTGATGCCGAACTTGTCGGAACCGAGGTTGCGAAGACCTTCCTGTGCATATGGCATGGCACCCGAATCGAACCATACGTCGATAAGGTCGAGCTCGCGCACCATCTTCTTTCCGCTGTCTGAAACGAGGAAGATGTTGTCCACATACGGACGGTGGATATCGATCTTGTCGTAATTTTCCTTTGACATATCAGCAGGATCGAAGCCTTTCGCAGCAAACGGATTCTCAGTCATCACGCCCGCAGCGACAGCCTTGTCGATCTCGGCATAAAGCTCAGCGATCGAGCCGATGCACTTGGCTTCCTTGCCGTCCTCGGTCTGCCAGATAGGGAGCGGCGTGCCCCAGTAACGGCTTCTCGAAAGGTTCCAGTCCTGGATATTCTCGAGCCATTTTCCGAAACGGCCTGTACCTGTAGACTCAGGCTTCCACATGATCTGCTCGTTGAGCTCCATCATCCTTTCGCGGACAGCTGTAGTCCTGATGAACCATGAGTTCAGAGGATAATAGAGGACAGGCTTGTCGGTACGCCAGCAGTGAGGATAGTTGTGGGTATGCTTCTCGATGCGGAAAGCCTTGTTCTGCTGCTTGAGCATCACGCAGATGTCCACATCAAGGGTAGGAGCGTCCTCAGGGAGTTCAGGGTCGTATGCGTTCTTCACATAACGTCCCGCCCACTCCGCATATTCAGGAGACATGTTCGCAGCCGCATATTCCGGATCGAGGTCCTCGACACGGAAGAAACGTCCGCGGAGGTCCACCTGTGCCTGAAGGTCGCCGTTGCGGTCCACGACCTGAAGGCCGGGAACGCCTGCGAGTCTCGCAACCTTGGCGTCGTCCGCACCGAAGGTAGGAGCGATATGAACTATACCTGTACCGTCTTCTGTCGTCACATAGTCGCCCGGGATCACGCGGAATGCGCCCTCGCCAGGGTTGAACCAAGGGATGAGCTGCTCGTAGCTGATGCCCACGAGGTCAGTTCCCTTGAGTGTGCCGTCGAGCACTGTGAACTCCTGCTTCTTAGGGTTGAAATGTGCGCCTACGAGAGCCTGTGCAACGATGTAGAGCGCAGGTTCGCCGGTGTATGGGTTGGATGAAACGACACGTACATAGTCGATGTTCGGTCCCACACAGAGAGCAGTGTTTGAAGGAAGGGTCCAAGGAGTCGTCGTCCATGCAAGGATGTATGCAGGAACGCCCTCGCTGAAGAGGAACTCCGACTTATCGTCACGGATCACCTTGAACTGAGCCACTGCAGTTGTGTCCTTCACGTCACGGTAGCAGCCAGGCTGGTTGAGCTCATGCGTACTCAGACCTGTACCTGCAGCCGGCGAGTATGGCTGGATAGACTTTCCCTTGTAGAGAAGGCCCTTGTCATATATCTTCTTGAGGAGGTACCAGAGGGTCTCGATGTAGCGGTTATCGTAGGTGATGTAAGGGTCGTTCATATCCACCCAGTAACCTACGCGCTCGGTCATGTTCACCCACTCTGCAGTGTACTTCATGACTTCCTTTCGGCAGGCATCGTTATACTCCTCTACGCTGATCTTAGTACCGATGTCCTCCTTTGTTATGCCGAGCATCTTCTCGACGCCGAGCTCCACCGGAAGACCGTGGGTATCCCATCCTGCCTTTCTGTTCACCTTGTATCCGCTCTGGGTCTTGTAGCGGCAGATGGCATCCTTGATAGAGCGGGCCATCACATGGTGGATGCCCGGCATACCGTTGGCTGAAGGCGGACCCTCGAAGAAAATGAATTCAGGGGCACCTTCTCTCAGCTCAAGCGACTTTTCAAACGCATGGTTCTTCTTCCATCTGTCCAGCACCTCATTGCCTGTCGCAACGAGGTCAAGACCTTTATATTCTCTAAATTTCATAAATAAAATTTATTACCTATTTTTGCATTCTGAAATCCCGTCGGGGAATATTAATCCGCAAATATAGGTATTTTAAGGCAATTATGAACATCTTGGATATCATTCTTTTGGTCTGTTTTGTTCCTGCCATCTTCCAAGGCATCAGGAAGGGGTTCATAGCACAGGCCGTTTCCATAATATCGATAGTTCTGGGCATCTGGGCGTCAGCTCGTTTCGCCAATATCGTAAGTTCATGGATAGCTCAGTACATAACCGCCTCGGAACAGGTACTGAAGGTCGTGGCCTTCGCCCTGATCCTCGTTCTGGTGTTCCTCGTCCTCGCGGCTTTGGGAAAGATGCTGGAAGGAATGTTCAAGCTGGTCATGCTGGGATGGCTGAACAAGCTCCTCGGCGTAATCTTCGCCCTTCTGAAGACGGGACTCATAGTAGGACTCGTGATCATTGCATTCAGCTCCCTGAACGACAACTTCAGGTTCGTGCAGGAATCCGTGCTGAACGAATCCGTGCTTTATCCTCCTCTGAAGAAGCTCGCTTTCGAGGTGTTCCCGTATCTGAAGGACATGCTGACCTTAGTAAAGTAATCTCATGGAAAGAATCATACTCATAGAAACATCGACCGCCCTCTGCTCGGTTGCCCTCGCCGAGGACGGAGCGATCGTCGACTATCGCGAAAGTTCGGCACCGAAGGCTCATGCCTCCCTTACAGCCGTATTCATACAGGACATGCTGTCGGAACGCGGACTTTCGCCCGCAGACTGCGACGCGGTATGCGTCAGCATGGGTCCGGGATCATATACAGGCCTGCGTGTAGGCGTATCCACTGCCAAGGGCATCTGCTTCGGAGCCCGCAAGCCTCTGATTGCCGTCGGCACCCTCGACACCCTTGTGGCCCAGGCCGATTCCGACGCCCGTTTCATCATCCCGATGGTCGACGCCCGCAGGATGGAGGTCTATACAGCGGTATTTGAAAACGGTACCCAGCTGACAGAGACGGCTCCGATGATAATCGACGAAAACAGCTTTGCAGAGTATCTGGAGCAGGGCCCATGCCTCTTTATCGGAGACGGAGCCGGCAAATGCGCCGATGTCATAAGACACCCGAACGCAAGCTTCTGCCAGTGCAACCCTAAGGCCTCGTCCATGCTCTCCCCTGCCCTTGAAGCCTATAAAGAAAAACGATTCGAAGACGTTGCGTACTTCGAACCGTTCTATCTTAAGGAATTCGTTGCTACAGTCAGCAAGAAGAAGCTATTTTAGGAGCTGCTCGATGCGCTTGCGGAAAGCCTTCTCCGTTACCATGTCTCCGTCTACAAGCTCGCCGTCAGCGATGACGAAGGCTGCAGGAACGGATGAGATGTTGTAGAGAAGAGCGTATGGAGAAGCCGAGCCACGTGAATCACATACATTGATCCAAGGAAGCTTCTGCTCCTTCACCACCCTTGCCCACAATGCCTTGTCAGGGTCGAGTGCCACCTGATAGATCTCAAAACCCTTCTTGTGGTAGTCCTCATAGATGTTCTTGAGAAAATCGAGGTTGAACATCTTCTGTCCGGCATCCGAAGGATTCCAGAAGAAGATCAGGGTAACCTTTGCATCGACATCGCTGAGCTTCACCTTGCTGGCATTCACGTCAGGAAGTTCGATGTCAGGATATCCTATGGCCTCTGCCGAGTTCAGGCGTGCCTCAAGTTCCAAGAGGTTCTGACGTCTCTTGGCCTCATTCCTGAGAGCCTTTACATATTTCGACTCAGGATATACTGTCTCGAGAGAGTCGGATATAGCTGCGAAATGGATGGCATCAGTAGACTGCGAGAACACAGGAAGATCAGATCCGAAATTCTGGAAGAATACCGGAACCACAGTAAGCGACCTGCTGTTCTCCATCACATACCTGACGCTGTTTCTGTAATAGTTCACATACTCCTGACCGATCTGCCTTCTGATGTCATCAAGTTCCTTTCCTTCCGCTGTAAGAGCACGATCCGAAAGAGAACTGAGCTTTACAAGCGCGTCTGCATAGGTCTTCTCTACCTGAGCAAGCTTCGCAGACTCCTCAGAGCCTTCCACAGAGTAGTTTCCGAGGGTATCAGCAGTAACTTTCACCTTGTCACCTGCCTCAAGAAGAAGGGATGCTACCTTTGAGTCCTTGTAGAACACATAGATGAACTCAGGCTGGCCTTCCGCGATCTCAGCCTTGTATGAGAAACGGCCTGCAGCATCTGTCTTCACAGTGTCGAGCACCTCATAATAGTTTACATTGAGGAGCTTCACCACCACCTCTGAAGAAGGAACATCGGAGAGTGTTCCCTCGATGCTTGCGTTGCCTGAACATGCTGCTGCAGCTACCATGACCGCAGCCAACACGATGATCTTACTGAATCTTGACATATTCGTTATAGATTGATGTTGCTATCTCAGCGAATTCCTCCTGAGAGAGCTCGAGTTTCTTTTTTCTGAAATCCATGTCGCCTTCAGTCTGAAGGGGAACAAGGTGGATGTGGGTGTGTGGTACCTCCATACCGAGGACTGCGACACCCACTCTCTGGCAAGGCACGGCTGCCTTGACCGCCTGGGCTACCTTTCTTGCAAAAGCGCAGAGCCCCATGTAGGTCTTCTCATCGAGGTTGAAGATGTAGTCATCCTCCACATTCTTTGGGATCACGAGGGTGTGACCCTTGGCCATCGGAGCGATGTCGAGGAACGCGTAGTATTCCTCGTTCTCAGCCACCTTGTAGGATGGGATCTCGCCCTTGGCTATCTTAGTGAAAATCGTTGACATAACTATAATGTAATATCCAATATTTCAAATTTGATGATGCCGGCAGGAACCTTTGCCTCTACCACCTCACCTACCTTGTGACCCATGAGAGCCTGTCCGATAGGAGTCTGTGCGGCGAGCTTACCAGCCATGAAGTCAGCCTCATTCTCACCTACGAGAGTGAAGTTCATCACCTGGTTAGTATTGAGATTCTTAACCTTCACCTTGTTGAGCATCTGAACCTTCTCAGTTCCGATCTGAGACTCGTCGATCACACGAGCATTCGCAACAAGATTCTGAAGCTTCGAAATGTTCAGCTCGAGGAGTCCCTGAGCCTCCCTTGCCGCCTCGTATTCCGCATTCTCGGAAAGGTCGCCCTTATCCCTTGCCTCCGCAATGGCAGCAGAGATTACAGGACGCTGAGCGATCGCTTCGGCAAGTTCCTTCTTTAGTTTGTCAAGACCTTCCTGGGTCATGTACTGTAGTGCCATAAATATTGTCTTTAATTATGTTATTATTCCGTAAATTTCGGTTTCATTATCTCGGAATATATCACGAGCTTCTTCGGGTCTATCTTTTCACCCTTTCTTTCAGGAGTCTCCTCCAGGAGCATAGGCTTGGACACCGGCTTTGCCACCGGTTTCACGACTGCAGGTCTGACGACCGGCGGAGTCACGACCTGCACCGGCTCGAAGACCGGTTCGGGCTCCACGGCCTCTTCCTCTCCAAGGACTTCCTCCTTCGCCTCTTCCAAGGCTTCAAGTATCCATCCCTTGACATCAAGGTCTCCTTCTGAATCTTTATCAGAAGCAACAGGAGCGGCCGTCTTCTTTCCGGATTTCTCCAGTCTGTTTCCGACGACCTTCAGAATGACTGCGCCGAGGGCAATCAGCAAACCTATGATTTCTTCCATAGTATAAATTTTTTATGAGATCCTCACGTCGGACCTCCGGTCCTCCTCAGGATGACAATCCGAGGATTTCCGGTCCTCCTTTGGATTACATCAGGTCCAGACAGGCATCCCTGTCATTTTCCAGCTGGATCTTCAGCTTCTCGAGGGACTCGAACCGGACCTCATCCCTTATCTTTGAAAGGAAGGATATCCTGATGTCCAGTCCGTATATATCCTCATCGAATCCGAAGATATTGGTTTCTATCGTACGGGCATTGCCGGAAGAGACGGTCGGTCTGTGTCCTATGTTGCACATTCCGTACAGCTGTCTCCCCACTGTCTCTACCCTTACGAAATACACTCCGTTGCCCGGAACAAGTTTCAGGGGTTCGTAAAGCTGCATGTTCGCTGTAGGAAATCCGAGAGTCCTTCCTATCCTGTTGCCTGCAACGACAACGCCGTGGAGGGAATACTCATATCCCAGCATTGCAGCCGCTCCCTGCACATCTCCCGCCTCAAGCCGGTTACGGATCTTTGTGGAGCTGACCGCATAGCCCTGCTCCGAAGGCACCGCGTCCGTCCTTATGACCTCGAGTCCGAGGTCAGCGGCCGTCCGCGCGACCTGATCCGAATCCTTTGCGTCGCTGCCGATCCTGTTGTCATAGCCAAGCAGAACCGTCTTCGCGCCGTATCTTTCCATGATCAGCCGAAGATATTCCTCGGTAGTCATGGCGCTGAAGTCCTTCGTGAAACGGAGCACCTCAACATGGTCCACACCCAGAGAATGAAGGATATCCTTCTTTTCCTGTAGAGTGGTAAGGAGCCTCAGCATGCGAGCCTCCTTTTGCAGTACGTTACGGGGATGTGGCCAGAACGTAATGACCATGCTTTCATCCCCACGTACCGCAGCAGCCTTGACCAGCTGCTCTATTACATGACGGTGTCCGACGTGGACACCGTCGAAAAATCCAGTTGCTACAACCATCTTACAAGTTCAAAGTCCTGTCTGTGAGGGAGATCCGCGTTCTTGGCGTAGATTCTTCCAGCCACCTGATAGAGACCTGAACGGTCAGGGTTGATTGTTGCCACATACTTGGCTGTACCGTCAGCAGACTCTACCGGAGTGAAGTCGTATCTCTCCTGGATGTGGAGCTTGCCCTTCTTGTCTGTAGTTGCGAAGAGTACCTCTACTCCGATTTCCTCAGGCTTGAGGTCACCGATATTGAGGACAACCTCTGCCTTGAGCTCTGTTCCGATTGCAAGACCGTCGCTGTTGCTGTCAGGCATTACTGCAGACACAACCTCGACATTCTTCCACTCGCGACGAAGATTCTTCTTCCAAGCAGCGATTTCGCGAGCCTTCGCGAAGTCGTCGGCGATCATGGTCTCGTATCTTGCAGACTGCGGATCATAGTACTGGTTGATGTAGTCAGTGAGCATGCGGTTGGTAGTGAAGTTGCATGCAACCTGAGCCACACAGTTCTTGATGATCTCGATCCAGTCTGAAGAGCGGCCTGTAGAAAGGCTCTTGTTGTAGAATGTAGGAGCGATCTCGTTCTCGATGATGTTGTAGATGGTAGCTGCATCGAGCTCGTCCTGGTAGTTCTGGTCGTCGTATGTACGCTCCATAGGGAGTGCCCAGCCGGCGCCCTTCTTGTAACCCTCTACCCACCATCCGTCGAGTACAGAGAAATGCATCACACCGTTCATCGCAGCCTTCTCGCCTGATGTACCTGAAGCCTCGAGAGGACGGGTAGGGTTGTTCATCCATACGTCCACACCCTGTACGAGATACTTGGCAACAGTGATGTCGTAGTTAGGAACGAATACGATCTTACCGATGAAGCGTGGCTGCTTTGAGATGTCCACGATCATCTTGATGAGATCCTGACCAGCCTTGTCTGCCGGGTGAGCCTTACCTGCGAAGAGGAACTGTACAGGCTGCTTAGGATCGTTCACGATCTCTGCAAGTCTGTCGAGGTCACGGAAAAGGAGGTGCGCTCTCTTGTATGTTGCGAAACGACGTGCGAAACCGATTGTAAGGACATCGTCACGGAGGTTCTCCTTGATAGTAACCACCTGCTTAGGAGAGTAGTGGCTTGCGGCTGCAGGATCTGAGAGTCTTCTCTTCACCTCGTCGATGAGCTTCTTGCGGAGACCTGTACGGATGTTCCATACCTCCTCGTCTGATACCTTATATATACCGTCGAAGCAAGACTTGTCGTAGTGGTGTGTCTTGAACTCTTCGCCGAATACCTTTGCATGTACTTCCTTCCACTCAGGTGCTGTCCATGTAGGATAGTGTACACCGTTGGTAACGTAGCTTACGTGAAGCTCCTCAGGGAGGTAGCCTGGCCACATGTGGCCGAGGATGTCACGGCTCACCTCGCCGTGGAGCCATGAAACTCCGTTCACCTCCTGGGAGATGTTTGCCGCGAGGATGGACATCGAGAACTTCTCGTTCACGTCAGCACCGTTGTTCTTTCCGAGACCCATCATTGTCTCCCAGTCGATCTTGAGACGCTGAGGATAGTGGCCGATGTACTTGCGGAGCATTCCTTCGTCGAATGCGTCGTGTCCTGCAGGTACAGGAGTATGTGTAGTGAAGAGTGAAGATGCCCTTACAACTTCGAGAGCCTCCTGGAACTCGAGGTTCTGCTCTGCGATGAGCTCGCGAAGACGCTCGAGACCGATGAATGCCGCATGACCCTCGTTGCAGTGGTAAACCTGCGGATTGAAGCCGAGCTTGCGGAGGGCGCGGATACCGCCGACACCGAGAAGGAGCTCCTGCTTGAGACGGTTCTCCCAGTCGCCTCCGTAGAGGTTGTATGTGATGGACCTGTCCTCAGGAAGGTTCTCAGGGATGTCCGTATCGAGGAGGTAGAGCTCTGTACGGCCTACATCCACTCTCCAGAGGCGTGCATTGAGGTTACGGCCAGGGAAGGCAACGCTGATGGTAACCCAGTTGCCGTTCTCGTCACGTACTGGAGATGCAGGAATCTTGTTGAAGTCCTGTGCAACGTCCTCTGCAACCTGCTCTCCCTGGGCCGTAAGCTTCTGGTTGAAGTAGCCGAAACGGTAGAGAAGTCCGATAGCGACGAGGTTAGTGTTCATGTCTGATGTCTCCTTGATGTAGTCACCGGCAAGGATACCGAGACCGCCTGAGTACACCTTGAGGGATGTGTCAAGACCGTACTCCATGCAGAAGTATGCTACAGAAGGGTTTGTGCGCTCTGCCTTGAGAGCCATGTATGTATTGAACTCCTCCATAACGACCTTGAGGTCAGCAAGGAACTTGGTGTCCTTCTCGAGCTTCTGATATCTCTTGAGGCTTACCTTGTCAAGCATCGCGATAGGGTTCTGTCCTGATGCCTCCCATGCTTCAGGGTCAATTGATGCAAAGAGGTTCTTTGCAGATTCGTTCCAGCACCACCAGAGGTTCTTGGAAAGTATTTCGAGATCTTTAAGGCTTTCCGGAAGGTGACGTGTAACGATAACGCTGTTCCAGGTAGGCTGATTTACTTCAAATTTTCTGTACTCCATAGATTTATTGTTCCTGGTCGCAGGGAATGATCCCATGACCTCTATTAATTTTTCTAATGACTTTGAATATGCTTCCTTATAATATACGATGTTGTTCTCCCAGAGGGCTATTTCAGAAACATCCTTTGCATTCTGCATATATTTCTTCCTGCTGTCCTTTCTGAGGGATGCGATCTCCACGATGCGCTCCACGACTCCGTCCACTACTTCATGGTAGTTCGAGTCGCTTCTGTCAAGCACTGTGATGCCAGGATGCTTCTTTCCGTAATATGTACGCACCCAGAGGCCGAAGCCGGCGAGGGTCGTGGTCAGGGTAGGAACCCTGAACGCGAGGCTCTCGAGCGGAGTATAGCCCCATGGTTCGTAATATGAAGGGAAGAGCGTAAGGTCAAGACCTGACAGGAGGTCGTAGTAGCTCATGTTGAAGATGCCGTCATTGCCGTTGAGATATGAAGGGACGAAATATACCTTCACCTTGTCTCCGATGGCGTTGTTGAGGGCAAGGTCGTTCAGTCTCCTTGTGACATTGTCGTACTCAGGGTTCATCAGATAGTGCGATGTCCTGGTCACATAGGTCGAACCGTTTCCAGCAAGCTTTGCGACAAGCTGCCTGTCCGGACCGTTATGTCCCGAAGGGATCATGATGAATGCATGTACCTGCTTGCCCTTATATTCCGAGCGGTTGAGCTTGTCGAGAGCGTCGATGAATACGTCGATACCCTTGTTCTTCCACTCGTAACGGCCTCCGATGCCGACAAGTACAGCATTGTCAGGTATGTTTTCACCGCTCATGGCAGATGCAACCTCTACGAGCTTCATCCTTGCGGCCTCACGAAGCTGTTCATACTCCTCGTCGGTAGGAGGAGTGAAGCTTGGCTCGAATCCGTTAGGAGTAACGACATCCACAGCCCTTCCAAGGAACTGGCGGCACTCCTGTGCAGTGATGTCGCTTACTGTCGTAAAGATGTCGCTGTTCTGGGCGGCCTTCTTTTCGAGAGAATGTCTGGCAACAACATTGAACCTTCTTGCCATGTCATCGGCATTGTAGTTCATGATGCCGTCATAAAGAGGCAGGTTGTTGCCGGCGATGCATCTTCCGATGACTGTAGCATGGGTCGTGAAGACCGTTGCGACAGGGACCTTCACGGACTTCAGATAGAGAAGTCCTGTTCCGGTCATCCACTCGTGGAACTGAGCCACGACCTTGTCGGAAGAGTCCAAGTTGAATCTGTAGAAGCTTTCGATCACCCTACCTGCGGCATAGCCGAAGAGGGCTGATTCTCTGTAATCCCAGTTTCCTGTCAGGGAATCCACTCCGAATTCCTTCCAGAAACGGGTGAGAATCTCGTTCTGGTGTGTAAGGAACTGCTTGAAATCCACAAGGATGGCAGTCGGCTTACCAGGCACGTTCCACCTACCTATGCGGACTCTCAGTCCTTCTTCAGCAGCCTTGAGTCTCCAAGCCCTGTACAGAGCTGCGTCCTCAATGAAATCAGGGTTGCTGTCTGTGTCCATCCACACATCAGGCCCCACCATGATGTGGTGCCTTTTGTACTCACTCTTGAGATAAAGGGACTTGGTAGCGACAACCGTATAGATGCCGCCGACCTTATTACACACTTCCCAACTAACTTCAAACAGATAATCCGGTTTGATAAATTCTGTTTTCATCTGTTATTGACAAATTATTTATTTGCCCCGGCCGGGACCTTGTCAGGTTCCGTCCGGGGACATAAAAGTTTCGGATATTATCCTGCTGACTGTGTCAGCTCTTATTTCTTAGCCGTCTTCTTAGGCGCCGCCTTCTTGGCAGGTGCCTTCTTGGCTGCCGGTTTCTTTGCAGCTACCTTCTTTGCAGGAGCCTTTACCGGCTTTGCGGGTGCAAAGTTAACATCTGAAACGGAAATTGCATCATCAACACGCAAAATAAAATCACTAAGCACGTTCATATAGTTGATAAACGCCTCATATGGAGTATCATACGGGTTGAAATATTTATGCACTGCTCCGTCCGAGAAGAACTTGGTACACATATAATAGAAGTGGTCGCTCTCCTGGAGGTGGCCGAAATCTGACCAGAGTGCCTCGTCATTGAGGAGGGCAAGCTTCTCTGCCTGGTCGTTGAGCTTGTTGAAAGCGTCGTTCTGGAGCTCGTTTCCGAGCCATGCTGTAACGTCACGCTCCTCGTCTGCCCATGAGATAGGGTCCATCACGTCAAGCTCAGCAACCGGACGGTGCTTCTTTGTCGCCTGCGACGGAGTCACGAACTCGAACTCGCCGTCATTGAGGACAACCTCAGGGAAGAACTTCATGAAGTCGAAGATTCCGCTGGCAGCCTTCTGGTGCTCGCCGAATGTCTCATAATCCATGAAAAGGTTCACGATGTCGTCGTTCTGAGCCGCAGTCTTGATCCATGAGAGATACTTCTCGCCTGTAAGAGGCCACTCGGACCATCCTCTGTCAGAGAAACGGAATGCGATATCGTCGCTGAGGCTTGAGTTCTTGAGCAGGAGCTTGAGGTTCTTTGCCTGGGCGCAGCTGTATACGAAGTTAGGGCTCTTCCATCCGAGGACGTGCTTTGCACCTTCTGTAAGCATGGTCTTGAAGCCCATGTCGTATACCATCTCTCCGATAGCGTCAGAGTAGATGAGCTCCGTGTTTCTGAAAGCCTTAGGAGTCACTCCGAAGTAGTGCTCGATCGCCTCCTTGTGCTTGAGCACCTGGTTCTTGAACTCGATAGGAGAAGCAAGGGATGCAAGCGAATGGTAATAGGTCTCCGAAAGGAACTCCACGCTTCCTGTCTGAGCGAGCTTGCGGAAGCTTTCGATCACTTCAGGAGCATATCTGTCGAACTGCTCGAGGACAGAACCCGAGATGGAGAAGGCAACCTTGAAGGCACCCTTGTTTGCCTCGATGAGCTCGAGAAGGAGGGCATTCATAGGAAGGTAGCACTTCTGGGCTACTCTGCGAAGGATTGTCCTGTTTGCGAAATCGTCATAGTAATGGGAATCCTTTCCGATGTCAAAGAATCTGTATAGTCTCAATCTGTTTGGCTGATGTACCTGAAAATACAGACAAATACTCTTTTTCATGATTATATGGTTTTATTTTTATTTCTTGTCAATTACTTCCTGATAAATACCCTTGATCTTGGCTGCAACATCGTTCCACTTGATGCTGTTCACCTCGTCGTAACCGCAACGTGCAGCAAGCTGCGAGATTGCAGGATACTGGAGGAGGCCGTAGATTGCGTCAGACATCGCGTCAACATCCCAGAAGTCCACCTTGAGGGCGTACTTGAGGATCTCGGCGCAGCCTGACTGCTTTGAAATGATCGAAGGAACATTTGTCTGCATTGCCTCAAGAGGCGAGATTCCGAAAGGCTCCGAAATCGAAGGCATCACGTATACGTCGGAAAGGGCGAACATCTTGTGTACCTCCTTTCCGCGGAGGAAGCCTGTGAAGTGGAATCTGTCGGAGATGCCGAGACGTGCGACGTGGCGGATACATCTGTTGAGCATGTCACCGCTTCCGGCCATCACGAACCTTACGTTGTTGCATCTCTTGAGTACCTTTGCAGCAGCCTCTATGAAATACTCAGGTCCCTTCTGGTATGTCACACGGCCGAGGAAGGTAACCACCTTCTCCTTCACATTCCTCTCGACTTCGAGCTTTTCGCGGCCTGTGAAGTCCACCGCATTGTGGACAGCCACCACCTTCTCCGGCTCGATGCCGTAACGGTTGATGCAGATGTTTCTTGTAAGCTCGCTCACAGCCATCACCTTGTCTGCCGCCATCATACCCTTGGTCTCAAGGTCTACAACTCGTGTATCTACCTGGTCGTCGCTTGCACGGTCGTATGATGTGGCATGCATGTGGACCACGAGAGGCTTGCCGGTAAGCTGCTTTGCAGCGATACCTGCAAGGTATGTGAGCCAGTCATGTGCATGGATGACATCGAACTGGTCCTTGTACTGCATTGCGATCGTAGCTCCGACCATCGCATAGCGCGCAACCTCCTCCATGAGGTTTGCACCGTACTTGCCTGAGAACTTGTACTTCTGGCCGTACTGCACGCGGAAGCCCTTGATCTGTCTCTTGCGCTCCTCCTCGACCATAGTGGTGAAGTCGCGGGGATCCACATATGGAACCATGTTTGTGCCGATGTGCACGAACTGAACCTTACCGAGGAATTCGTCGACAGTCTCGCTGACCGTGTCGATCGCAACATCGCTGGCGTTGATGATCTTCACCGCACTCTCGTCCTCGTCTCCCGAAGCCGAAGGCATCACGAAAAGAACATCCACATCGTTATAGGCAAGACCTTTGGTCATACCGTAGCAGGCTGTTCCAAGTCCACCTGCAATATGAGGAGGGAACTCCCATCCGAACATCAGAACTCTCATTTCCTTTCCTCCTTATTTTTTATACTGGTCCATGATATATGCTATGCGAAGAAGAGCTGCCGTACTCATCGCAGACGAGATGGCTCCGTGCGGCTCGTGAGGAGGGTCTCCGTCATAAAGCTCGGAGAATGCGCCCACGCCGTGCTTGCTGATGTCTTCGAAGAAGCCCTCAACAAGGTATTTTGCCCTTCCGTAGAATGTTTCGCCCATCATCCTGAAGCAGAGGTCGATGTAAGGTGCGAGGAGAACCGGGAACGCGCAGCCCTGGTGGTATGCGAGGTCGCGGTCGATCTGCGATCCTTCATATACGCCCCTATAGTTCTCGTTTCTTGGAGAAAGCGACCTGAGGCCTCTCTTAGTGACGAGCTCGTCGTTGATTGTCATCACGACCTCCGAAATCACCTCGTCGTCCACAGGACAGTACTCGAGGTAGATCGGGAAGAGGATGTTAGGCCTTACAGCCTGGTCAACAGGACCGTTGCCCACGTAATCCACGAGATAACCCCACTCAGGTCTCCAGAACATAGGCTGGAAGTTCTCCTTCACGAGGTCGCGGACAGGAGACCAGCGCTCCACGAAGGTGCTCTTCTTAGGTCCGTACTTGTTCTCCATGTCGATGGCAAAGCAGAGGGCGTTGTACCAGAATGCGTTTGTCTCGACCTGGTAGCCGGCTCTTTCGGTTACAGGTCTGCCGTATACATATGCGTTCATCCATGAAAGCGCAACGCCGTCCATCTGTGCCCAGAGGAGACCGTTAGGATGCATTGTAACCTCGCGGCGCTGACCCGGAGCATAGCTCTCGATGATGCCCTTGAGGACTTCGCTGTACTTCTTCCATATCTGCCTTTCCTTTCCGCTGAAACGGATGTACTGCTGGAGGGTCTCGGTCAGTCTGAGAGGTGCCTCCACCTGTGTAGTCCTGCGGTAAAGTCTCTCCTGCTCCTCCGAGATGAGGGTGTCGAGGATCTTCTCGAACTCGTCGCAGTCTCCGTTTGCAAAGAGGGTGAGGCCAGGGAGCGAAACGATCGTCTCGCGCAGAAGGCCTGTCTCAAGCCATGAGAAACCGGCGTTGATGCGCGCCTTGTCGCCCTGATGTACCTTGAACATCTCAGCATTGTTCCTGAGCAGGTCATAGTATGTCTCTGACTCAGGAGTCTTCTTGAGGATGTCGGTGAACTTCCTCTTGAGTCCCTTAGGATTGATCTCGCTTACAGAAGCTGAGAAAACCACTGAATCACCCGGCTTCATCTCCAGGGTGAAGGTTCCCGGAACGAGAAGGTCTTCCCTGCAGTCGAATCCGCGGCGGTACTCGTCAGAGTAGGTCACTCCGCTGTACCAGTACGGCTGATGCTTGTATGCTGCCTTGGTCGAAAGCTGGAGGTTAAGGTCAGGGAAGCCGTTGTACATTCTGAAGGAAACACCGCCGTCAACCTCGTCGTAGCCTGTGTAGGCCTCAGGATTCTGGTTGGTCAGGCTGTGGATGCTTCTGAACGCAAGGAAAGGCTTGAGTACGAGGGAAACCTTTGAAGGGGCTGCCTGAAGCTCGTACTTGATGAGGACCTGATCGTTGTCCGGAACCATCATGATGGTCTTGGTGAAGAGGATGCCTCCTACCTTGTAGACTACTGTAGGCACGGGATCGGCATCGAAGTCGACGATGTACTTATGTCCTCTCGGCTCATAAGTGTCACCGTAGCAGTGGATACCGAGGTTGAACTGCTTGCCTCCGAGAATGAGACTCTCGTCCAGGGATGAAAGCAGCATGTACTTTCCGCCACCCAGCTCGTCAACAGGGACGGCGAGCAGTCCGTGATAGCGTCTCGTATTGCAGGTCACGATCGACGTGTTGCAGTACGCGCCTGTCTCGTTTGCGACGATGAGCTCGCGCTTAAGCGAGTACTCAAGGTTGACAAGCTCGGACTTGTTGAATTTAAGAAAAGCCATATATGTCTGTTTAAATTTTATAAAATTTCATCAGTCAATCTTCTTCAGCACTATAGCCGTGCGGCTAGGCAGATAGAGATACAGGGTTTCGTCGTATTTGCCGTTTCCGTTCTCGCTTCGCTGCGACACACTGAAATGCGCCTCCCCAGTCTTTATCCTGGAGAAGCCGTCAAATTCGTTTTCGTCCGTATTAAGTACCGACTCGTATTTTCCTGCCGGTGCGGCGAAGCCGTAATCGGCAAAAGAGTTGGTGGGGTTGAAATTGAGCGCAAAGATACAATTTTTTCTTTTGAAAATGAGTATCTTTTTCTCTTCATCCTGCACAAAAAGTTCAGGTTTTTCGTCAAGTATGCCTTCCTGCTGCGCCAGATGCACCATAGCCTTGTCGAAATTACGCAGATACCTGTATCTCAGGTAGTCAGGCTCGGCGAGGGACCACTGCCTCCTGGCGTGCTTGTACGACCAGCCGTTTCCCTCGCGAGGGAAGTCGATCCACTCCGGATGTCCGAATTCGTTTCCCATGAAGGTAAGGTATCCGTTGCCGCATGTGGCCATGGTCACGAGTCTGATCATCTTGTGGAGGGCCATTCCCCTGTCGACGATGTCCGACTGCGAATCCTTGTTCATCGAGAAGTACATCTCCTTGTCCATGAGGCGGAAGGCGATCGTCTTGTCACCCACCATCGCCTGGTCGTGGCACTCCGCATAGCTGATGGTCTTCTCATCCTCACGCTTGTTGGTGAGCTGCCACCATATCTCGCCGACACTCCACTGGTCGTCCGAGAGTTCCTTGATCCATTTGATCCAGTTGTCGGCCACTCCCATGCTCATACGGAAGTCGAAGCCCACTCCTCCCTGCTCCAGCGGAGCCGCAAGTCCTGCCATTCCGCTGACGTCCTCGGCAATCGTGAAGGCATCCTCGTTCATTTCGTGGATAAGGATGTTCGCAAGGGCAAGATATGCTATCGCGTTGTCGTCCACACCCTGATTGAAGTAGTTGTCATAGCCCACGAAAGCCTTCTCGAGACCGTGGTCCCAGTAAAGCATGCTGGTCACTCCGTCGAAACGGAAGCCGTCGATATGGTATTCCTCCATCCAGTACTTGCAGTTCGAAAGGAGAAAGTATTTCGTCTCATCCTTGCCATAGTCGAAGCAGCGCGAGCCCCATGCAGGGTGGTGGCCCTGCCAGCCGTCGTAGAAGTAAAGGGTCTCCTTGCCGTCGAAGTTTCCGAGTCCTTCAGCCTCATTGTCGACAGAATGCGAATGGACTATATCCATGACCACGGCTATTCCGAGACCATGGGCCTCGTCCACGAGAGCCTTGAATTCCTCCGGCGTACCGAAACGCGAGCTGAGGGCGAAGAAGTTTGCGACCTGATAGCCGAACGAACCGTAGTAAGGGTGTTCCTGAAGGGCCATGATCTGGAGAGTGTCGTATCCGAGCTCAGCCACCTTCGGAAGCACGTTCGTGCGGAACTCCTCGAAAGTGCCGACCTTCTCCTCCTCTGCCGCCATACCGATGTGGCACTCGTAGATCATAGGATGCGGGCGCTTGCCAGGCCTGGCGTTCTTCCACTCATACGGAACCGGGTCCCATACCTGGGCGCAGAAAGTCTTGGTCACAGGGTCCTGTACGGCCCTTGTCACATATGCAGGAAGTCTTTCGGCACCGCCTCCCTTCCACTCGATGTAGAGCTTGTAGAGCATTCCGTGGTCGAGGAACATCGACGGAAGGACGATCTCCCAGTTTCCGCCGCCCAGAGGCTTCATCGCATAAGCCTCGGTCCTCTTCCAGTTGTTGAACTCGCCGACAAGATATATCTTGGTGGCGTTCGGAGCCCACTCGCGGAAAATCCAGTTGCCCTTGTCGTCGCGGTGCATTCCGTAGTATACATGGTTGTTCATGCCCTTGCTCAGAGATCCGTCGACCGACATCCTCTCCTTGAGGTCCATTATCATCTTATGTCTGCGGTCGATCACCTCCTTGTACGGCACAAGCCACTTGTCGTGGTCATAAATCATTTTCTGCTTCTTTTTCGCGCACATATGTCGTTTGTTTTTAACAGTTCATAAGGATTCGTTCAGGACAGCAGGGAATCCACCTTGGCGCGGGCACCGCGGAGGTAGGCACGGCAAGCTTCGATCAGCTCCTCCGACCTTCTGATGTACCTGTCTATGTCATCTATACCCGTCTGCGGGTCCTCTACCTTTGCCGCGATGGATTCGAGTTCCTCAACGGCCTTCGTATAATCGAATTCTTCCATACTCATTCCATAAGATCCCCGATCAGGCCGGGGATGACGTCTGTCATTGCGAGGAGCGGAGCGACGTGGCAATCTCCTCTACAGTACACTTCAACGTTCCGTCGGCAAACATCACCGACACCTTGTCACCCTTCCGCCGGCCGTCGGCACCCTTCATCACACGGCCGTCACCGTCGAGGGCCAGGGTATATCCGCGCTCGAGGATCCTGCGCGGGTCAGCCCCCTTTATCCTTGCCTGAAGCACGTTCAGAGCAGATTCCATCAGGGCAAGGCGGTTGTTGAACGCCACCCTTACGCGGGTCATGTATGAAGAAAGCCTTGCATCCTCGTCCTCATAGATCGAGAGGAAGAAGTCCGCAAGGGCAGTCGGGGTCTTTACATATTCATAGGCTACCATGTCGGCCACATGGTGGTCCTGGTCATGGCCGATGGCCGTGAGCACCGGCAGCGGGAACTGCGCGATGACTGCGGCCAGGCCGTAGTCATCGAAGCAGGCAAGGTCGAGTTTCGCACCGCCTCCGCGAAGGATGAGGACGGCATCATATGTACCGTCATCCTCCATGACCGCGTCCATGGCCGCTATTATCGAAGCCGGACAGCCCGCGCCCTGCATCAGGGCCGGGAAAAGGGTCGTCTCGAACCTGAAGCCATAGGGATTCTCATGCAGATGGCGCATGAAGTCACGGTAGCCTGCGGCATCTTCCGCCGAGACGACGGCGAGGCGGTAAGGAAGGGCCGGAAGGGCGAGGGAGGACTGAAGGTCCATGAGTCCTTCGGCCTGGAGACGTGCGATGGTCTTCTGTCTTTCGAGCTCCCGCACTCCGACCGAATAGTCCGGATCTATGTCGCTTATGACCAGCGAAAGACCGTAGAGCTCGCTGTAGCTGACCTGAACCTCGACCAGCACGACCATTCCGGGCGATATCGGAGAGCCTGTGACAGACTCGAAGTAAGGAGCTATGAATCTGTACTTTGAACTCCAGATGACAGCGTTGCTCTTGGCCAGAAGCCCGTCATCCCCGCTCTGGGACAGCTCCAGATAACAATGGCCTCCGTTACGTGCCTTTACGGCACTCACTTCGGCCCTGATCCATATTCGTTTCGGAAAAAGACATTCTATCCCCTTCTTCAGCTTCTGCTGCAGATCGAAAAGGTCAAATATTTCTTTTTCCATACGCTTTTCTCAATATTGCAACAAATTTAGGAAAAAATCTTGAATTTTCATATCTTTGTGCGCGTTTTAAGGACCTGACAGTTTATGAAGATCACAGAAGCACTTTTTTCGGGCAGCAGCACGAGAATCTCCGAGAAGCCGAAGCAGAAGTTTCCTGAATTCGCCTTCATCGGAAGGTCCAATGTAGGAAAGTCTTCCCTGATCAACATGCTCTGCAACAACAAGAAACTGGCAATGACATCCAGCAAGCCGGGCAAGACAAGGCTCGTGAACCACTTCCTGATCAACAGGGAGTGGTATCTCGTGGACCTTCCGGGCTATGGATACGCAAAGATTTCGGCCACAGGAAAGCAGAAGCTGGAACAGGTCATCCGAAACTATCTGAACTTCTCCGAAGAGATGGTGATGCTCTTCGTTCTGATTGATTCAAGACATGATATCGGACAGGTGGACATGGACTTCCTGTTCGAGCTGGGTCAGAGCCAGATTCCTTTCGCGATCATCTTTACCAAGGGTGACAAGATGGGGCCGGTAGCCCTCGAGAAGCAGACCGACAGGATGAAGAGTCAGATACTTGAGCATTGGGAGGAACTCCCGCCGACCTTCGTAAGCTCGTCGGAGACGGGACTCGGAAGAGAAGAAATACTCGGTTACATCGAGACTGTGCTCGAGACATTGAAGACAGAACAGCAATAGACCTTAAACCCTCAAGATAAGATGCAACACGAACACGAACACAAACTCAAGCTTTTCACCTGCAAGGCTTCCAAAGATTTCGCACTGAAAGTGGCTCACGCCCTCAACATCCGGATAGGTAGTTCAGACGTGCTTACCTTCAGCGACGGCGAGTTTCAGCCATCATACAATGAAAGCGTGCGAGGAGCGACTGTATTCATCATCCAGTCGACACCTCCTCCGACAGACAACCTTTTCGAGCTTCTCCTGATGATCGATGCTGCCAAGAGAGCGTCAGCCCACAAGGTGATTGCCGTGATGCCTTATTTCGGATGGGCAAGGCAGGACCGCAAGGACAAGCCAAGGGTTTCGATCGGAGCAAAGCTTGTTGCAAACATGCTCCATGCCGCAGGATGTGACCGTGTGATGACATGCGACCTCCACGCAGACCAGATCCAGGGATTCTTCGATGTTCCTGTGGACCATATCTACGCAAGCGCTGTGTTCCTCCCTTACATCAAGGGTCTCAATCTCGAGAACCTCGCCATCGCAGCACCTGACATGGGCGGTGCGAAGAGGGCGAACGCATATGCAAGATACCTCGAGTGCCCTGTCATCATCTGCCACAAGTCCCGTGAAAGAGCGAATGTAGTGGGTTCGATAACAGCCATCGGAGACGTTGCCGGAAAGGACATCGTGATCGTTGACGACATGGTGGACACTGCAGGTACTCTTGCAAAGGCCGCAAACGTACTGAAGGAGATGGGTGCCAAGAGCGTGCGTGCCTGTGCGACACATGCCGTGTTCTCAGGTCCTGCTTATGACAGGATTTCAGAGTCCGCCCTTGAGGAGGTTATCGTATCCGACACCCTTCCTTTGAATCAGGACCCTGCAAAGGACAAGAGCAAGATCACTGTCCTCACAATGACTGAAATGTTCGCAAGCATCATCAGCAAGGTCTACAACTACGAGGAGATCAGCTCAAGCTTCATCAACTAAGAGATATGGAACTGCTTCTGGCTGCACTGGTTCTTGTGGGGCTCTGCGTATTCGGGCTCTGCTTCAACATCATCTTCAGGAAGGACGGAAAGTTTCCTGAGACGGAGATAGAGAACAACAAGGAGATGCGTAAGAGAGGCATCAAGTGCGCCAAGGAGGAAGAAATAAAACTTTGGGGCAAGAAGGACAAGGACGGCAACCCGGTCGCATGCGACGAAGGCGGATGTGGAAGCTGTTCCAGCTCCCACATCTGTGGGTGATCTTAACCCCCTGCCCCCTATTAGGGGGATTTCGGCCCTACCCGGGCCGGTCGTCGCTCCGCGACGGTTAACCTACCACTGATTGTGGGCAGTACGAATTCGATCCCGGATAGGGATGTGCAACTATCGCCGAGAGGCGGGATTTTATTAAATTACAGATTATGAGTTTATTAGCAATCGTAGGACGCCCTAATGTGGGCAAGTCCACTCTTTTCAACCGCCTTGTCGGAATGAGACAGGCGATCGTAGACGAAACAGCCGGTGTTACCCGCGACAGGCACTATGGAAGGTGCGAGTGGTGCGGTACGGAATTCTCCGTTGTAGATACCGGCGGATACACATCGAATTCAGACGACATCTTTGAGGAGGAGATCCGCAAGCAGGTGGTTCTCGCCATAGAGGAGGCCCATGTGGTACTCTTCATGGTGGAGGCAGGTACCGGCATCACCGACTATGACGAGGAAATCGCAGACCTTCTCCGCCGCAGCGGCAAGCCTGTAGTCCTTGCAGTGAACAAGATCGACTCCGGAGAGAAGATGTATGATGCCTTCCAGTTCTATTCGCTGGGACTCGGAGAGGTATACAGCATATCAGCCGCCAACGGAGGCGGTACAGGCGACCTTCTTGACGCAATCGTGAAGGAGCTTCCTGCAGAGGACCCCGACACCGACGAGCATCCTGAGCTTCCGCACTTCACCATCGTCGGAAAGCCTAACGTGGGCAAATCGTCCCTGACTAACGCCCTCCTCGGAAAGGAAAGGAACATCGTGACCCCTATCGCCGGTACGACACGCGATTCGATAGCGACCCTCTACAACAAGTTCGGTCACGAGTTCATGCTCGTGGATACAGCCGGCATGCGAAAGAAGACCAAGGTCCATGAGGATCTCGAGTTCTACTCGGTAATGAGGTCGATCCGTGCCATCGAACATTCTGACGTCTGCATCCTGATGGTGGATGCCCAGACAGGAATCGAGTCTCAGGACATGGCGATCTTCAACCTCATCCAGAGAAACAAGAAGGGCTGTGTCGTGGTTGTCAACAAGTGGGACACGATCGAGAAGGACAGCAATACGATGAAGGAGTACACCCAGGCCATCAAGGAACGTCTCGCACCTTTCAATGACCTTCCTATAATCTTCACATCGGTAATCAACAAGCAGAGGATCATGGATGTGCTTGATGCGGCATCCCATGTGTACGACAACTATTCGCGCAAGATCCCGACCTCGCAGCTCAACGACGTGATGCTCCCTGAGATCGAGAACTATCCGCCGCCGGCATGGAAGGGAAAGTACATCAAGATCAAGTATGTGACCCAGCTCCCTACGAGGTCTCCTTCGTTCGCATTCTTCTGCAACCTTCCGCAGTATATCCGCGAACCGTACCGCAGATTCCTGGAGAACAAGCTCCGTACCCACTTCGACTTCCTCGGATGTCCGGTGCATGTCTTCCTCCGCCAGAAATAAGCAGTTGTCCCGCACGTTGCTGCCAGATGACGCTGGCAGATGTATATGATGCAGGTAATGCAGATCAGACGGGCCGCCTCCTTTTTGGAGAGCGGCCCGCTACTGAACTATAACCCTATTAACAACTAAACTAACCTTGTCCCTTCCTTTTGCAAACGGCATGCCATTCTTCGGCTGTCAGCGGTTTTCATTGAGCCAGGTACGGGCGTAGGGACAGGTGGCCTGACATGAATAGCCTTCTTCCTGGCAGTAGCGATAGGCAGCCTCGACAAGCAAGGCTGCAATTCCCCTTCCTCTGAGTTCCTTGGGGACAAAGGTATGGATGATGTCAAGGATCTTTCCTCTGATCACATATGTAAGGTAGGCGGTATAGCCTCCTGTCTGTATTTCGAAGCGTCTGTGCTCCTCGTCGTGTACTGTCTTCGGGTTCATATCATGCAAATGTTACCGGAGAAGATCATCCTTCTCCGTCAGAACGGCGGATATCAAAAGAAATGCCGTTAGCGGCGGAGAGATTCGTATGCGTATGAACCGAGACCGAAGAGGATCTGTGTGATGGCCTGCGATGTGTGGGAGAGGGTCGCATAGATGATGCCCATCTCCATCGGGATGCCGTAGACTGCTGAAAGGGCGAGGCTGATGATGAAGTGGAAGGCACCTATGCCGCCGGGAACAGGAACGGCGAAGCCCAGGCCGCCGACCAACGAGAGGAAGAGGGCGTCGATGAGGTCAAGTCCTTCGAGGAAGGGAGCCGCCCACATTGTCGATGCCGCCATGAGCCAGTACATTACCCAGATGAAGGCGGTGTATGCGAAGAAAAGCCATTTGCGTTCCATGCGGAGACAGCTTGAGAAGCCCTGGACGAGACCGCGGAATATGCCCCAGACCTTGCTGCAGAAGTCATTGGAGCTGCGGTAACGCCAGAGAGCGAAGAGACCTGCCGAACCGGCGATGACCAGGACAGCGACGATCCACCATATGCTGAATTCCAGACGCGAGGCCATCGGGGTCCATATCTGTTCGACGAAGAAGCCACCGAAACGGCTGAAGCCGCCGAACACGACGATGGCAAGCATCAGAAGCATCACGAGAAGTTCCCAGCCGCGCTCAAGCACGACGGTACCGAGCACCTTGTCGTAGGTGGCTTTCCTGTGGTCCGGACGCGAAGGGTCGACAGGAGCCGAGCGGCGGGTTATGACTCCGCAACGGATGAACTCGCCGATGCGTGGAAAGAGGAAGTTCGAGATGTTTCCTATGTTGATGCCGTTGAAGGTCGTGATGCGGGTGATGCTGTCGTCGATGGGGAGGAGGAGCTGGCGCCAGCGGACGGCTCTGAGCCAGAAGGCGAAGGAGCCGGCAGCCATGGACAGGAGGATGAACTCCCACCGGCATGACTTGAGCTGAGTCCAGAACTCCGCCCATTCGACCTCGCGGAAAGAGACCCACAGAAGCAGGGCCGCAAGAGCTGCTGAGGCAAGATATTTCAGTGTCTTCTTTATATTGTCTTTCATTCTGTTGTAAAGCTTGGCACGTCGTTTTGCCACCGGCAATGACGTATGTTGTTCGTCCGGTATGACATACGGACTGCAAAAATATCCAAAAGTTTGCTAACTTTGTATGTTTAACTGCAAAAAGAACAGATATGGCGTCTATTTTAGGCATCGGAAACGCATTGACGGACATTCTCGCCGTACTTCCGGATGATACTTTCCTTAAGGAATTCCACCTGCCGAAGGGCAGCATGCAGCATGTCGACATGGAGACTGGAGACAAGATATGGAGGACCCTCAAGCCTATGGGGGTACAGCTTGTGGCCGGAGGATCTGCAGCCAATGCCATCACGGGCACGGCTATCTTCGGAATGGAATCCGGATTCATCGGAAAGGTGGGTGACGACGACCTGGGCCACCTCTTCAAGAGCGACCAGGCGCAGTATGGCATCAAGTCCATGCTGCTCAAGGGTGTAAATTCATCAGGACGTGCGATGGTGTTCATCACGGCTCCGAATGCAGAAAGGACATTTGCAGTCTACCTGGGAGCCGCGCTTGAGCTGGTTCCCGAGGACCTCAAGCCAGAGTATTTCGAAGGTTACGACTACTTCCACATAGAAGGGTATCTGGTACAGAACCAGGCTACCATCCGTCGTGCGGTCGAACTTGCGAAGGCTGCCGGCTGCATCATCTCCCTTGACATGGCCTCATATAATGTGGTCGAATCGAACTACGCCTTCCTCCACGACATCGTGGAGAACTACGTGGACATCGTGTTCGCCAATGAGACCGAAGCCAAGGCATTCACCGGAAAGGAGCCCCGCGAGGCCCTCGACGAGATCGCGAACAGCTGCGACATCGCAGTTGTGAAGGTCGGAAAGGACGGTTCGATGGTCAGGAAGGGCGACGAATACCATTTCATCGAAGCATGGCCGGCGACACCGATCGACGCGACAGGCGCAGGCGACACATATGCAGCAGGCTTCCTTTATGCCCATTCTCTCGGAATGCCGCTTAAGGTATGCGGAGAAGTAGGTTCGATAATTGCGGCCAAGGTGGTGGAAGTCGTGGGAACCAAGATCGACATTCCGCGCTGGAAGGCCGCAAAGAAGGAAATCCGCGAACTCATAAACGCTAATACACCCGAGACATGTACGGACTGATAAGGGACTTTGTCCGCAGAAAAAGGCTTAAGAAATATGCCAGCGGCATCGAGACCGGGCTTGTGCCTCTCGCAGGGGGCTCGGTGGTCAATGTGCTCATCGATGTCGAGGAGCCGGGCTTTGACGATCTCAAGGAGGATATCCTCGTCTGGGGAAGGAAGAATCCGGGAATTAAGGTGAACATCTATTTCATCGACTTCCGTCGACTCGGCAAGGACGAGCTGCTGCTCACAAGCATCACCAACACGATCCTCCGGAAGGAACTCGACTGGGTCGGAATGCCCGACCTCGGAAAGATCGCTCCTCTTGTCGAGGAAAAGAGCGATGTGCTGATATCCATGGCGGACAGGCACGACTTCCCTGTCGACTTCATCATCAGATGTACAAAGGCACGATTCAAGATCGGAAGACACAAGTACGAAGGCCATCCGTTCGACATGGTCCTCAAGGGAGGAGAGACGGCGGATCTGCGTTCAGATGCAAGACAGATCTTTGCAGCAATAACTGAATTCTTAACGAAAATCAAGTAATGAGAACATTCAAAGACTACCTGATGGTTGGCGTCAAAGGCGCGTGCATGGGCGCGGCCGACGTGATTCCGGGAGTTTCCGGAGGCACCATCGCCTTCATCACAGGAATATATGACGAATTCGTAGGATCCATCGCCCGCATCGATGCGGAAGCGGTACGCATGCTGTTCAAGGGTCGCATACGCGACTTCTGGGGCCATATCAACGGCTGGTTCCTTCTTTCTGTAGTGGCAGGTATCGGAGTGAGCGTGGTGTCCCTTGCAGGACTCATGCAGATGCTTCTGAACAACCATCCCATCCAGACATGGGCGTTCTTCTTCGGCCTGATCGTGGCATCGTCAATCTTCATTCTGCGTGGCATTTCAGGCTGGAAGGTCCGTGAAGGAGTGCTGCTTGCACTGGGAGTCGTGCTGGGAATCGTTGTCTGCACACTCTCCCCTACCCAGACCCCTGAAGCATTGTGGTTCATCTTCCTGAGCGGCTCGATAGCTATCTGTGCGATGATCCTTCCGGGCATTTCAGGAAGCTTCATCCTTCTTATCCTCGGAAAGTACGAATACATCATGGGCTGCATCTCAGGACTGGTTTCAGGAGAAGATTTCCTTCAGAACCTTGCCGTCATGGCTGTGTTCCTTGTAGGAGCCGTTGTCGGCATCCTCGGATTCTCGAAGCTCCTCCACTGGCTTCTCGCACGCTGGAACAAGGAGACCCTTATAGTGCTGGCCGGCTTCATCATCGGCTCACTGGTAAAGGTATGGCCATGGAGCAACGCTGAGGCCATCGTCGGCTCGCAGAACCCTGAACTGGCGCTGATGGCAGAGACTCTCCCTGCAGGCCTTCCTGAGGAAATCGTATCGCAGTACATGGCTTCAGCCGACCTTCATATCTGGGGAGCCGTGCTGTTTGCAGTCATAGGATTCAGCCTTGTCACCGGTATCGAGGTGATCGGAAAGATGAAGAAGAAGAATTAAAAGGGAAATATATATATGAAAAGGATATTATTGACTGTCACAGCCTTGCTCATGACGATGGGTATGACTTTCTCACAGCCGAAGTCGGTGGGTATCAGGGGAGGATACACCGGACTGAATGTGAATTACCAGCATTTCCTGGTAGGAATAAACTTTATAGAAGCTGACTTGGGTACGGATTTCGGATACAACGCCAACGGAAACGTCGGAGTAAAGGCAAGCGGCACATACAACTTCGTATGGGCACGCCCGGCCTGGACAGACAAGGGCACATGGGCCCTGTATGCCGGACCTGGCATATCCCTGGGATGGGTTGACGACCAGGTGCCATATAAGGTTTATGACGTGATATATCCGTATTATGACAACGGCTTCATGATGGCATTGAACGCCCAGGTCGGAATAGAGTACAACTTTCCTTTCCCTCTCCAGATTTCCCTTGACCTGAGACCTGAGGTCGGCTTCCATATAAATGACGGAAGATTCCGTATCCCTAACACTGACAATGTAGTCAGATATGAAAAGAAGATAGGATTCTATGACAACGGCCTGAACGGCCTCTTCCCTACCCTCTCGATACGCTATCGCTTTTAAAGCCTGAAATATCTTCTAAGGATTCATCAGGTCGACATTGACGAAACCGTTGATCTCCTGCATGAGCTCGACAGAAGCAAGGGCCTTGCGACGGATTTCATCCGTCGCATCGGCTGCGGCTGCGGCTTCGCGATAAAGATTTATCGCTTCGCCGAAGCGGTTGTTACGTCTCAGTTCTTCAGCGTGTTCCAATAACTCTTTTGCTGTCATGATACTGTTCGATTAATAAAGATTGCCACGTCATTCTGAGGCTTTTGCAGCGAGCAGCCTGCGGCAGCAGGACCAGTTAAACAGAAGACGGAGCCACCAATTGGAAACTCCGTCTTTAATCCGATTCTTATGAATTTAAACCAGTCCTGAGAATCCCATGAAGGCCATCGCAAGGATACCAGCGGTAACAAGAGCGATAGGAACACCCTTGAAAGCCTTAGGAACCTCGTTGAGGGCAAGCTGCTCGCGGAGACCTGCGAAGAGCACCATCGCAAGACCGAAACCGAGGGATGTAGCGAAAGCGTATACGGTAGCCTCTCCGAGGTTGAACATTCCGTCGGCAGCAGCTGCGAACGGAGATGACTTCTGGACTACTGTAAGAGCTACACCGAGAACGGCACAGTTGGTTGTAATCAGCGGAAGGAAGATACCCAGGGAAGCATACAGCGCAGGGCTGATCTTCTTGAGGACGATCTCCACCATCTGCACGAGGGCTGCAATCACAAGGATGAACGAGATGGTCTGAAGGAACTCAAGTCCGAACTTCACCAGAAGCGAGTTCAACAGATAGGTCACTACAGTTGCAAGCGTGATCACGAAACATACCGCCATCGACATGCCGGTAGCCGTGCTGAGCTTGTTGGATACGCCGAGGAAAGGACATACACCAAGGAACTGTGACAGCAGGATATTGTTTACGAATATCGCTGAAATGATGATAAGTATATATTCCATAATTACTCAGCCTTTTTAGATGTTAACTTTCTGAAGATCACGATAAGGTATCCGAGTGCAAGGAAGGCTCCCGGAGCAAGCACGAATGCAAGGATTCCGTCGCCCTCGATGAACTTGAAGCCGAATGCAGAACCGCTTCCGAGAATCTCGCGCACCAGACCGAGGACGGTAAGTGAGCATGTGAATCCGAGTCCGATACCGATACCGTCAAGAGCCGAATCACCTACGCTGTTCTTGTTTGCAAACGCCTCTGCACGTCCGAGGACGATACAGTTCACCACGATGAGCGGGATGAAGAGACCGAGGGTCTCGTAGATATCCGGAACATACGCCTGCATCACGAACTGGAGAAGGGTCACGAAAGTCGCGATCACAACAATGTATGAAGGGATACGGACCTTGTCAGGAATATATGCTGCGATTGCAGAAATCACGATATTTGAGAGAATGAGAACGAAAGTAGTTGCAAGTCCCATGCTCATACCGTTGATGGCCGATGTGGTTGTAGCCAGTGTAGGACACATACCCAGGAGAAGTACGAAGGTAGGGTTCTCCTTGATCAGACCTTTAGTTATAAGTTGAAATTTTCCCATGATCTGTTCCTCCATTAATTAAGCGGCATAGGGGTCTTGCCGATAGTCTCGAATACCTTGACAGCCAGCGCAAGACCGTCTGCATATGCACGGGATGTGATTGTAGAAGCGGTGATGGCGTCAACATCTCCTCCGTCCTTTCTTACGGCCAGTTTCCTTGCAGAAGGATCCCAGCCCTTGAACTGATCTGAGAATGCAGGCTCGACGCACTTGGCACCAAGACCCGGAGTCTCTGCCTGGGAAAGAACCTTGGTGTTGCAGATCACGCCCTTGGCATCAAAGCCTACCTTGATCACTACAGGACCGCCGAAGCCTACAGGGGCAACGTTGATGGCACAGCCAACTGTATTGCCCTGCTGGTCATATGCAAGGTTGTATGTGTATGAAGCGCCTTCGAAATCCACTGTCCTTTCCTCCTCGATGGTCACTGCACCCGCGGGAAGAACCTCCATGATCGCAGCTTCGTTCTTGGCCTTTGCTGCAGCGTCGATAGGCTCCTTTGTAAGAGCGTACACGCCTGCAAGAAGAGAAGAACATACGATGCAGATCGCGAAGAGACATACAGTCATGTTCTTGAATGATGATTTTACTGCCATAGCCTATGCCCTCCCGTACTTTTTAGCGTGGAACCACTTGTTGAGGAGAGGAACCACAGAGTTCATGATAAGGATAGCGAATGACACGCCCTCCGGATATGCACCGAAGTAACGGATCAGCATTGTGATCAGACCGATACCGATACCGAAGACCACGCCACCCATATTGCTCATAGGAGAAGTCACATAGTCGGTAGCCATGAAGATGGATCCGAGAAGGAGACCTCCGGTAAGAAGGTTGAATATAGGGTCTGTATACTCAGCAGGGTTGATCAGCCAGAAGATTCCTGAGAACACGGCTACGGTCGCAAGGATCGAAAGGGTGATGTATGGACGGATCACCTTGCGGGCGAGCAGGTAGATGAAACCTGCGATGAGCGCAAGGGCTGAAAGCTCGCCGGCAGAACCGCCTATGTTCATGAAAAGCATGTCCATATAGTCGAGTCCCTCGATTGCAGCTACGCCGCCTTCCTTGGCAACGCCGAGGGCAGTTGCTCCCGAGAAGCCGTCAATACCGCCTCCGATGAAGCCCTGAGGCCTTGTCCAGTCTGTCATATATGTAGGGAATGAGATCAGAAGGAACACTCGACCCACGATTGCAGGGTTGAAGAGGTTCTGACCAAGTCCTCCGAAAGTCATCTTCGCAACGCCGATGGCAACGACTGCACCGATGAAGACAACCCACCAAGGTGTGGTTGCAGGGAGGTTGAGGGCAAGAAGAACACCTGTGACCACAGCAGACCAGTCACATACCGTGCACGGCTTCTTCAGCAGATATTTAGTGATAAGGAACTCCAGCAGCACGCATGAAGCCACGCTCACACCCAGCACGAGGAGTTCCGACCATCCGTAGAAGAGGACGGAAACCACCACTGCAGGAAGCAGAGCGATCACAACGTCACGCATCAAAGACTTCGTAGAGGTCTTTGTATGAAGATGCGGCGACGGTGAAACCAAAAGTTTTTCCATTATTTTGCTTTTTTAAGTAATCGATTTAAGTGTGTCGTACTTGTTGGAGCAAAGACCTTTGATTTCCGGAAGCATTTCCCTTATTTTTCGGCTTCCGGAGATTAAAGGGCTTTGCTACTTCGCCGAACGACCGCGTATAATCCTGATGACATCGCCTTTTGCAAGACGGATGATGTCAAGAAGAGGAATGTTTGCAGGACAGCTGTAAAGGCAGCATCCGCACTCGATGCAATCCTGTATGGCATTCTCCTCGAGTTCGTCCATCATGTTGTTGCGTGCATACTTGTTCAGAAGGAAAGGCTCAAGACCCATAGGGCAGGCCTCCGCACATTTGCCGCAGCGGATACATGCAGACTCCACTCCACGTACCGTCTGCTCCGCAGTCAGGTAGAGGAGGGATGAAGAACCCTTCACTGTAGTCGCATCAAGGTTTGCGATCGCCTTACCCATCATAGGACCGCCGCTGATGATCTTGGCTGCCTGCTCCGGAACGCCGCCCGCAACCTCCGCCACATATGAAAGCGGCATACCGATACGGAACTTGTAGTTGTGCTGTTTCTCCATAGGGAGGCAGTCGCCTGTGATCGTCATCACATTGGTGACCAGAGGCATGTTCTTCTGGACAGCCTCATATACAGCGAGGGATGTAGCCACATTCTGAACCACTGCTCCCACATCGATAGGAAGTCCCATCGACTTCACCTGACGGCCCATCACAGCGTCGATAAGCTGTTTCTCACCGCCCTGCGGATATTTCTTCTTGAGGGTCATCACAGAGATGCCGTCATAACCCTTTGCTGTCTTCTGGAGCTCTGCAACAGCAGCTGACATAGCTGCGATGGCCTCAGGCTTGTTCTCCTCGATGCCGATCACAGCCGGACATCCGCCGAGAACCTGCTTCATGATCGCCGCACCTACCACGATCTCCTTGCTTCTCTCGAGCATGATGCGGTAGTCGGAAGTAAGATAAGGCTCGCACTCAGCTCCGTTAAGGATGAGGCAGTCAGCCTTCTTGCCCGGAGGAGGGCAAAGCTTCACATGCGCAGGGAAGGTCGCGCCACCGAGACCTACCACACCATTGAGCTTGATCTTCTCGAGAATCGCCTTGTTGTCCTCAGGTATCTCCGTAACGAGGGTATCTGAAAGATCGATACCTTCCGCCCACTCGTCACCTTCCACATCGATCTCGATATGGGTCATATTGTTTCCGGCGAGGTCCTTGCGAGGTCCTACAGACTTCACTGTACCTGAAACCGATGAGTGTACATAAGCTGAAATGAATCCCGCAGGCTCCGCGATCACCTGACCAGCCTTCACCTGGTCACCCGCCTTTACGATCGGGGTCGCAGGGGCACCCAGGTGCTGGGCTACTGAAATGAACACCTTCGAAGGAACAGGCAGGACCTCGATCTTGCAGTCCTTGGAGATCTTGCTGTCGTTCGGGTGGATACCACCTATTGAAAATGTCTTCATCATATCCTATTCCTCCTTCTTTACTGTTTCAGCCGCAGGAACTTCTGCCGGCTTCGGTGCCGGTGCAGCCTCTGGCTTAGGTTTGACAACCGGGAAGTTCACCGCATGGATCGCTCCCGTAGGACATTCTGCCACACATTTCTTGCAGAGCTTGCACTTTGTGAAGTCGATGTATGCTACATTGTTCTCCACAGTGATGGCCTCGAAAGGACATACCTTCGCACACTTGCCGCAGCCGATGCAGGCAGCCTTGCAGGCCTTGCGTGCAACAGCACCCTTGTCCTTGTTCACGCATGAAACGAAGACGCGCATGTTCCTTCTTCCCTTGTTGCGGAGCTCGATGATGTTCTTAGGACATGCCTTCACACAGGCACCGCAGGCGGTACACTTCTCCTCGTCCACTACAGGAAGGCCTGTTGCGGGATCCATCGAGATAGCACCGAACTGACATGCAGCGACGCAGTCACCGCAGCCGAGACATCCGAAAGAACAGCCTGTGTCACCGCTGTAAAGCGACGCCTTGACACGGCAGGACTGATAGCCGCCGTACTCGTTGGTACGAGGGCGGTTTTCACAAGAACCGTTGCAGCGTACAACAGCGACCTGAGGTTCCTTGGCGGCAACCTCGACCCCGAGTACGGCGGCAACCTTCTGCATACCGTCGTTTCCACCTACAGGACAGAAGCATTTGTCCAGTTCAGGCAACGACTCAACACAGAACTGCGCGAATGCGCGACAGCCGGCCTGTCCGCAACCTCCGCAGTTTGCACCAGGCAATACCTTTTCCACCTCGTCGATCCTCGGGTCTTCCTCCACCTTGAACTTTTCAGCCACGATGTAGAGGACCACCGCCAGAACCGCACCGAGAACGGTAAGGATTGCAATAGTCCAGATAATAGTAGTTGTCATTATAATTGATGGTTAAATTTAGTTGTTCTTGAGATCAGGCTATATAAAACACAAACTCGTTTGACAATCTGTCCCTGAAAAGCCAGATGCCAAAGTAATATAAAGCCACACCTGCTATCGACACGAGTCCCAGCATGAGCTCGTTTGCGATAACGGGGGACAAAGATAATATTAAAATCATTAAAACAGCCAACGGAATCACATAAGATATCCACACTGCCTTAAGTCCCATGGTCATTTTCGTCAGTACCTGGACCTCATCGCCCACCTTATGGTCAGCATACGGGTCAGTCGGTACCATTATGACCTTCTCTTCCTCCTCGGACATGCCGCACAGACCCTTTGCGTGGCATGCCGAACATGCAGACGAAACGATTATCTGCACGGTAGTGAAATCCGGAGTGATCTCCAGTATCTTTCCGGAATGTCTTATCTCGTTTTTCTTTGCCATAACTCTTTTATCTTTTCTGTTCCACCAGAGAGGTGAACTTATGTTTAAGCCCTTCATATCCGCTTAATCTTCCGGCCGCAGCTCCCACAAGCAGAGGAGCTTCAAAATACACAGGAAGCCTGTTATCGTCGTCGGTCACCCAAATCATCATATCCTCTTCGCCCTTGAAGACCTCGCCAGCAATAAGTCTGGCTGCAAACTTGATCGTATTGACCGTACCCAGCCCCTTCACCTTTATGGTTTCTCTTCCATATAGAATGAAATACACATTTATGACCTCGTCGTCAATCGCAAAAGTCATCGGATACTTCTTTCCCGGCTCCACGATGTCCATGTCCATGTTCCTGGCAAAGAAGAAAAGAGCCGGAAGGTCGTATGTACATGGAGTCAGAGGAAGTTCCATCGACTTCTGCCCCAGCTTCGATGTGTAGACATCCGCAGCTATGTAGGTCTGAGGACCATCCCACATGTACATATAGGTATTGCGGGCCTCGTAGCCTCCCTCATACGTATCCCTGGTGAACTTCAGCGGCCGCAGTCCTTCCCTGGTGAAGACCGAAGTGAAGTTCTCCCTGACCTTGAAGAACACGTCGAAGAACCTCTTGGTCTTTCCGGCAGCGGTACACTTGAACGCCTTCTGACCGTTGAAGGTAAGGGAATCCAGGGTCACGGTCGCGGTCCCCACATCCGTATTTATCCTTCCCCACCTGTAATGGAGGATGAAATCCATCCTTTCACCGTCATGAAAGGCAAGTTCCTCTTCGGAAACCGTCCTCACAGGGACACAGGCGGTGCCTTTTAAATCAGCATTCTCCTGTGCATGGGACGGCAGAGCCATCATACATGTACACAGGAGAACGATCATATGAATCATAATCCTCATCGGATCACATGAAGTCATTGTTCATTCCGAAATCATTTCCGGGCTGGTCCGGTCCGAACGGAGGGATGTCGTCGTTCATCGCAGATGCGTACGACATTCCGTCGATCTGGTTCACAAGGCTTTCCGACTCGTCCACGAAGCGGACCTCCTCGGCACGGAAGCGCATGTCCAGATCGGCGATCGCACCGTTTCTGTGCTTGGCGATGATGATCTGTGTTCTTCCCACATCATCCGGATTGTCAGAAAGTCCCTGATAGTCATATCGGTGGATAAAGATCACCATATCAGCATCCTGCTCGATCGAACCGGACTCTCGAAGGTCGCTCAGCTGAGGACGCCTGTTGCTTCCCTGACGGTTCTCGGACTGACGGGAAAGCTGCGAAAGGGCTATGATAGGGACGTTCATCTCCTTTGCCGTCGCCTTCAGCGTACGCGAGATCGCCGCAACCTCCTGCTCACGCATTCCGCGGAGTTCTGCAGGTCCCTGCATCAGCTGCAGGTAGTCGACCACTATCAGACGCACACCCTTCTGCTTCACGAGCTTCTTTACCTTGGAACGGAACTCCATGACAGGAAGCGACGGAGTGTCATCTATATATATAGGTGCCTTGGCAAGACGCTTGAGCTGTATGTCAAGCTGTTCCCACTCCCAGTTCTCGAGCTTCACACCACCCTTGATCTTGTCTGCGCTGAGCCTTGTCTCCGATACCATCATACGCTTCACAAGCTGGATGGCAGGCATTTCAAGCGAGAAGAAGGCCACAGGCATGTTATGGTCTACGGCAGCATTTCTGGCAATGTTGAGCACGAAGGCTGTCTTACCCACGGAAGGACGGGCTGCAAGGATGATCAGGTCGGAAGGCTGCCAGCCCAGGGTAAGCTTGTCCATAGAGGCGAAACCTGAAGGAACGCCGCTGAGTCCCGACGTGTTCTGCAGGCGCTGGATATCGTCAAGGGCATCGTTGATCACCTTTCCGATCTCCTGCACATCCTTCTTCACATTGTTCTGGATAGCCGCAAAGACCTTGGTCTGGGCCATGTCGATAAGGTCATCGACATTGGTAGCCTCGTCATACGAGGACTTCAGAATATCATAGGAGGCGGTAATCAGTTCCCTCTGGATGCACTTCTGCTTCAGAATCCTGATATAGTACTCGATATGCGCTGCAGCACCGATCTTCTGCGAGAGCTGCACAAGCGCCACCGTTCCTCCGACGATCTCAAGATTGCCGGCCGCCTTCAGCTTCTGGGTTACGGACAGAAGGTCAAGGGCCACGTGCTCGTTGGTAAGCGAGCGCATGGCCTCGAATATCATCCTGTGCTTCTCGCTGTAGAAACAGTTCGGCGTAAGCTCATCCATGGCTTCGTCGATACAGTTCGGTTCTATCAGCATTGCACCGAGGACTGCCTCTTCAACATCAAGAGCTTGAGGCGGTCTGTTACCCATCTCAAGCCCAAGTGTATCCAGATTTACATTCTTTTTCTTCCTCTCACCAGCCATTGGTCAGATTATTCGAAATCAGGGTTTACAAGAATTCTTCCGCAGTATTCGCAGATGATCATCTTTCTGTTTGATGCAATATCGATAAGTCTCTGCGGAGGGATGCTGTTGAAGCAGCCGCCGCAAGAGTCGCCGTTGAATACGGAAACGACTGCGAGCTGGTTGTTGCTGCTCTGACGGATGTGCTCGTATGCGCTCATTGTCCTGGCGTCGATCTTGGCAGCACATGCATCTCTGTCTGCACGGAGAGCCTCCTCTTCCTTCGCGGTAGACTCGACGATCGTAGAGAGTTCCTCCTTCTTTGCCTTGAGGTCGTCGTTTCTGACAGCGATCTTCTCCTTCACGATCTCAAGCTCGTTCTTCTTGTCGAAGATACGCTCCTTGGTCTCCGCGATGTTCTTCTCCGCAATCTGCCTGAGAAGGTCAACATTCTCGATCTCCTTGTTCAGAGAGTCGAACTCACGGCTGTTGGCAACCTTGTCGAGCTGGCTCTTGTACTTCTCTATCTGATCGTTGCACTCTGTGATGTTGATCTTGTTCTCGTTGATCGACCTTGTATACTCCTCGATGAGTTCCTGGACACGGACAGCCTTTGCCTTGAGGTCGGCGATCTCGTTCTCGAGGTTCTCCACCTCCATAGGAAGCTCACCTCTGAGCTGGAGGATCTTGTCGATGGCTGTGTCAGCCTGCTGGAGCACATAGAGGGTCTTAAGTTTCTCACCTACACTGAGATCCGAATCCGCAAAGCTCTTCTGAATCGATACGAAGGTTTCTCTCTGGTCAATCGGAGTCTCGATTTTCTTTGTCTTTTTAGCCATATCGCTTAAAAATAAAATATCGGGTTACTATATATATTCTGAGTAATGCGAACTGCAAAGGTAGGAAAATTTTTCCTTAACAATGAAAATAAAATGTCAACTATCTCTATTTCACTTTCATAATGTCCTATATCCATGACCATGAACCCTTCACGGGTGAAGAAGTTATGGTAGGAGATGTCCCCGCTGATGTAGAGCTGCGCCCCTGAGGCCATGGCCGCCTTGATTAGCGAACCGCCCGAACCGCCGCACATCGCCACGCGGCTTATCTTTCCTTCCAGAGGACGGGACGTACGCATGGACCTGAGGGAAAACCTTTCCTTCACGAGAGCCACCGCCTCCTCGGACGACACCGGCACCGGCAGGTCCCCGACCACGCCGAGCCCCGTACCCTCGCCGTCCTCGTCGAGGATCGTGACATTCTCAAGGCCCAGCCTTGCCGCCATGGCCCCGCTTACACCGGCGATGACCTTGTCCGCACTCGTATGGGCCGCATAGACGCTTATCCCCGCCTTTATCGCCTTGATCACCGCAGCACCGGTCTGATCCTCCGGAGAAATCTTCTTCAGCCCCGAAAATATCAGAGGATGGTGGGTCACGATCATGTCCGCACCACAGGCAACCGCCTCATCTACAAGCTCTTCCGTACAGTCCAGCCCGAGCAGCACAGAAGTCACCGGAGCCTCAGGCGAGCCCACGCACAGGCCGCTGTTGTCCCAGCCTTCCTGGATCGAGAGAGGTGCGAACTCCTCGATCACCCTGGTCACATCCTTTACCTTATATTCCATTACAGATCTTCCTTGATTTCGGCAAGCTGCTGACGGATGCTCCTGAGAGATTCGAGCACGCGTGCCTTGTTGATCACATCCTTCCTGTCGCCCTTGAGCCTCTTGGCAGCTCCTTCCAGGGTCAGTCCCTCGACCTTCACAAGCAGGTGGATATGCTTGAAGGTCTCCACATCTTCCTTGGTGAAGAGACGGTTGCCCTTGGCATTCCTCTGCGGTCTGATGAACTTCGGGAACTCGTTGGCCCAGAAGCGTACGAGAGAGGTGCTCTCTCCCAGAATCGTGGCGACTTCGCCGATGGTGTACAGATACTTTTCCATAATTCTTTCCTTTTTCGGGGAGATCCCCACGTCGCTTCGCTCATTCGATTTTCGAGGAGATCCCCACGTCGCTTCGCTCCTCGGGATGACGATTGCCCTGCAATCGTCAATCCATTGACTGACCGGTCGTTACGGACATGACCAGCATGTTCACGTATTCCTCCGGCGTCACGGACGCGAACAGATGGTTCATCGGGTCGAGGACCACCGTATCCCTGACCACCTCGTAGTGGAGGTGCGGGGCGAACGAGTTTCCCGACACGCCGACATATCCGATGCGCGTACCACGATTTATCTTCCTTCCCTTGCGGACCTCGATGTCGGCCAGATGGGCATAGCGGGTAACATAGCCGTTGCCATGGTCGATCTCCACCACATTGCCGAGTCCCTTCCTCGAACGTGTCACGTTCTTCACGACACCATCTGCCGCAGCATACACCGGCTCGCCGGAAGGCGCGATCATGTCAAGACCGTTGTGCTGGACCGGAACCTTGTAGAAAGGGTTGATCCTGCTGCCGATGGAAGCACCCGTCTGGGCGAACGAATAATTCCTGAGAGGATTGGTCATAGGAGGCAGCACATAATCCTCCGAACCGATGATCTCCATTATCTTCCTGAAGTTCTCCTCGACCTTGTCGGCACTTTTCGCGACATTATCAAGTCTTGCCGCCGAATGGAGCACGATATCCTGGTCCGGAATCGAGTCATAGCCGGCAAGAAAGTCGATGGACGTCAGAGGTTCCACATCCGGGGCAGAGGTATTGAATATCTCCTCGTAGATCGCGTCATCCCGTACCTTGAGGCCTTCCACCACATCCGAAAGCAGTTCCTCCTTGCGCTGGAGCTCGGGATACTGTCTTTCATACATCCTGTTCTCACGTCTGAGAGCCTTCTCCTCGTCGGTACTGAACACCAGGGCAAAAATAACATAATACAGGACGGCCATGGATACGGAAGCGACAAAAAACATCAGTATCCTGCGTATGACCGCCCACACTGATGTCTTCTTCTTCCTGAACCTTATGTCGTCCTTGTCGAATATGTAGTTGCTGCTCATGAACGTGGCTTCACTTTGTTCCTGTGCGAAGGATGAAGGGTAAGCTTCTCCGACATGTCTGCTGTATTCTGCACCATCGTCGCGTACTCTTCAGGAGAGATGGTCAGGTCGTAGTAGTTGCTCGGATTGACCGGACTGCCTCTGTAGATCACCTCATAATGGAGATGCGGACCCGTAGACTTGCCTGAGTTGCCGCTCTCGCCTATGCACTCTCCCCTCTTCACCTTCATGCCTTCGACCACTCCGATGGTCTTCAGATGGGCATATCTTGTCTTGTATCCGAAGCCGTGGTCTATTATCACCTGATTTCCGTATCCGAAGAATTCGAAGCTCACCTTCTCGATCACACCGTCTCCCGTCGAATAGACCGGATTGCCCGGAGGCATGGCAAAGTCCACGCCGTTGTGGCGGGCGGTCCTTCCGTAGACAGGGTCGGTCCTGTAGCCGAAGCCGCTGGAAAGACGGTAGGTGCCGCGTTCAGGGTTGATCGGCGGAATCGCAGGGATGCATGAGGCCATGTCGCCGGCCCTCTTCGAAAGCTGGGCCACCTCGTCGAACGACTTGCTCTGGACATATGTCTTCTTCGTCAGGATGTCCATGCGGACGGTCGTGCTCTTGAGCAGACCTTCGTGGTCCAGACCGTCGAGATGCGAATACCTGTTCACACCGCCGAAGCCTGCATTGCGGACCTCCGCAGGGATTTCATGCATACCGAAGATGGACCTGTATATGTCGTCGTCCCTCATCTGGAGGGCGGTAAGAGCGTCATCGTATGTATCGAGCTTCCTGTTCAGGACTTCCATCCTTGAACTCCACTCGGCATTCTGCTTCTTCAGCAGGGCCGTCTTTGGAAGTTCGAGTCCGAAGACTGAGGTGTACAGCCAGAAGTAGAGCACCGCGAGACACAGGCTCACGGCAAAGATGGTCACAGATTTCGCTATCTGGGACCTTCTGGAACGCTTCTGCACCTCGTACATCAGCGTTCTCGGGTTGAAAACGTACTTTTTACTTTTGGACATACGGGCGCAAATATAGACAAAATCTGCTATTCTTCTATAAAAAATATTATTTTTTAATCAAAGTGCGGCTTGAGGTGGATTTTTACGGAATTAATACGTAAATTTGCAAGTTCTAATTTACAAGATATGACTTCAAAAGAGATCAGGAAAGCATTTCTGGACTTCTTCGCTTCGAAGGGCCACCAGATCGTGCCATCGGCACCAATGGTCGTGAAGAACGACCCGACACTCATGTTCACCAATGCCGGCATGAATCAGTTCAAGGACTGGTTCCTCGGCAACAGCCCTGCAAAGTGGAAGAGGGTTGCGGACAGCCAGAAGTGTCTTCGCGTGAGCGGAAAGCACAACGACCTCGAAGAGGTAGGTCGCGACACATACCACCATACAATGTTCGAGATGCTCGGAAACTGGAGCTTCGGAGACTATTTCAAGAACGAGGCGATCGACTGGGCATGGGAGCTCCTTACAGACGTCTACAAGCTCGACAAGGACAGGCTCTACGCTACAGTGTTCGAGGGCTCTGAGGCAGACGGCACACAGCTCGACACCGAGGCGATGGAAGCATGGAAGAGGCATCTTCCTGAGGACCGCATCCTCCTCGGAAACAAGAAGGACAACTTCTGGGAAATGGGCGATACAGGTCCGTGCGGCCCATGTTCGGAGATACATATCGACCTGCGCGACGACGAGGAAAGGGCTGCCGTACCGGGAGCTGCCCTAGTGAACAAGGACCACCCTCTCGTGATCGAGATCTGGAACAACGTGTTCATGCAGTACAACCGCAAGGCAAGCGGCGAGCTCGAGCTTCTTCCCAACAAGAATGTGGATACAGGAATGGGATTCGAGCGTCTCTGCATGGCTCTCCAGGGCAAGAAGTCAAACTACGACACCGACGTGTTCACAGGCATGATCGCAAAGATCGAGGAACTTTCGGGACATAAGTACGGCAACACCACAGAGGAAGATGTGGCCATGCGAGTGATCGCCGACCACATCCGCGCCATCAGCTTCTCCATCGCTGACGGCCAGCTTCCTTCAAACGTGAAGGCAGGATATGTGATCCGCCGAATCCTCCGCCGTGCAGTGCGCTACGGCTATACCTTCCTCGGATTCAACGAGCCTTTCATCTGCCGTCTCGTGCAGCAGCTCGTGGACGACATGGGCGAGTTCTACCCGGAGATCGTGAAGCAGCAGACCCTGATCGAGCGCGTGATCAAGGAAGAGGAGATGGCTTTCCTCCGCACTCTTGACAGAGGCATCCGCCTGATGGACAACATCATGGCGAAATCAGCAGAGACAAAGGTGATTTCAGGAGAGGACGCATTCGTGCTCTACGACACCTTCGGCTTCCCTATCGACCTTTCTGAGCTCATCGCTTCGGAGAAGGGATACACCATCGACCTCGAGGGCTTCCAGGTAGAGCTCCAGAAGCAGAAGGACAGGGCACGCAACGCCACTGCCATCGAGTCGGGAGACTGGGTCGAGTTCACCCATTGCGACAACATCGAGTTCCTCGGATACGATTTCACCGAACTCGAGGGCGTACAGCTCACACGCCACCGCACTGTCAAGGCAAAGAACAAGACAATGTACCAGCTCGTGTTCGAGCGTACACCGTTCTATGCGGAGATGGGCGGACAGGTAGGAGATACCGGTTACATCCTTTCGGAGAGCGGCGAGAAGATCAACATCGTGAACACCATCAAGGAGAACAATCTTACCATCCATGTTGCAGAGCGCATCCCTGCCGACTGCACCGAGAGCTTCAGCCTCCATGTGGATGCAGAGAGAAGAATCCAGATCGAGAACAACCATACAGCTACCCACCTCCTCCACCAGGCTCTCCGCGAGATCCTCGGAACACATGTGGAGCAGAAGGGTTCATATGTAAGCGACAAGTCATTCCGTTTCGACTTCTCGCACTTCGAGAAGCTCAACGACGAGCAGATCAAGCTTGTGGAGAACCGCGTGAACGAGCTCATCAGGGCAAACCATCCTCTTGACGAGAACCGCAACGCTACCATGGAACAGGCTCAGGAAATGGGTGCGATGGCCCTCTTCGGAGAGAAGTACGGCGACAAGGTGCGTGTCGTGAAGTTCGGTCAGTCATGCGAGCTCTGCGGCGGTACACATGCATCTGCAACAGGTCGTATCGGTTTCTTCAGACTTGTTTCAGAGTCAGCGATCGCTGCCGGAGTACGCCGAATCGAGGCTGTTACAGGAGTTCATGCAGAGGCTCTCGTAGACGAGATGGCGGCTACGATCCGTGCAGCCAAGGCTTTCTTCAACAATGTTCCTGACCTTGCCGGAGCAATCCGCAAGATGGTCGAGGAGAACGAGGCGTTCAAGAAGCAGATGGAGGAGATCGCAAAGGAGAAGACTCTTGCCCTCAAGGGTCAGCTCAAGGAGATGGCGAAGGTAGCCGGCGGCATCAGCCTTGTAACAATTGATGCTCCGATGGATCCTGTGATGCTGAAGAATGCGGCATTCATGCTCCAGAAGGAGACTGAGAAGTTCGCCATTGCGGCAGCTTTCGAGGCTGCAGGCAAGCCGCAGCTTCTGATGATGTATTCGGAGGACCTCGTGAAGGCAGGAAAGAATGCCGGCGCGGACGTCCGTGAGGCAGCGAAGCTGATCATGGGCGGAGGCGGCGGACAGCCGGGCCTTGCGACAGCAGGCGGAAAGAACACAGACGGTCTTTCAGCCGCTCTCGCAAAGCTGACGGAGCTCGCCACCTGCTGACAGTCGGATAGGTAACGTATATTAAGGATGTGCGGTGGGTAAATGTTTCGCAAGCCGCACACACCTTCGAACTATCACGAACATTGAACTTGCGAAACATGAGCATAGATGAAGAAGTTAGACCAGTTCATATTGAAGTCGTTCATAGGACCGTTCATAGCGATCCTTCTGGTCGTCGTCTTCATCCTCATGATGCAGTTCCTCTGGCTCTACATCGACGAACTCGTCGGAAAGGGACTGAGCTTCAAGATCATAATGGAATTCCTGGGCTGGGGATGCATCACCATGCTTCCCCTGTCCCTTCCTCTCTCTACCCTGCTCTCCTCAATGATGACCCTCGGTCAGCTCGGAGAGAACAACGAACTTCTCGCGATCAAGGCAGCCGGAATCTCGCTCCAGAGGATGTTCATCCCTCTGGCGATCGCCTGTCTTGCAATCAGCGTCGGAGCCTTCTTCATTTCAAATGACCTCATTCCGGTGGCATACAACAAGATCTACCAGCTCCGAGCCGACATCGGCAAGACCAAGGGTGAGATCAAGATTCCGGCGAAGACGTTCTACAACGGAATCGACGGATACATGCTCCGCGTCGAGGAGAGAAATGACGAGACCGGCATGATGCACGGAGTCATGGTCTATGACCATACGGACAACAAGGGAAACACCCGTCTGACTCTGGCGGATTCCGCGACCATGAGCATATCGAAGGACAAGTCCTACCTTTCATTTGTCCTGTACAACGGATCGAACTACGAAGAGACCAACAACAGGAAGTACCGTGACACGACACTCCAGCTTCAGAAGATCGACTTCCGCAAGCAGGAACTGATCATCCCGCTGGAGAACTATGCATTCCAGAAATCGGATTCCAGCAGGTTCAGCGACCAGGTCAAGTCGATGAACCTGGAGCAGCTCCACGAGAGCGAGGACTCGATCGGAAAGCTGAACTCGCAGGGAAAGATGAGGAACATGGAGTCGCTTGCCAAGTCAAGGACCCTGAGATACAACTCCCAGCTTGACACGGCATCGAAGATAGTCAGGACGACTCCTTTCGTAAGGGAGGACCTCAACAAATGGAAGGAGATCGACAGGGAGATCGATGCGGTCCAGAGCGCAATCAACAACGCTGAGAGCCTCCAGCAGACCCTGAATTCATATTCGAGGGAAAGATACCACCACACATACACCCTCAGGCTCATCGACATCGAAGTATACAAGAAGTTCGCACTTGCGATTGCCTGCTTCATATTCTTCTTCATCGGCGCACCTTTGGGAGCGATCATCAGAAAAGGAGGACTCGGAGCATCTGCCATCATCTCCGTACTCTTCTTCGTGGCTTATTATGTGATCGACATCGCTGGAACCAAACTGGCGCGAGACGGAGCGGTCGGACCTTTCATCGGCGTCTTCTTCTCAAGCTACGTCCTGTTCCCTACCGGACTCTTCCTTTCATGGAAGGCAATCAATGACTCCACATTCTTCAACATGGATACCATCAAGATGGGATTCAGGAAAATAAAGACCAAGATAATGGACAAGTTCAGGAAGACAAGAATCGTCTACATGGGTACGCCGGAATTTGCGGTTGCTCCTCTTGACGAACTCATACGGAACGGCTACAACATCGTGGGTGTGGTCACAGTGGCCGACAAGGCCAGCGGCCGCGGACTCAAGGTGAACGAAAGCGCCGTGAAGAAATATGCAGTCGAACACAACATCCCTGTCCTCCAGCCCCTCTCGCTCAAGGATCCGGAGTTCCTTGACGCGCTCAGGGCATGGAAGGCTGACCTGTTTGTGGTCGTGGCGTTCCGGATGCTGCCTAAGGTGGTATGGGAGATGCCTAAGCTCGGAACCTTCAACCTCCACGCAGCCCTCCTCCCTCAGTACAGAGGCGCGGCCCCTATCAACTGGGCCGTGATAAACGGTGACAGGACCACGGGTGTGACGACATTCATGATCGACGACGGTATGGACACCGGAGGAATCATGTACCGCTATGATTGCCGCATCGGACCGGACGAAACGGTGGGAGAAGTCCACGACAAGCTCATGGAACTCGGATCGAAGCTCGTCGTCAATACTGTAGAGGCTATTACGGAGAACAATGTCGAGCTGCGAGTGCAGAGAAGTTTCATCCAGGGATCGGAGATCCTCAGACCTGCTCCGAAGCTTACCCGCGAGCTCTGCCACATAGACTGGAACGGAAAGACAAAGGACATCTACAACCTCATCAGAGGTCTCAGTCCTTATCCTGCCGCATTCACAGAGCTGACCAGGGACGAGAAGGTCCTGCAGATGAAGATATACAGAAGCGTGAAGGTCGAGGGAGAGGAATATGTTTCGATGCTCGCTTCATGCGGACTTGCAGAGGCCGAGCCGGGAACAGTCCTTTCCGACGGAAAGACCTTCCTTGCAGTGGCGACTGCGGACGGAGCAATCTCGGTTACGGAGCTCCAGCTTGCAGGCAAGAAGAAGATGGATGTAAAGAGCTTCCTCATAGGATTCAGGGAGCCTCAGACATACGGAACAAGCAAAGGTACCTCATCACAAGTGACAGGAAAGCATGCATAAGACGGTCGTCATAATATGCGACGGAAGATTTCCGAAGTCGGAGTATCCGCGCTACCTCATCCGCACGGCGGACTTCATCATCTGCTGCGACGGAGCCCTGCAGAAGTTCCTGCGCGCCAGCGTGTCGGTCTTCGGCGAGAAAAGGCTGCCGGACGTGGTGGTCGGAGACATGGACTCGCTGTCGCCTTCCCTTCGCAGAAGGCACAGCGACATAATTGTCCAGATCGACGAACAGGAGCACAACGACCAGACGAAGGCCTTCAGATGGGCACTTGAAAATGTTCCGGGAATATCACAGATATACATCCTGGGTGCGACGGGCGAACGCGAGGACCATACTATAGGAAACGTCTCGCTCCTGATGGAATACGCGAGGACGTACGACCTCGAAGAAATGGGCATCGGTGTCGAGATGATCTCGGACCATGCGACCATCTTCGCGGCGACCGACACGTTCGAGATGGACTGCGGCGAGGGAAGAAGGGTGTCGATATTCAGCCCGGACAACAGCCTGAGGATAAGGTCCGAAGGGCTGGAATGGCCCACAGACGACGTTGTGTTCGACAACTGGTGGAAGGCAACGCTCAACAGGGCGACGCAGGACCACGTCAGACTGGAATTCAGTCACAGGTCCATTGCTTTGATAATGATGGATTAATCAAAAGAAAACTTACGGATTATTAGGAATTCAGCGATTTTAATTATATTTTTGACGCATGAACACTAAACAGTACTTTCCTACGACCGAGGCAATTGACCATGCTGCCACTGTGCTTTCGGAGATTCTTGAACCTACGCCGTTCATGAAGAACAACAATCTCTCCGACATCTATGATGCCGAGGTATACCTGAAAAGAGAAGACCTCCAGATGGTGAGGTCATACAAGATCAGGGGTGCATACAACAAGATCCGTTCGCTTTCAGCGGAATCGCTGGAGAACGGCATCGTCTGTGCCAGCGCCGGCAACCATGCACAGGGAGTCGCATTCTCCTGCAGCAAGCTCAAGATCATGGGTTCCATCTTCATGCCAGTGACGACTCCTAAGCAGAAGATCGAGCAGGTAAGGATGTTCGGCAGGGAATTCATCGACATCGTCCTGACCGGTGACACCTTCGATGCCGCAAACTCTGCTGCGATCGCTTATGCAGAGGAAAATGGAAAGACCTTCATTCCGCCGTTCGATGATCCTAAGGTGATGGAAGGCCAGGGAACTATCGGAAAGGAGATCCTCAGCCAGACTCCGGGCAAGCTCGACTATATCTTCGTCCCTATCGGAGGAGGCGGACTTGCATCAGGACTCGGTTCATACATCAAGGCTATGTCTCCTGAGACAAAGATCATCGGAGTGGAGCCGGGCGGTGCGCCTTGCATGAAGGCTGCCATCGAGAACGGAGGTCCGATAGAGCTTGACGAGATCGACAAGTTCGTCGACGGTGCGGCAGTGAAGAAGGCCGGAGCAAAGACATATGAAGTGTGCAGGGAAGTCCTTGACGACATCGTGATCGTACCGGAGGGTGCGGTATGTACGATGATCATCCAGATGTACAACAAGAGCGCCATCGTAGTGGAGCCTGCAGGAGCTCTTGCGACTGCAGCACTGAGGTTCTATGCCGACAAGATCAAGGGCAAGAGGGTGGCATGTATCGTCAGCGGAAGCAACAACGACATCACCAGAATGGAGGAGATCCGCGAGAAGTCCCTTCTCTACGAAGGTCTCAAGCACTACTTCATCATCACCTTCCCTCAGAAGTCAGGAGCTGTCGTTTCCTTCATCAACAACGTGATCGGGCCTTCCGACGACCTTGTGCTCATCCAGTACATGAAGAAGACCAACAAGAATTTCGGTCCTGCCCTCATCGGTATCGAGCTGGCGGCAAAGGAAGACTTTGAACCGCTGATGAAAAGAATGGAGACCCATGGGGTCCAGTATGAATACATAAACGAGAATAACCAATTATTTGAAATACTAATCTGATATAATCATGGCAAACATCGACTGGAGCAAACTTACATTTTCCTACACCAAGACAAACACTATCCTCAGTACAACTTTCAGGAACGGCGAATGGAGCCCTGTAGAAAGCCTTACCGACGACTACATGAAGGTAAGCACATACTGCGGTGCCTTCCACTATGCGATCGAATGCTTCGAAGGTCTCAAGGCCTTCCGCGGCAAGGACGGACGCATCAGACTGTTCAGACCGGAGGAAAATGCAAAGCGTCTCATCAGGTCTGCCAAGTACCTTGGAATCGAGGCACCTAGCGTAGAGATGTTTGTCGATATGTGCAAGAGGGTCGTTCTCGAGAACATCGACTACCTCCCTCCATACGAGGAGGCAGGTGCATCACTCTACCTTCGTCCTACCCTTATTGGAACCAACCCTCAGCTGGGAGTGCAGTCTTCAAAGGAAAGCACATTCATGATGCTCTGCTCTCCTGTAGGAGCATACGTAGGAGGTGCGCTTGATGCAGTAGACGTAGTGATCGCAAGAAACTATGACAGAGCAGCACCTAACGGATCGGGCGCCTTCAAGGTGGGTGGCAACTATGCATGTTCACTCTACTCCCTCAATGTAGCCCACGAGCAGGGATACAAGGCTGTCCTTTACCTCGATCCTGCGACAAAGACCTATATCGACGAGTTCAACTCATCAAACTTCTTCGCGATCAAGGGCAACACCTACATCACCCCTAAGTCTGACTCGATCCTTCCGTCCATCACCAACATGTCTCTCGAGACAGTTGCGGCACACCTCGGAATGGAAGTTGAGAGAAGACCTGTACCGGTTGATGAGCTCAGCACCTTCGAGGAAGTCGGCGAGTGCGGTACAGCTGTAGTGATCACTCCTGTACACAAGCTTGTGGACAAGCCATTCCTCGAGTCTGACCAGGAGACCGTCTACACCTACGGTGACGGCCAGTGCGGTCCTAAGTCCCTCAAGCTCTACAACTACATCAAGGCCATCCAGCGCGGCGAGACCGAAGACGTCTTCGGCTGGAATGTCTTTGTGGACTGATTCGCGCCAGAAATCAAGTGATGCTGCAAGATATGATCATTTCTTGCAGCATCACTATTTTACAGCCCCTCACCGCCAAAGGGAAGCACGAGGCTTTCTCTTTTTACTGACTGTCAGGAGTTATATGTCACGCTGAAGCGTAAGGGTCTGGAGTAGAGACTTGTCGGCAGCGATGAGGCTGTTCATGTCCATATGGGTACATACTTCCTCCTTGAGGAAACGGGATGTGGATGCTGTGTCCGCAGGGTCCCAAGTAAGAAGGATGACATGGGTCTTGAGAGCCTTCAGCTTCTTGGCAAGCATCTCATGGTCAGCATCTCCACTGATCAGGACCACGAAGTCGAAGTCCCTGAAAAGTGTCAGCTCGTATGTATCGAGAGCAAACCATGTATCCACACCCTTCTCTATCACTCCTCCCTTAGGGTTGGTGCGAAGGTGCTTATAATGGAAGATGACATCGTTCTCTATAAGCATGTCCTCGAACTTGCGTTCGTTGTAAAGAAGATTCCTAGACTTTGCGTCATCAGCCCTGTAACGTCCCCTATAGTAATGGGACTCCGTAACATACAGACGATTCCTCTCAAGACCGTTGTCCTGGGCGATCTTCCTGCATATGAAGCTAAGCAGGGCCTTGAGGTTGACTTCCCTCTTCCCTGCAAAACCCTCGTTTATCTTTGCATAATATCCACCGTCAATGAATACTCCGATGGAAAGATTTTCTAGGTGTGGCATAGGGCATATCTTTATTAAAGTCTAAAGTTAGGTCATTAGTGTCCGGTAAAAATTTATAAAAGTTCTTTGAAAATATTGAATGTTAGGTAGTTACAGAGGTTTTTGGAGCGCGCCGATTTGAAATTATCTTTGCCAGACTAACGTAGAATGGCATATG
>SUYO01000011.1 GCA_015060385.1 Bacteroidales bacterium
AACAAGATTGATAGGATTTCTGTTGCTGTAACAGAAAAATAATAGAATTTTATTTACCTGATATATAACAACTTATAGATTTGGCTGAAAATATTATGTAGGTTGTGCTTGGATTTCAACTGGGAATCCCGATTTGTCTGTGCAAATATACGAAACATCTCACAGAAAGCTATCAGCACGAAAAAAGCATCTCAGACGAGATGCTTAACTTTTGCCCCTTATGCGTGGCGGAAGTGTATCAAAATGGGTATTCCATCTTTGAAATCTGCCATTTTGTATAGTGTTAACATTGTTAATTCCATTCATAGAGATCCTCACGTCGCTGCGCTCCTCAGGATGACGACACTGTCATTTCGAGCGAGCAAAGCGAGTCGAGAAATCTACATCGGGCATCACTTCCACCAGTTCCTGCGGTGGTGGAAAATCTTGCCTTTTCCTTCCGGACGGCTGTCCCTCTTGTAGAACGGAATCTGGTAGCCTATACCGAACTCGACAAATTCAGCAATGTGAAGGTGGGTCTTGCAGCTTGCCTGAAGGTAAAGATTGTCCCAGACACGGTATCTGAGGCCGAAGCGGATGTAGTGCGCTACCTCCTCGCTTCCGGCTCCATAGGAATCATACAGCAGAGGACGCTTAGGAACAACCGTGCCGATGTTTTCCTGATGATACCTTGCATAGATATGGCGGGATGGATTATAGAAATACAGTCCCCAGTCAACGACGGCCGTCACAGCACCGAACTTGAACTCGTTGTTAATTGAAATTCCAGCACGTACCTTCTGTGCAAATGTGTAATCCACATCCTTCTGATCCCCGCAGGTCGTACAATCATAGAACTTGTCAAGTTCGCCATCATGATCGGTATCCTCCGCGAAATCTCCGTCACAGTACAGCGAGCGGTCTGTATTCTTCGTGACCGCATCGTTAAAGAACACATCAAGACCCAGTCCTATAGCATACCAGTTGTTGACATGGTATACGGTTCCTGCATGGAACGATGAGACAAGGAACCTGTTCGGGTCGGCAATGGCAGACTTCTGGGCTCCAGCCGATCCGGTTATGTTCACAGCCCATCCATACGGCAGGTCGGGGAACTGAACCGGCTTTCTGGTCGATTGAGAATTGAAGGTTGCGGTAACACCCAAGGAGCCGAAGAGGGCATTGACACCAATATTAGGCATGCATGTACGTCCGTTGCTCATATGCACATATCCGAATTCAACACCGGCAGCCAGATATCTGGTGATAGGGACATTGAACTGCAGTCCGGCATTCAGGTATACGTTGAGAGTCGACCCGAAGATGGTATTCACGGTAGGTTCATAATAATGGTCCGGATCCTGGTCAGCCTGTGTGTACCAGTGCTCGGTCACTGCGGCAAGTCCTCCGGCTACCTTGAACCTCATCTGGAAATATTCGGTATCGATGGCATTGAACAACATATACGGATAGACAGCTACCGAATGACCGAGCATCTCATGGCCGAGGTTCAGCCACGAAACTCCGATACCGGCCGTAGCGTTGTTCAGATACTGCTGCCAAGGACGCTGCTGCATCGAAGGGAACTCGATGCCCAGATTGACGCCGGCGGGATGGGCTCCACCGAACTTGTCCCAATGTCTTCCGCTGTCAAGATAGGTACCGCGGAAAGGATATGCCTTGATCGAAAAAGGTGTCTTATCAGTATTCTCTTCAGAAACAATCTGTGCAGGAAGAATTCCTGCGAAGGCCACAAGGGCCATCATCACTAAAAACCAACGTCGTATCATCCTACAAAAATAAACTACACGACGTATAAGATGCACGGAAGCCTGCAGATGTTGCAGGCTTCCGTCATATTTAACATTATCTTAATTATTTTCCATCAGGAAGACCTTCATGAAGTCATTAAGGTCACCGTCGAGGACTCCCTGGGTGTCCGAAGTCTCATGTCCCGTGCGAAGGTCCTTGACCATCTTGTAAGGGTGCAGGACATAGCTTCGGATCTGCGAGCCCCACTCGATCTTCTTCTTCTGTCCTTCGAGTTCCGCCTGCTTCTCCTGACGCTTCTTCAGTTCTATGTCGTAAAGGCGTGACTTCAGGATACGGAGAGCGTTCTGCCTGTTGTCCAGCTGGGAACGTGTCTCGGTATTCTCGACCACGATGCCTGAAGGAATATGCCTTACACGTACACCTGTCTCCACCTTGTTCACATTCTGTCCTCCGGCTCCGCTCGAACGGTAGGTATCCCATTCCAGATCTCCCGGATTGATCTCAATCTCGATCGAATCGTCGACGAGAGGATATACGAAGACTGAAGAGAAGGTGGTCTGACGCTTTCCCTGGGCATTGAAAGGGGAAATTCGCACCAGACGGTGGACACCGCTTTCAGCCTTGAGATAACCGAATGCATAATCACCTTCCACCTGCATGGTCACGGACTTGATGCCGGCGTCCTCGCCTTCCAGCTCGTCTGTCACCGTAACCTTGTAGCCGTTACGCTCCGCCCAGCGTACATACATACGCATCAGCATCGCCGACCAGTCGTTCGCCTCCGTTCCTCCGGCGCCCGAATTGATCGTCAGCACGGCTCCGAGGTTGTCACCCTCCTCGCCGAGCATATTGCGAAGCTCAAGAGCCTCGACTTCCTTCAAAGCCTCATCATATGCAGAATCTATATCGTCATCCTCAAGTTCGAGGAGCACGTTCAGGTCCTCGACAGCCGAAACCGCCTTGTCGTAACCTGTCACCCAGAACTTCACACCTGAGATCTCCTTCAGAAACTTCTCAGCTTCCTTGGGATCGTCCCAGAAGTCCGGAGCCAGGGTCTTTGCAGTCTTCTCTTCCACTTCCGCACGTTTCTGCCCGATGCTTATGCATCTTCCGAGCGTCTCCACCCTCTGCTGAAGTTCCTTAATATGTTCGTTTGTAATCATATTTTTCAGTTATAGTTTCGCAAGTTATAAGTTCTCGACCATTCGAAGAATCGTCCGGCTTGCGAAACTTATACCCACCGCACTTTCTTCATTTACGTTACCCCTATCCTAAATCCCTACCGTCACTTCGTGCTGCTCGCTGCAAAAGTCCGCTGGACTTTTTGCTTTCCGCTCGCGACCTCGGGGAAAGGACTTACCTTCGACCTGAAGGTCTCAAAACAAGGTATTACCTGTTACATCACACAAATATACTGAATTTTTACACAAGGTCAATCCCGGCCTCATGGCATCGCAGCCTCATGTCCTCCGGCCATAGGCTGCTCTGGATTTCGCCGATATGGGCCTTCCTGAGCAGGAACATGCACAGACGGGACTGTCCGATACCGCCTCCGATTGTCAGCGGAAGCCTGCCTTCAAGCAGCATCCTGTGATACAGCAGACCTTCCTTGGAAGTCTCTCCCCTGAGCTCCAGCTGCCTTCTCAAAGCCTCCTGATCCACCCTTATTCCCATGCTGGAAACCTCGAATGCACTCTGCAGCACAGGATTCCAGAGAAGAAGGTCGCCGTTGAGACCTTCGTATCCTTCCTCATTGACCGTAGACCAGTCGTCATAGTCGGCAGACCTGCCGTCATGCGGCCTGCCGTCCGACAGAAGGCCGCCGATTCCGATTATGAACACAGCCTTGTGTTCCCTTACGACAGCATCCTCACGCTCCTTCGGAGACAGGTCCGGATACATCTTCAGAAGATCCTCGGAATGTACGAAGAAGATATCCTCCGGCAGCATAGGCTCGATTTGAGGAAACTCCACATAAAGCTTGTTCTCCGTAACCTTTATCGCCTCGTATATCCTGCGTACAGTCTTCTTGAGGAAGGCAAGGGTCCGGTCCTCCCGAGAAATCACCTTCTCCCAGTCCCACTGGTCCACATATATCGAATGGATATTGTCCAGTTCCTCCTCCGGGCGAAGGGCGTTCATGTCTGTGTATATTCCCCTACCCTGAGGCACACCCATCTGCGAGAGCTTCATCCTCTTCCACTTGGCAAGAGAATGGACCACCTCGGCCCTGCTTCCGTCCATGTCACGCACCGGGAAGGACACCGGGGATTCGACACCGTTAAGGTCGTCATTAAGACCGGTCCCGCTGAGCACCACCATGGGTGCAGTCACCCTCAGAAGTGCAAGCTGCGCGGACAGATTGTCCTGAAACATGTCCTTTACCGCCTTGATCGCCTTTTCAGTGTTTTCCACACTGCCTAATATGTTATGGTATCCCTCAGGAATGACAAGTGCCATGGTATCTTCGTTATTTTTACAAAAATACATAAAAATAAGTATATTTGTATGATATTAATCCGAACAGATGATAGGAATCTTCGACTCAGGCGCCGGCGGTCTTTCCGTCTTCAGGGAGATATACAAGCTTCTCCCTGAAGAGAAGTTCGTCTACTACTCGGACAACGCGAACTGTCCGTACGGAGAAAAATCGCGCGAATACATAATCGACCGCGCACGGGCAATCACAGACTTCCTTCTTGAAAAAGGAGCCGACATCATCGTAGTGGCCTGCAACACAGCTACCGCCGCAGCCATCAGCACCCTGAGAAACGAATACGCCGTAAGCTTCATCGGTATGGAACCGGCGATCAAACCGGCAGCGCAGCTCACGCGCACCGGGGTCGTCGGAGTCCTGGCGACCGCCGGCACGCTCAAGGCAACAAAGTACATCGACACAAGGGAAAAATGGTCCCGGGACATCAAGGTCGTCGAACACATCGGCCAGGGATTCGTGGAACTCGTGGAAAACGGCACGACGACAGGACCGGAAGCCGAAGCCGTGGTGTCACGAAGCGTCCGTCCGCTGATCGACTCGGGTGCGGACACGATCGTCCTCGGCTGCACGCACTACCCTTTCCTTTCCGAGACCATTGTCAGGACGGCAGGACGACCGATAACCCTTCTCGACCCGGCACCGGCGGTGGCAAGACATCTTCTGGAAGTCATGCAGGAACAGAGTCTGGTAAGAAAGGACGGATTCTCGATGGAACTTCATTCTTCCGGAGACATGAAGACATTACAGAACATATATGACAATCTTTTATAATACTATGAAACGTTTGATGATCATGGCATCTATGGCAATGGCAATAGGATGTTCGGCTTCACTGCAGCCGGAGAACATAAGCATCGCAGATTACAGGGGCGGCAAGGAGTGTGCGGTAAGCCTCACCTTCGACGACTCGATGAAGGAGCATTACACGATCGTGGCTCCGGAGCTCGAGAAGAGAGGGTTCAGGGGTACGTTCTGGATGTGCGGGGCATGGATGCCGGCCGAGGCACATATGGACACGACCCATTTCACATGGGCGGAAGCAAAGGAAATGTCCGACAAGGGACATGAGATGTCGAACCACAGCTGGAGCCATCCGTACCTCACGATGCTTTCGGACGAAGAGCTGGCGGAACAGATAAGGAAGAACGACGAGGCGATTCTCGCAAACATCGGAAAGGCTTCGACGACATTCTGCTTTCCGTACAACGCATTCAACGAAAAGGTTCTCGAAAAGGCCATGGAAGGCCGCGTTGGAGCGCGCCTGAAGGAGTTCTGGCTCGGAGGCCAGCACTCTCCGAAGGAATATCTCCAGAAGACTGTGGAGGATGCCCTTGCATCCGGTTCATGGATAGCAGGTATGACCCACGGCATCAATTACGGATATGACTGCTACAGCGACCCTACAGAGTTCACTGACTTCCTGGATTACCTGAAATCCCTTGAGGAGCGTATCTGGGTAGGTACCTTCCGTGATGTGGCCGTCTATACGGCGCTTGCAAAGGATGTGAAGCTGACGATCGCATCTGACGGCAAGGGAGTTTCAGTGACCCCTTCCGTAACTCTTGACAAGACCCTGTACGAGTATCCTCTTACAATGGTCGTGACAACAGGCGGCAAGAAGATAAAGGCCCAGCAGGACGGAAAGGCTCTCGAAGTCAAGTACGACGGCGACAACGCCTATCTTGACTTCTGCCCGTTCGCAGGACCTGTGACGATCAGATAGCAGCATATCCATACAAGAGTATCCGGTCGGAAGACGATGTCTTCCGACCGGATACTCTTATACTATATATTCTTTCAGATGTACTGCTGGCCGACCACTTCGAAGTATGGCTTTCCGTCCAGGACAGAAACCTTGAAGATAGTGTCCTCAACCTTGTAGTATTCGTTTCCATCCTTGAGGGTCACTGTATCGAAATCCTCTGGAAGTGCCTCGACAAGCGCTCCCGCAGGAGGAAGGATGACCTTGTACTCTCCGGCTGCATCCTTTGCATAGAAGACTCCGTCCTGGTAGAAATACTCGGAATCTGCTGCAGCATAACTCTGTACAAGTCCAAGCTCATTCGCAAGTGTGTATGAAGTCTGAGCCAGCTGCTGGTTCTGAGCTATAGAAGCGTTCTGTGCAGCAATCACTGCATTGTTCTTCGCAATGATCTCGTTCTGCTCTGCGATATAGGCGTTGTTCTCATTGATGGTACTGTAGGTGTTTGCTACGGTATTGTAATATGAGAGCCTTACCGCTGTCCATGCAATGTCAGAGATTATGTCGGCTGCAAGCGCAAGTCCGTGAGGTGGTCTGCAGACTACATAGTATCCTCCGTACGGACGGTACCATATATCATTGTAGCAGTAATATACCACTCCGTGATATACATGTCTGTGAGCACGTGTAGGAAGGATCCTTACCCTGTATCCATAAAAATGGTCGCTGTGTGACCAGTAATATGACGGACGGTCCCAACGCATGAAATCCCTGTCACGTGGGTGTACCCTCGGGTGGTCATGCCTGTGGTCAGGACGGACCTGTACAGGTTTTCCTGGTCCGTGACCCGGTCCATGTCCGGGACCGTTGCCAGGCTTCATTCCATGATCCCTGTCAGGACGGTCACCAGGTCTGTTGTCCGGCCTGTTATCCGGCCTGCTTTCTGGTCTGTGACCGTTATTGTTTCCAGGCTTTACGCCCTGCTGCGGTCTTGCCGGTGCAGGTCGTGTCACCTGTTTAGGTTTTTCGTCACGTCTGTCCTGAACAGTCGGGCGGGTTACTGTCGTGCTTGGTTTTCTGTCAGCACCTGAAGACTGCCTTGCAGCAGGCTTTCTCGTGGTGTTGGACGGGCGTACGGCAGTAGATTTCCTTTCGTCATTCGACTGTCTGTTCTGCACTGCAGATGAAGACCTGCGGGTCTGAGCGGACTGCGAGGTCTGGGAAGACCGGGAAGTCTGCGAAGACTGCGATGAGCGGCGTGTCTGGGCACCTGCATCAGACAAGAACGCGGCCAATGCCATGACTGAAAGCATTGCAGCCATTGTTTTTCTGATTGTTCCCATGATATGAAAGTTTTAGTTAATAGATGTGGTACTTCTGCGACAGCTTGCGGAAACCGGCTTCGTCCTTGCGCCAATATTCCACGATATCCGCCACCTTGTACCTTTTGCTGAATTCCTTTCTCACATAATCCGTGCCACATACCTTGTCGAAAAGTCCGTAGCCGGAAATCACCTCAAAAGCCTTCTGCTCGGGATAAAGCTCTGCAACAGCCTGCATGACATAGAACTGGGTCTCGGTAACGCGTGCCTTCTCATAGTCCGTAAAGAAGAACTGAAGTCCCTTCACAAGCTCTCCCTTGCGGCTTCCCGCTATCGGCTTGTACCAGATGGTACGGAAGGATATGCCAGGCAGATCATAGCTTTCCAGACGTGCCTTAAGCTTCTCCGGATCAAGCCATGTAGCTCCGAAGACCTGGAACGGGAGGGTGTATCCGATGCCGATGTCCATGAATCCGTAGAGTTCTCCGCATATTCCGGAAGCCGAGTAATAGACCGGAGTATCCTTGAACGGGATGTTCGGAGAAGGCAGGACCCACGGAAGTCCGGTATCCTCATACAGCATATCCCTTCGCCAGCCGTCCATAGGGATGACGGTAAGCTTGCATTTTACCGGTTCCTGATTACCGAGCTGACCTCGGTTCAATCCTTCCTCATTGATCATCCATGCAAGTTCTCCTACGGTAAGTCCATATATGTACGGTATCCTGTACTGGCTGACGAAAGAGTTGAATGGCTGTTCGACGTAGCATCCTTCGATCTTGTTTCCTCCCAGAGGGTTGGGACGGTCAAGGACCATCACCTCTATCCCCTTCTCCGCACAGGCCTCCATCACAAGTCCCAGGGTGCTGATGAAGGTATATGATCGGGCTCCCACATCCTGGATGTCATAGACCATCACATCGATTCCCTCAAGCATTTCGGGAGTCGGCTTTCTGGTCGATCCATAGAGGGAATGGACCGGAAGACCTGTCGCCGCATCCCTTGTGTCAGCCACCTTGTCCCCGGCATACATATCGCCGCGCACACCGTGTTCCGGTCCATATAAGGCAACGAGTTCCACGCCCGGGGCGTTGTAAAGTATGTCCACTGTGGAGTTCAGATATCTGTCCACACCGCTCGGATTTGTGACGAGTCCTACACGCTTGCCCTTGAGACCTGCAAAATCACGTTCCGCAAGGACCTCCACTCCCGGTTTCACAACACGGCCCGAGGCATTGCAACCTACAGACACGAATCCGGCAAGTACCGCTATAACTACGAACAGTCTTCTCATATAAGTCATTCCTGATTATTTAAGGTTCACGATCTTTCCTGCAAAAAGTATATCAGAGTTCTCCCTGTCTGCGATGAAGAATACATAGGGCCGGTCGACCTTCATGGTCTTCAAATCATACTCGGGGCGTACCGAAGTCATCCGTACAGTTATGCTTGTCACTGCAGCTGCCTCGGTTCCTGACTCGGCGATGTCTATGTAGCATTTCTGCTTCACCTGGCTTACGGCAAGAGGGCCGGACTCGGAGATTCCCTTGAAATCTGCAGCGGCTGTGAAAGCAGTCCTGACACCCATGTTCATAAGGGCCTTGTTGAGGAGCATGTCGGTTTCAAGCCTTACCTTAGGCATACTGAACCTGACCTCTGTCGGCGCAAGCATGCCCATCGCCTCCTTGTATACACCTTCATTCACATAAGGAAGGACGTCATCTATCTTCATGCCTGACGGCGGAAGGACTACAAACATCGAATACCCGCTTCCCTTGTACGGAAGCTCGATCATCTGGCATCCCTGATACTCAGCATAGCTGTATCGTCCCTTACGGGCCATCATGTCCACCTTCGCCGTGCCGGACAGGCCGTGAAAATCCGCCTTGGAAGTAAGTGACGGATCGAAAGCCTCTTCCCATGGGGCATTGAAATACAGGGCATTGAGGATGACCATCACGTCACCCGGAGTAAGTTCGTTCAATATCTTGTCTATCTTGCCTTCAGTATTCTCCGAGCACCAGTTGTTTATCGCCCGTACTGTCGCAGGATCAGAGAACCTGAGGGTCTCGACCAAGGCGTCATAATCCTTCTGAAGGGTGCTTACATAACGGTTGCGTACACTGAAATTACTGTCCATCCATACTGAATTGGCGGACTTCACAACCACAGAATCACCTCCGTCAAGCTCCAGTCCACTGAAGAGGCAGCCGTTGAGTGCATTGTCCAGTTCGACCTTCGTCTCTCCTTCCGCACCTTCCGTGAGCATCGAAAGAGCGACTCCTGCACTATATGGGGATACTACTACATTATCCGACGGGGATGAGATTCTGTTGACCTGCTTGAAGAATGAAAGCGCAAATCCTGTCATAGAGCCTTCTGATGGCGGAGCAGTCGGCTGACCGCAAGACGCCATAACACATGCAGCCGCAACTGAAGCGGCGCAAAGCATCATTCTCTTCATAATAATCATATAGTTTAAAGTTTATTTCTTTCCATAATCGGGATCGACCTTCAGCAGGAAGGTGACAAACACGGTTACAAGGCAGCAGACCATGACGAAACTGAAGAACCACACGTACCCTACGGCTTCCTGAATATATCCCGCGACCATACCTGGAAGCATCATGCTGAGTGCCATGAAAGCGGTACACAGCGAATAATGTGCCGTTTTGAATTCCCCGTCGGAAAAGTATATCAGGTAAAGCATGTAGGCAGTGAAGCCGAAACCGTATCCGAACTGGTCCAGAGCCACGCATGAACTTATAAGAATGATGTTCTGAGGCTGGAAGGCCGCAAGGAACACAAAGGAAAGACAAGGAAGGGTAAGGCTGAGGGCCATAGGCCACAGGGATTTCTTCAGTCCCCACTTCGAAGCGGCGATTCCGCCGAGGATTCCGCCGACCGTCAGGGCCGCCACTCCTACCGTACCATAGACCACCCCCACTGTTTCAGTAGAGAGACCGAGGCCTCCCTGAGCTGAGGAATCAAGAAGGAAAGGATTCATCATCTTCACGAGGAAGGCTTCCGGCAGTCTGTACAGGAGCATGAAGGCCAGTGCTATCCATACATGCTTCTTGCTGAAGAAAGTGACGAAGGTATTTGCAAATTCCCTGAATATCTGACGAGCGTCTCCTCCGGAAGTCATTCTGGATACATCCGAAGACGGTCTCGGAAGACGGAAGGTGTGCCAGAGGGTCACCGCAGCGAAAATGACCGCACTTATGAGCAATGTGACTGACCAGGCCTGAGGGATGTCTCCCAGCTTTCTTTCGAGCAGACCAGCGATCACGACGAGGACGCCCTGTCCGAAGATCGATGAGAGCCGGTAGAACGTGCTTCTGATGCCGACGAAAAGCGACTGGTCTCCGGAATCGAGGGCAAGCATGTAGAAGCCGTCGGCGGCTATGTCATGGGTCGCCGAGGCGAAGGCCGTGATCCAGAACATGACCAGGGTGACCGTAAAGAGCGAGACATCCGTTCCGCCGGCAGCGATGACTTCCGCGGACGGATGCGGCAGGGTGAAGGCCACGATGGCGAAAGCCGCAGACATCAGGATCTGCATGGCCATTATCCACCATCTCTTGGTCTTGATTATATCCACGAAAGGGCTCCAGAGCGGCTTTATCACCCACGGAAGATACAGAAGGCTCGTGTACATGGCCATGTCTCCCTTTGACATGCCCATATTGTTGAACATTATCACGGAGATGTTGTTCACGATGAAATAAGGGATACCTTCAGCAAAGTAAAGGGTCGGTATCCATAACCATGGATTTATATGCTTTGTCTTCATATCGATATATGTTCATGAGATCCTCACGTCAGACCTCCGGTCCTCCTCAGGATGACAGGCAGGAGCCAGGATAGTAATGTTCGAGAATCTGTGTATATGTATAACCTTTGGAGGCCATCACGGCCGCACCGATCTGGCAGAGTCCCGCTCCGTGACCCCAGCCCTTGCCTTCTATAATTATGGAGTCTCCGTCATATCTGACGTCAAATGCCGAACTCTTGAGATGGCTCTCGGACAGTATTCTTCTGATCTCCAGTTCCTTGCCGACAATCATGGTCTTTCCGGTTCCGGTTATCTTCAGTTTCATGATCCTGCCGGAGCCGCCCCTTTCCATCGGTTCGATGGAAACCACGCGTCCAAGGTCGGTTCCGCTTCTGCGGCGTATGAGGTCGGAAAGATATTCCCTGTCATAGACCTCCGTCCACCTGTAGAAGTCGACGGTCTCCTGATCGTAGTTGTTCAACACCTGCGAGAGTATGGCCTTGTCAATCGTGTTGCAGAAACATTCTCCTTCGGGATCATGGTCCGGAGTATCAGGAAGAGGCTGGAGATACGGCAGGTCCCTGTCGTCCCAGCATGTGGAGAATGACTCCATCACTCCCCCGCAGCACTTCGAGAAACGGGCGTCGCACAGTTCGCCTTCGTATCGGAGAACCTGTCCCCATGTGGCGTCGATCACCCTGCGTACGGTATCGCCGGTGGCGCGGGTCAGTCCCTGATACCTCTGGCAATGGTCGTCGGCGCAGACATCGAAAAGGCTGTGGTCATCATGGTCATACCACTTCACATATTCATGGACCTTCAAATCCGTTCCGGACCTTTCGGCACACAACATCGAATCAAGATGCGACATCAGCGAAGGTACGCCGTATATTCCTTCAGGCACAGGTACATGATGACCGCGGCGGGCCGCGGCGATCTGGGCCATCACCCACGAGCGCGAAATGACCGCATGAGCCTTGAGGAACTCCTCAGAGGCCGAAGCGCTCATTTCGGAAGATATGACGCTGAGGAGATAGTCCTCGACTCCGATGACATTTATTGCAGTCAGCCTGTCCTTGTCCACTATAATCTTCAGAGCTCCTGCAAAGGTCTGGCTTTCCTTTCTTTCCCAATGGAAGTTCACCCCGATCGTTACTCCGTGAAGGATGAACGAGGCCTGTGCAAACTGGGTGGAGAGGGTCGGTGCATCAAAGTAAAGCTCGTCATACAAAGCACCGCCATACTCGATCTTGCCCTCGCGAAGCACTGCCTTGCGGGTTCCGGCTCCGTCTGACAGGATCTCGAACTCTATCTCCCTCGCAGACATGATTCCGACATCAAGCAGGGGCTGGGTGCGCGTCAGACGCCATATTATCCTTTCTTCCTCTTCCTTGGAAATCGAGACTTCAGCAATCATTTCATTGAGGAGTTCCGGAGTTATCTTTTCATATTCCTCCTCAACCGGTACGATGAACATTCCTCCCATGTCCGCACATCCGGGGCTCATGGTCAGATGGTCGGGACCGTCACTGAAATAGTGGTGGGAGCGGTGCCGGCTGCGGAAGACTACTATTGACCTGAACTCGTTTTCTGTCCGGTAGGTGAAGAGATTGAACTGAGGTTCTGTCTCTCCTTCTCCGACAGGAGCACAGTCCAGAAGGCGGTAGAAGAGCTTTGCAGCTGACTTCGCTGTTTCAGAACGGATTACGAAGACTCCCCTCGTGAACTTTTCGTAGTGGTAGAGACGGGCATCCTGGACAGAGGTAATGTATTGGAGATTGCCACGTCGTCCTTCGGACTCCTCGCAATGACATGACCCGGGGTCCCCGCAATGAGATGATCCGGATTCCCCGCAGAGACGGTCGACATCGTTGCGGAGGGGTATCAGGTCCTTTGGAGCAGCCTGGAAATGGTGGTGGTCCGGAGCTGAAGCCCCGCTCTTGGGGCCGTTGTAGAAGAATGTGAAGGCGTCGTACTTACGCGCCAGATCCAGCATGTCTATGTATCTGTGCCATATGGACTGGTCGGTGTGCCTTACAGCCGCGATGACCAGATGGTCAGGAAATATCGGATAGGGGTTGACCAGGATATGGTACTTCTTGCCCTTGCGTCCCTCGAACTTGAGCATCGACTGCTCCGCAGGACGGTTTTCCGGGCACAGGAAGCATTTCCGGGCAGCTATGTCGGCCTTGCCGAGCTTAGCTGCCGAGGAGATTATTCTGGCAGGATTGAACTGGAGCCTGACGGTCAGGCCTCCGGCATCAAGTTCCCTTGTCCTGACATTCTTCAGGGCACGGTAATTATCACAGGCAAGAGGCCACCGGGAAAGCTGGTCCCCCACAAACTTATGCAGTATCTTGTTATTCTTCATTGTTCATCCTTATTCTGGCTTCAAGTTCCCAGGTACGGATCCTGTCCTTGTAGAGGTTGTTGGCATTGACCTTATCGACATCAAGAGCCGCATCGGAATTTCCCTCCCACCTTCGACAGCAGTAGAGGACATCGTATATCCTGCCTATGCGGTACTCGCGGCTGATCCGGAGTCCGAGGGCATAGTCTTCTCCATAACTTGTGTTCGGAAGGTTCAGGGTCCTCAGCAGAGGAGTCCAGAAGGCTCTCGGAGCTCCCAGGCCGTTGATTCTGAGGGCATTGTTGCGGCCGTTGTCTTCCGTCCACTCCCTATGGTCTATGATTCCCGGTGGAATCGGGTTCATCTGGAAATCGGTCATCTGATATGTACCCACGACCATCGCACATTTCTGTTCGCGGAAGGCATCCACAATCTTCTGCAGGGTATCTGGACCGCTGTATACATCGTCGCTGTCGAGCTGGACAGCATATTCTCCGCAGCATTCGTGGTGAACGGCCATGTTCCAGCATCCGCCGATTCCCAGATCGTTCCTTCCGGGAACGACATGGATGAGCCTTCCGTCCCTTGAAGCGATCTCCGCGAGAAGGGCGGTAGTTCCGTCAGAGGAATGGTTGTCGACGACGATTACATTGAACGGGAAGTCACACTTCTGGCTCAGGGCACTTTCCACCGCGTCCCTTACCGTACGGATCCTGTTGAATACGGGAATCACTACCGTCGCCTTTACCGGATATGAGGCATTGTCAGCCTCGGGTTCCTTGAACACCGGCTTGAGATAGGCTCCGATACGCTTGAGATGTTCGGTACAGACCTTCTCCATCTCGATCTGAACGGCCCTGTTCCGCGGGTCGACATAATCGAACTGCTTTTCGCCGGACTTTCTTGTGTCGGTCTCTACATCAGTATAAAGGAACTCGTTGATATGGACTATCCTGTCCATCCTCAGACGAAGGTCATACAGGGCCGCATATTCATAGTCTGTCTCCATCGCCCCGACTGCCTTCCTGAAGGATTCCGTGCGGAAGAAGAGCACGGTTCCGAAATCAAAGTCGTTTCTGAGGGCTCCTTTCTGGCAATCGATCAGAGGATGCTTCTTTCTTATTTCATTTCCCTGGGAATCGTGTACGATTCGGTAATGGTCAGCATAGACCATGTCTGCACCGGTATCCTCTGCTACCGAGATCATGCGTTCCTGAGCAAACATACCCATTTCGAGACGGTGGGTACCTGTGTACAAAAGAATATATTTCCCTTTCACAGAAGAAGCCAGTTCACGCAAGGCTGAAGTCCTGTCAAAAGGAAGTCCTGAAAAAGATTCTATGATCGGCATGAGCTTTAGTTTTTACAGAAGCGCAAGAAGGTCCTTGCGTATCATGGTGAATTCGGTTTCGAAGTTCGGAGTGAAGACTCCCTTGCCTATGTTGGCATCAATGTCAGCGAGTTCCCACCATCTTCCCTCATCGACCTCATCGAGGTCGGGATGGAGTTCGTATGAACCTACGACACCGAAGACATTGACCATCTCCTTTTCGATCTCCGACTCGAAAAGGTAGGTCTCGATATGGATGGGGTTGAACTCGGTGAAGCCAAGTTCCTCGGAAGCTTCCCTGTATACCGCCTCCAGAATGCCTTCGCCGTATGAGACATGGCCGCCTACGGCCGTATCCCATCTGCCCGGCTGGATATCCTTCTTCATCGACCTTTTCTGAAGGTAGATCCTGCTGAAACGGTCTATGATATGGATGTGGATTACCGGATGGAGGGGTTTCTTTCCGCTGTGGCAGTAGCTGCGGGTCGCACGTCCGATTACCAGACCGCTCGGTTCCACAATAGGAAACCACTCGCTGGACACCGCACGCTCGGGCATGCTCACCGCTGTAGGGGCCGGAACAACCGGGGCTATGTCATATGGGTATGTAAGTTCCATCAGAATACTATTTCTACACTGAATGCAGACTGTCCGTCCACCTTTCCCTCCACAAAGACTCTTCTTCCGTCTTCCTCCTCTATCCTGGCCTTATATATCTCCACCTTGTCGCCTGGCTTGGTCTCGTGGTTGAAGTTTATCGTGAACTCCCTGACAGGTCTTGTGGAAGCAATATCGTAATCTACAGCATCCATGGCCCACTGCATGTACATGGCGTTGTTGGTATGGGCATTCATGTCAACGTCCGAATATGCGACCATATGATCCATGACATGGACCGCCTCCACATCCTTCGGCATCACCACCTTGTCGGCAGGGGTGTCGATCACATTCTCCCTGCATACCGTACCCTCTTCCATGAGTTTAGGATCGCGCACAAGTCTGCGGGTCTCGAGATTGAGGACAAGCCATGAGGTCGTGGCCTTCACCCTCTCCCGTCCCCGGTCATCCGTAAGAATGAAGTCCCTGAGGAAAAAGAGACGCTCAGGACCCTTGTGCCATGTGGTCAGGGTTATCTTGTCCTTCCATTTCGGGGTGTCGGTAAACACGACATGAACCCTGGAAAGTATCCAGGCCGTGTTGGTGGCGATCAGGTCATCATAGCCGAATCCGAGGTAGACGGCATGGTTGCCGGCTGCCTCCTGGGCATAATTCATGAACGACGCCGGCTTCAGACGCCACGATGCGTCGGTATCATAGCATGGTATGGTGATATCTTGAGTATACTTTATCATGATCAACGGTTAAGAATTTCCAATTCTTCCGGACTGTAGAGGAACTGGTCGATCCACTCAGGGCAGAGACGGCCCACAAGCATGTATGCAATTACAATCGCTGCGAGGATCCCAAGGATGATCAGCAGGATCCTGCCCCATCTTATTCCCTCAGGTTTTTTCTCAGGCTCTGCAGTCGGCGTTGCTTCAGGCGTTGCAGTCGGCGCTGCAGTCGGCGCTGCCGGTTGTGCTGCTGGCGTTGCCGGTTCAGGTACGGTTTCGGGTTCCGGTTCTACGACTGGTTCTGAGATCACGACCGGTTCAGGAACTGCAGCCTGCTCTTCTGCTTCAGGAAGAGGCTCCGGTTCCGGCATCGGTTCCGGTTCTGATTCCGGCATCGGTTCCACGAGCAGTTCGATCTCCGGTTCTGGTTCTGGTTCAGCGACCGGTTCGGGCTCCACGACCGGTTCAGGTTCCGATACAGTTTCGGTTAATGGCTCCGGTGTTTCGGCAACTGGTTCCATGTTCGGTTCGGGTTCCATGTTCGTTTCGGGTTCCGCAACAGGCATAGGTTCTTCGACGACTGGTTCCGGTACTGGGACTGATTCGAGTACCGATTTCAGTCCTACCACTGCGGCGCTGACCTCCTCGGAGGTCTCCTGGTGAGTCTTGAGCGATATAGGCTCGAGTCCGAAGCCCTCAGGATAAATGTCCAGATCCTCATCGGCAATGAAGAAGATATTGTTCTCCTTTGTGGCCCTGAGCCTTCCCAGACCCGGAAACACTACCGCCTTCTTGACATGAAGTACAGACCTGAGTTCAGCGATGAAATCCTTTATGATCTTTTCCGCGACTTCATAGGACAGATCGTTCGACCTTGCATAGAAATCCACCAAGGCATCCCCTTCGTCCGGACGGGCTCTGAAATACAGTTTCCGGTACGGAGGATTGATCGTATACCCCTTGTCGGAAAAGTAAGCTGGAACTGTTTCAGCCACAAAGCATCCGAGGCCCGGAAGGACCACCTTGTCGTTATCAAGGATCAGTTCCTTGACCATTTTAGATAAAAGATCTATGTCCATAAAGTCAGTTTTAGCGCCTTAGGTCAATTAATATCCGGATAGAAATACAAATATACTAAAAACTTGCTCAATTTGTGCAAAATGCAGAAAAGTCACAAAATCTTGTAAAATTTTTCGCAAAAAGTTTGGAGGTAAAGAAAAAATGTCTACCTTTGCAATCCCAAACGAAAACAACACGTTTGAGACAAAATATTCCCGAATAGCTCAGTTGGTTAGAGCATCTGACTGTTAATCAGAGGGTCCTTGGTTCAAGTCCAAGTTCGGGAGCCAAAAAGCACTGAAGAAATTCAGTGCTTTTTTTGTTTCGCAGACAGCAGGAACAAGACTACTTGGCAACACATTAAGTTCCAATACGTTATAAATACACTCCGTTGCCGGTCATTCAAAGAGCCGGGTGGCATTTGCGGGAGGTATGAAAAAAATAGCTACCTTTAGCTGAATTTAAATTTGAGCGTATGAAAACATTGGTAAGAATGGCTTTCGCGGTGGTGGCTATGCTCTTTGCAGGCTGCAATGCCGTGGATATGGAACAGTATGTGGACGAACTGTATGACAGGATGCCGCAGGAAGAACGGATAGCCCAGCTTCGAAGCGGCTATATGGACGAGCTGTTTGATGAAGACGGAAAACTGGACCCGGCAAAATGTGAAGAGCTGATACCGTACGGACTCGGACATTTCTCTCAGTATGCCATGCAGAAGCCTATGGATCCCAATGTGCTCCGCGACAGGGTGGCTGCCGTACAGGAATGGATCATGAACAACACCCCTAACGGCATTCCGGCACTTTTCCACGAAGAGGTCCTTACCGGCATAAACACAAAAGGTTCGACAGTCTATCCTCAGCAGATAGGTCAGGCAGGCTCGTTCAATACGGAGCTTGCCGAGCTCAAGACCCTGCAGACAAGTACTGCAATGAGGAAGATGGGAGGCATACTGGCGCTTTCCCCTATGGTGGATGTCTGCCGCGTACCTGGCTTCAACCGTCTTGAGGAGTCATACGGAGAAGATGCATATCTGTCAGCCGCGATGGGAGTCGCTTTTGCAAAGGGACTTCAGCAGGGAGACCTGACAAAGGGTGTGGGCACATGTACCAAACATTATCTCGGATACGGTGGTGGAGGAGAGACTGAAGAGAAGGAGATGCTTGAAGAGATCCTCCTGCCCCACGAGGCAATGATCCGTCTTACCGGAAGCAAGGTGGTAATGCCTGGCTATCATGCGGTTCATGGAACCAACTGCGTGGAGAATTCATATATTCTCAAGGACATCCTCAGAGACTATGTGGGTTTTGACGGAATGGTCGTGAGCGATTATACCGCCATTGACCAGATTCCGGGTCTGGATACTCCTGTACAGAAAGCGGCAGCCGCAATCAATGCAGGAAACGATGTCGATTTCCCTACAGGTTCCAACTATCAGTATCTGCAGGAAGCTATCGACCAGGGTCTTGTAGCTCCAGAAACCTTTGAAAGAGCAGTGAAGAACGTGCTCAGGCATAAGTTCCGCGCAGGTCTCTTCGACAAGGACCCATATCTGTACAGCACGGAGAAGATCGTCCTCGACACTCCTGAGGAGCGCCAGACATCGTATGACATAGCATCGCAGTCGATAGTCCTCCTTGAGAACAACGGCATACTTCCTCTCAAGGATCCCGCAAAGATCTTTGTGACAGGTCCTAATGCAAATTCGATGTGGGCGATGTGCGGAGATTATTCGTATCCTGCGATGGCTTACTTCTGGAAACATGTGAAGGAAGAGGAGCTGGGAGACCCTCATATCGTCAGACTTCTTGAGGGCATGAAGGACAGGAAGCCGGACGGATTCGAGATCACATATTCACGCGGTTGTGACTGGACCGAGGAGATCGAGACCAAGTTCAGCCAGGTCGGTGACAAACGTTCATGGGAATACGCCCTTCTGCACCGCAAGGTCGATTCAGGCGAGGTCGCTGACAAGGAGGAAGCCCTCGGCATGGCGGCACAAAGCGATGTGATCATTGCGGCTGTCGGAGAGAATGTGATGCTCTGCGGAGAGAACCGTGACCGTCAGGGACTCCGTCTCCCGGGAAAGCAGGAGGAGTATGTAGAGGAGCTTCTCGCGACAGGCAAGCCTGTGGTTCTTGTGGTCTTCGGAGGACGTGCCCAGGTGATTTCAGGCATAGCGGAGCGCTGCGCCGCAGTCATCCAGGCATGGTACCCGGGCGAGGAGGGTGGTAATGCTGTTGCCGACATCCTTTATGGAAACGTCTCCCCTTCTGCAAAGCTTTCAGTAAGCTATCCGAACACAGAAGTGTATGAAGCCCTCTGCTACAACACCTCCGTAGAGAAGGATCCGCGCGTACAGTGGCCTTTCGGCTATGGTCTCAGCTATACCACATTCGACTATTCGGGCCTCAAGACCGACAGCAAGGCATCTACCTCGGACAAGTACCTGACTCTCAGCTTCAACATCACCAACACCGGTACGGTGGCAGCGGATGAGGTTGCCCAGATCTACCTGTCGCCGACGGAAAACGGTCAGAACATCCGTCCGATCCAGCTCCAGGGCTTTGCCCGCGTTTCACTGGAGCCGGGCCAGACAAAGACCGTAAAGGTAAAGATGTACACAGAGCAGTTCGGTTATTATACAAACGACGGCGCACGACAGTGGAACATCTCTCCCGGCACATTCGAAGTGAAGGTCGGCGCATCTTCTGCCGACATCCGTCTGTCGGAGAAGGTCACCCTGACCGGAAGTCATGTGGTCAAGCCTCTCCGCGACTATTATTTCTCTGAAGTTTCCGTCAACTGAATCTGAACATATGAAGATAGTATTTCTTGATGCGGCTACGATGGGCGATGTCTCATTCGAGCCATTCGAAAGACTCGGTGAATTTACGAGCTATCCCATGTCGACGCCACAGCAGGCACGCGAGAGGGTAAGGGATATCGATGTCCTGATGATCAACAAGGTGATTGTGGACAAGGATCTCATAGATTCCGCTCCTAACCTCAAGCTCATATGCATTGCCGCAACAGGCATGAACAACATAGACCTGGTCTATGCCGCTGCCAAGGGCATCCCGGTAAGGAATGTAGCGGGCTACTCGACCGACTCCGTAGCCCAGTCCACATTCATGCATATCCTGTCGCTGGCGGGAGGCGGGCCGTATTTCGACTCGAGCGTGAAATCAGGAAGCTATTCCCGCAGCGGAATGTTCACCGATCCGAACTGGAACTGGTGGGAACTCGCAGGAAAGACCATCGGTATCATAGGACTCGGGAACATAGGCAGGAAGGTTGCGAAGATCGCGGAGGCCTTCGGCATGAAGGTCTGCTATTATTCGACTTCCGGTACCGGTCATTGCAAGGACTACCCATGCCTTCCGCTGGAGGAGCTTCTACGCATATCGGATGTCGTTTCAGTCCATGCTCCTCTGAACGAAAGGACCATGAAACTTCTGGGTGCAAGGGAGTTCGCGATGATGAAGCCGACCGCATATGTCATAAACGCCGGTCGCGGAGCGATAATCGTGGAGGCCGATCTGGCTGAAGCGGTGGATAACGGTGTGATTGCGGGCGCGGGCATCGACGTCTTCGTGCAGGAGCCGATTCCGGAAGACCATCCTTATCTGAAGATGAAGCATCCTGAGCGGATGCGTCTGGCTCCGCACATAGCATGGGCAAGCGTCGAAGCACGCGAGCGCCTCGTCTCCATGATGGCGGACAATGTCCGCAAAGGCTGGTAGCTACAGTTCTGGTTTGGTCCTGATAGCCTCGTTCAGGGCAGCGATTCTCTTAGCATCGCTTGGGTGCGTGCTGAGAAAATCGTTCGTGTTCGGATTCTTTCCGTCCAGCATCTTTTCCCAGAATTCCGGCGCGGCGTTCACGTCGTAGCCGGCAATGTCCATTATGTACATGCCTATCTTGTCAGCCTCATATTCATGCTTTCTTGAATAAGGCAAAAGGACTCCCGCCTGCGATCCGATTCCGAAACCGATATTGAAAAGGTTCTTGGCGGCTGCGCCCTTCTTCGCTCCTATCACTTCACCGACAACTGCTCCGGCCATGTTAAGGGCAGCCTGCTGGCTCATTCTCTCATTTCCGTGCTTCGCAACAGCATGGGCCATTTCATGCCCCATCACTACGGCTATATAGTCAGGGGTATCTGCATACCTCAATATGCCCTCATAGAAGACAATCTTTCCATTAGGCATGCAGAAGGCGTTCACCTCAGTTGACTCCACAAGCTGGAATTCCCATTTCAGACCGCTCAATGCACTTTCCATGTCATGGGACTTCATATATGACTCAAGGGCAGACACCATTCTGTCACCCACACCCTTGAGCATTGCGGAAGCGTCGGCATCCGACGAAATCTTCGCTGTGCTCATGAATTCCGCATACGATTCGTCCGAGAGAGCAGCGATTTCGCTGTCAGAAAAAAGCAGGACCTGTCTGCGTCCTGTAAAGGAAACAACTCCGCACGATACAGCAAGCAACATCAATGCAGCCAGTGCAGCCACGATCTTCAGTGATTTCTTCATAAGTTGTCTTGTTTTATTCTTTTCATGCAAATATAGTAAAAAGATACTCTTGTATATTTGAAAATTTGTCGCGAACTTTGTTGAAGTCACAAATTCAAATCATTAAAACAGATTCCTATGAAACGATTTCTTGCATTGGCAGTTCTCTTTCTTGCAACTGCAATCTGCGCTTCTGCACAGTACACCAAGTACTATACTGTCGAACAGGTAGGACAGGAATACCCAAGCTTATACATGTTCCAGGTAGACTGGAACAACAAGCTGTTCTTCCTGGAGGGCGACAAGCACAACGATGGTCCGATCAAGAACTACAAGGAGAACGGAAACACACGTACCTTTGACGTATGGTACGCACCAAGCAGCGGTCTGAATGAAAAGATATATACCGTGAAGTTCACCACCGAGGAAGGTGGTTCATACACGATGGAACTGGACATGGGAGGTGAATACAAAGCCGTCTACAAACTGTCGACTACCGAACCTGTAAGCAACAGGTATGATTCAGGTTCAGCCTCAGGTTCCGGAAGCGTGAACGAAAAGATCAGCGAAAAGGCCCAGGCTGTGAAGGACGCCTTCGGCAAGGGTATTGATGCAATCAAGAAGAAGACCCAGGAAAAGAAAGCCGAGAAGGCAGAAAAGAAAGCCGAAGAAGGTAAGGCAAAATAATCAGAAAAGGGTTCAGCGTCTTGCTGAACCCTTTTTTGAAAGTGCGGATGATAGGAGTCGAACCTACACGCCGTGAAGCACTCGCACCTGAAACGAGCGTGTCTACCATTTCACCACATCCGCGTCAGAAAGTGGATGCAAAGATATAAAATGTTTTTGAATTCTGACAAATTTTGTTCCTGATTTGTCAAATCTCTACATCATATCTGTACACACTTTCCCATCCGTCTATATTGAGCCTGATCTCAGTAAGTGCATAGTCCAATGTGACGGTCACATCTTTCAGTTCGGAAGCCGTCCAGTCATACCCGCTCGCCGTTATGTACCTGCCGAGCGAAAAGGCTATCCTGTTGCCTTTGGCATCCTCCATCTCAAGCACGAGAGAATCATCCCTCTGGCGCGGCAACACAGCCTGATACTCCTGCTGCGAAGCATCGCCGAGACTGAATTCAAAATCACCGGTAAGCGGTTCCCCATATGCATCATAACCGGAAACATTACCCTTGAGGACGAGGTCCGAGAAATCGTTGTCCTCGCCCTTATTGACGAGAGTTAGTACGCAATGGTTCTTCCTGAGCCACACCTCTTCCCGATAGTATTCGCCTTCGGTCACAACGTCCGAATCGTGCATATAGACCTTTGGACAATCCTGTCCCAAAGGTATGCGTAGACCGGATTCCGATATGTTCATACCGGCTCCGCACCATGCTCTGACATGCAGTTCAGTTCTTGGAACTGACACAGAGTATCTGCTTTCCTCCGCCCATGCGTCAACGACATCATGATGCATGAAACCGTCATGCGAAGTCAGAAGTATGTCAACAGCACCGGAAGACTCTGCGTCCGGTCCCTTGATGTCCAGTTCAAGGAGGCAAGGACAAGGGTTCCTGTCCTCCTTGACCGAACATGCTGCAACGGAGAGAAACGCTGCCAGAAATACCGGCAGCATCATTCCTGCCAACTTCATATGGTATGCATCAAATTGTCTCTGAAACATTTTCCGGTCCCTGCCAGTCCTCTATCTTTATTGTAAACGAGGCTGCATACTTATCCATATCCTGCTCAGGTCCCTTTGCACCAGGACGGACTATATCAAGAGACACATGATATCTCGTATTCTGCTTTAGTTCAGGAAGTGACACAGGATAATAATATAGGACATCACCAAGCATGGCTTCCACTACCAGACGAGTCGGACGAGGACTCCAGACAGATGAAAATGAGTCATTCACATATGGATTAGGATAACAATAGAAATGATGCTTAACATCATATGAATCTTCTCCTTTCAGATTGACATCACCCAGTGTTTCATATATCATTCCGTCTACTGTATTGTCTGCTGCCCTCACAATCTTATTATACCATTCTGACGGATCTCCTGAGACTGCAAGATATGTCTTGTCAGCAGCTACATTGGTCAGATAGGCATTCTTCAGGATAAAATCCTCTTCATCATATGCATCCTGCTCAAAGTTGACCGTAATCTTTTCAAGAACTACCTTGGATACGATTCTCTTCAGATTTACTGTCACACTTGCTCCTGACATTGTCAATTCTGCCGAGGCATGGCCTTCCATCACAAGCTTACCCACGCCATTATCTGCAAGGAAGGACCTTTCCTTCAGAAAATCATCATAAGAAACGACCGAACTGACATCCGGTGCATTGGCAAGCACTATCACTTCCTTATTTCCCACCTTACACTGCAGGCTGACATCAACCGACGAAGGAGCAGGAGTCGCATAGGTTTCAAGCATCCTGCTTGCCATGTCATAAACCAATACCTGATACCCTGACACAGAACTTTCATCTATTCCTTCTCCCTGTGCTCTGGTCAATTCCGAGTTCATCCTCACTTCCAGCATCACCGTTTCACCAGCTGCCGGCGCAGTCATTCCCTCATTTTTCTTCTCACATGCAACAATTGCAACTGCAGCCATAACTGCCAAAAAAATCTTTCTTTTCATACTCTTTAATTTTTAATTAGGGTTGGTTTTGTTTATTATTTCTGACATTTCCGGATCCAGATTGGCCCTGTGTTCCAGATACGGATCATATGTCAGGCTTAATTCATAATATCTCACGGCTTCTTCGATCACACCCAGCCTTGACAGAACCAAGGCCTTCAGATAACAGACTCTTGCATCACCGTCTTCCAGACCATTAAGAACATCCAGTGCAGAATGATCATATCCGGCCGCCATGAAAGCGAGAGCTGCATTATAATCCCGATAAGGCCTGAGTTTCTCCACAGCTGTCTTATAATCAAGATCCGCCAGTGCAGCCAGCCCGGACATATAGACTTCATCCAGTTCTGTAGTATGCAGGGTATCCTTCTGCATGCCTGGTCTGTGAAGGTAGAAGTCAAAACTGACACTTCTTAGCTGAGGATATATCTTCTCCCTCAGATAACGGTACTCAGCCATACCTGACAGTCCTGATTCAGTCTTATCCGGATCCATAAGGTTTTCAGTCAATGCAAGGATCCTCTGTCGGGAATCGTTTCCAATAATTGTGTCATTGGCCACCAGTTTCCTGAACTGTTCCCAATTCTCAGGTACAGATGAAGTCTTTACCTTGGTCTGCCACTGATCAGGTATATGCGTCCATATATATTCCTTCATCGATTCAGATCTTGCAGAAGCCAGAAGTCTGTTGTGGTCATATGTACCTTCAGGAGAGCACGATGCATTGACAATAAGAGAATCAAGCACGTACCCCGGCAGGGAAACCACGTCATCTATACATCTGAGTATCCTTGCCATTTCAGAGGCATTGTCAGATAAGGACGAATCAAGCCGATGACTTCCCTTTTCAAAATCAATCAACGCTTTCGTATTGTCATAGACATTCCTTTCAAGGACCACCATCCTGTACTTTGGCGTCATGTCCGCCATTGTAGACAATGAACTTATGTAAAAGGTCAGTTCCTCAGGAAAAGGCAGGGAGCATATTGAAACTCCGTCCTCGTATATTTCCCCTTCCAGATCCACCATGACCTTCTTCAATCCTGGACGACTTCTGAAAGACTGGGTGTACCTGTATATGAAATCTCCGTCAGATGAGGTGAGGACAGTATCCAGACGAATCCCCTCTGTGACTATGGGATCCTTTACATATTTTTCATACATAAGGTCTGCACGAGCCTTTTTCTTCTCATTGAAAAACATTTTCATGCTTTTCGTATAGTGCCTGAGGGCCTCAGCCTGAGTGACTCCAAACAGATTCTCAGCCATCGGTTCCGATACCAGAGAAGAATCCGTCTTCATGGCATAGGTTTCAGGAAAATTCCTCTGCATGAATATCTCAAGTTGCCCTACCCTTATAAGATCGGTAGTGTCAGTTATTATTGAAGCCAGAAAATCACGGTATCTCTGATAACCTTTCAGCTGTCCCTTCCTGTAGCCTTCACCTGTAATGAAGACAGGGTCCAGCCTCAAGGTATCATCCTGTATCCTCATCAACGGGAAAAGTTTCAGCTGCCAGGAAGATGAAGCCATCTCATCAGGCACTCTGACATCAAAACCTATCGATACAGTTCCGCCCCTCTCAGCCACGTTTCTGAAACGTGCAACAACAGTGGCGGCACTGATGACATCTGTTGCGACCATTTCACCGGTTTCCGCATCCCTTATGGCATTCATGATAAAAGGTTCCCCTGAAAGTTCTCTGCGGATACTGTCTATCCGGACCTCCTTGTCAACACCCTCATCCAGAGGTTTTTCGTAAGGAACGGAAATCTCCATTCTGACTTCCCCGGAAGTTATGCGCTGCATGGTCCTGACTGATGAGCAGGAACATATCGTCAGAAACAGCAGGGCTGATGAAATCAGTTTATCAGAACACATAGGCCAAGGATATCATGACATCATCAGGACGAAAGAAGATTCTGTCGCCCGAGGCTATGACCTGTCCGCATACTGGGCAGTCATAACGTCTGAAGGCATCCCTTCCAGCCCATAATCCCACTCCGAATTCAAGGTTGAGGTGCGGCGACAGCATATGCGTGTATCCGGCATATAATCCGGCACCAATACGGTCACCTTCTTCTGTCTTGCGAGAAATTATTCCACCTTCATTATATTCCTGATACCTGAGCTTGCCGGCAAACCACCATCCTGACCATGTATGCCATGGCCACACCCTTGCTCCGATTGAGTAAGACTGCTGACGGCTCTGGAACTGCCTTTCAAGATCGCCTTTACGAAAAGTAAAGGGGTTGTAGCGGACACCTGCGACAAGACTCCAACGTCGTGATACCGCGTATGAGGCATCCATATTCATTGTTCCCAGGCGCGCATATCCTAACAAGTCCGTAGAAAGACTGAAGTCCTGCGCAACGGCATGATGGTCGGAAAGAGCCAAAGCGACCGTCATCATAAGTTTAAATACTGTTTTCATAACTAAATATATCTGTTGAAAATCAATTCCACATAATCCGAATCCTCAGGGCTGTATGACATCAGAGCTCTTTGCAAGGCATCTCTGGAAGTTACATTTCCATCCATAACAGATATTATGTCCCGGCACTCCATACATCTCTGCTCGATATAGCGAAGAATCTGAGGATAGAACCAGAATGAGGTACCGAAGGCCGGATAATCACCACCATACCTCTCCTGCCACATCTTGGAAGAAAGAAAATATGCCCACATTTCGCTGACTTCGCAGTATCCTGCATTCTTTCCTGTTCCATCTCCATAATCCATGACCCCAGACGAAATGAATGATTCCAGTACATACAGGATATTGTTGTTCCAATATCCGGTTCCGACCTTGGTGAAATGGCTTGCATGAGCCAGTTCGTGACAGACTTCCGCATAGATGGAAGCATAATCGTCCTTGCGTTCTACTCCTATGGTCAGATCGGGCATGAAGACCTTGACAAGAGGTGCGAAATTTCCCAGGAAACCGGATACAGCAGACATATCCAGAACGGCTCCATGGTGCATCATCAGGGCACTGCTGGCCTGCATCTTATGAAAAAGCCAGATTCGAAGATTCTTTGGAGGAAGAGGCAGTCCCAGGTCATCCGGACTGCAACGCTCATAGTAATCATATGCTGAGTTGTTGACTGCGCATCTCTTGAAAAGCTTGGATTCGGAATCCTTTGTGACCGTCATGTCGATTCCTTCCGGAGAAGCCTTTCCCAAAGTGGATGCGGAAGCCGGTTCCAGAATAAGATTGAACCCGATTGAGAAATCCTTCACATTGTCAAAGACAAGTCTATAGCGCAGTTCCGATGAGAATGTCCTGTCCATACGATAGTATCCTTCTTCATCAGTATATGTATGCGCAAACTTGACAAATGTATTGCAAGACACCCTTACTCCCTTTACACCAACCGGCAAGCCCTTGTCAGCATCGTCATCAACTATGGTGATCCTTCCTGAAGGATATGATTTTTCCACCTTCGTATCCGGCATCAGAAGAGCAGCATTGCCTGTCATCACAAAGGCCTGACGCTCGACAGCCTCCCAATCAATACCGTCATCCGCACGGGTACCTGAACCGTTTTCAGAAAGATGACATTCGTCAATGATTTCATATTCGACTTCAGGAAACACAAAATCTTCCGGAACCACAGCATACTGCCAAGTCATCATGTCATCTGGAACTTCCGGATCATGGTACCAGTCTCCTTCCACAACAATCTCATAATCCAGAGGATGATCTGTCAGGATCACTCCCTGCTCCTCCAGAAGGGCCAGCTGTTCCTCATCCTTAGGGAGAAACCTCACATAAAGGTCAGTAGTCTCAACCTGAACCCTGTCCGCCTTAGTGGGATAGAGGGAAGACAGAGCCTTGGCGATGTTTTCAGTCTTGTACGGATTCTCCAGACGGGAGCCCAGTACAATCTCTTCATGGGACAGATTCCTGCCGGTATGGGTGTCAGGTCCATCGCCGGAGCCTGTCCCGATCCTGCTGCACGCCCCCAGTGCAAGGGTCATGAGCACAAGTGTAATTTTACCTCTCATAATCATTCATTTAATTACGGAGGCAAAGTTCCAGAGATTTATCCGCATACCGAAAATGTATGCGGATAAATTTAAAAATCGCCCTCTCACTAACATGAGAGGGCGATTTTACCTCTAAAATTTGTTTGATTTTTTATAAAAATCAAACAAATTTTCTAGTAATATGACACCGTTTTCTGCTCTACAGCCGAAAGAATGCTGTTTGCGACACGGCTTACTCCGAAACGGAAGAGTTCCTTGTTGAGCCATTCCTTACCGAGGACAGAAGAGACTATCGAATAATAGCAGAGTGCATCTGCAGCTGAAGATATTCCTCCTGCCGGCTTGAAACCTATCTTCTTTCCGGTTAACTCATGATACCTGGCGATACACTCACACATCACATATGCAGCGACCGGGGTAGCGTTCACATCCACCTTACCAGTAGACGTCTTGATGAAGTCCGCACCTGCCTCCATTGCAAGGAAGGATGCCTGAGCGATACGCTCCGGAGTCCTGAGAAGCCCTGTCTCAAGGATTACCTTAAGATGTACCTTCCTTCCCTGACGGTCAGCAACAGCATCGATGCATGAACGTACAGCTCGGATCTCCTCTGATGCCTTCTCATAATCCTCTGCAAGGAATGAATTAAGCGCAAGGACTATATCCACCTCATCAGCACCCTGCTCCACAGCCATTTCACATTCCTTGAGCTTAACCTCAAGGAAACTCTGCGATGAAGGGAAGCATGCAGATACTACCGTGATGTTGAAATCTTCCTTTCTTGCAGCCTTGACAGTTGCCGCGAAATTCGGGTAGATACATACCGAAGCGGGAAGCGGCCAGTCAGGGTATGTTTCATGGAATGCATTTACCTTACCGACCAGTTTTTCGACAGAAGCAGGAGTATCATCTGTCTTGAGGGTCGTAAGGTCCATCATAGAGAAGCAGTCCTTGTAGACTTGCTCAGAAGCTACACTTTCAAGATTGGAAGCAATGATTTCCAATGCTCTGGCAATTGCTTCCTGATCAGGAGCATAGCCGTATTTACTCAAGTAATCCATATCTATTAAAATTTCAATTTTGAATCAGTTATTATGGTTACGGGACCGTCATTAAGCAGCGCCACCTTCATGTCTGCGCCGAAAATGCCTCTTTCTACCGGTTTCCCGAGTTCCGCATCCAGAGCGGAAAGAAAACTCTCATACAAAGGAACCGCAACATCCGGCTTTGCAGCCTTTATATAAGACGGACGGTTTCCCTTGACTGTCGATGCATAGAGAGTAAACTGACTTATAGCCAGAATCTCCCCATCCACATCTCGTACCGAAAGGTTCATGATTCCATCCGCATCATCGAATATACGCATTGCCGCTATCTTTCTCGCAGTCCATGCCACATCCTCTTCTGTGTCCTCATCAATGAAGGCGGCAAGGACGAGCAGCCCCTTTCCTATAGAAGCCTGATATCCTTCCGCATTTACTGTCACCGATGCTTCGGTCACCCTCTGTATCACAGTCCTCATTATCCTCTTATCTGTATTTCAAAGCCTTCATCCACCAACGGCTGCACAAAAGCCTTCATTTCTTCCACAGTATACTTGCCAAGCGACTTGTCAGGAGTCTCCCTGTCGATTGTATAGACCATTATCTCCCGTGGCTTGAGCTCACGCACAATATCCATCCATGCTGCAAGTGCCTGAGGAGCAGCCGTATCAAACTCCTCCGACCTGAGGAACATTGTCTGAAGCACGAACCTTCCTTCGAACTTCCTGAGATTCTCCACGACTTCCGCAAGTCTGTATGAGCCTGAAGGCTTGTTGATCTTCTGTATGAGTTCGTCCGAAGATGCATCAATCTTCAGTATAGGGTTGTCAATACGCATCAGGGCTTCCGCCACCTCTTTCCTGCCTATCATGGTCGCATTTGACAGAACCGACACCTTGGCCTGAGGGAAATACCTGTCCCTGAGCCTGAGGGTCACATCTATCACCTGAGCGAAATCCGGATGGATGGTAGGCTCCCCGTTTCCGGAAAAGGTAATGGAATCTACCGGAACTCTTTCCGAAGAAGCCTTCGACATCTTTTCCTCAAGAGCGGCCTCTATGTCTTTAAGCTGAGGAAACTTTCCGTCGCTTCTTCCGTCCTTGTTCCATCCACACTCACAGTACACGCAGTCAAAGTTACACAATTTACCTTTCGAAGGCAAGAGATTCACCCCAAGTGAAGAACCGAGCCTGCGGCTGCGTATGGGTCCGAATACTATTTCATCAAAATGAAGCATCAGATAATCCTCCTTGAACGGCTTTCAGAAGTAAGGTTGCCCTGCTCGTCAAGCCTGTCTATCAATACAAGTCCCGGTTTCTTTCCCGGAGTCAATGATCCAAGCACATCGGCCTTTGACAGAAAACGTGCCCCGTTCAAGCTCGCCCATCTGAGAAGTTCTTCCATAGGGACTTCAGGAAAGTTTTCATGAAGGCAGTAAAGTTCCTTCACCATATCCAGATCGTCGTTGCTTGAAAGCGAATCCGTTCCTACCATTATATCCAATCCGTTCTTCCTCATAAGGGGAACAGGAGGCAAAGCATTATGAATGAATATGTTTGACAGCGGACAAATCGCCCAGTAGACATTGTTCATCACCTTTTTCACCACATCTATATCGTTCTGTCCCAGACACACATTATGGACCAGAAGTATATGCTCGTCATACGGCGCGGGCTTAGCTGCGGCTAGCCTGTCCAGGAAATATTTCAAAGAAGATTCACCGGTTACAGGAGGTGTGCTCATTCCTGAACGTTTCCTGTTCTCATACATGGCTCCCGAACCGCTGATGAGCAGGTCTTCCTCCTCCTGACTCTCCTGTGAATGGTACGAAAGCCAGCCTTTCTCCAGACCGGCAGCAGTTGATGCAGTCAGAAGCTGAGGACTCATCGTATAACAGGAATGTGGCGTAGGAGCGGCATCGATGCCGGCATTGTCCGCCTGCTCATTGAGAGCAGTAACTTCTGCCATCACCCCCTCACACATATGCGGTTCGCTTCCGAACACTTCGAGAAATGTCCTCGTATACATCGGATGGGACGCCTTCACTTCGAAAGAAGAGTCGTCGTTGCTTATATCCGCCATGGCAGATACACCGTCCGACCACATCTTGTCCATCCATTTCCTGACCAGAGCCGTCTTCACTTCCCTTCCTGCCCAATCGCGAAGTTCATTTATCTGATCGATGAATCCGGCCATTCCGGTACCCTTGCGGAACTTGCCGTGAAGATGGGACAGTTCCACATGGCAATGGGCATTCACAAAGCCGGGCACGATGGCCCCTTCATGGAAACATGCTTCGGAAGATATATCCCCGCATGACCCCACGCCTGTGACAGTACCGTCATCATCATATTCAACATAGCCGTTCCTTATCGGCTCCCGTGCATCCAAGGTATATACGAAGGATGCTGCTATCCTATTTCCTGCCATTGTTCAGCATGATATTGTCCGGCTTGACAAGCTTGAGCCTTCTTGCCGATCCGGGCATCAATGTATCAATTATCTCCACCTTTGGCGACACCTCTGAAGTATCAGGTCTTTCAGTCTTCAAGGTATCGGATTCATGAAGTATCATCCGCACGCCATGATATACGGTATCCTTAAGCGGTACATATGAAATTCTGTATATTCCGCTCGTGGAATCCATAGCAATTGCAAGACTGTCGGGCAAGGACACAGCCGTTGTATCACCCTTGTGAGGATCCGTCAGTTCCCAGTTGACATGAGGTCTGTATTGCTCGGCTTTTTTCCTGAGCATCTCCAGATGCTCCAGTCTTTCCTTTTCCTCCTTCAGTTCATCCATACGTTCGGTCAGTATCTCCGCGGTTTCCCTGAAGATTCTTGCAAACCGCTCCGGATCATCCATATATACATCCACGGACTTTCTGTAGTCATCGGAATCATATCCGTATCTTTCAAGAATAGGTTCATATACCAGCGAAGTATCAGCTATGTTCCTTACATTAGGAGTATGTATGATCCACTGGTCCGTAAGCAGCATTTCTGCGTAAATTCTTGAAAGGTCAGACCTTGGAATAAGCTCAGCCTCGCCCTTTCTGCAGGAAGGCAGAAGGGCGAGAACGAATATGGCCAAGGCCAGGATATGTCCGGAATATCTCTTCATCTTATCTCAACGTAGCTCCAAACTCATTCTGGAATGTTGCAAGAAGCTTGCTCATTATCCGCTCTACATCGTTGTCAGTGAGAGTCTTCTCAAGATCCTGAAGGATGAAGCTCAAAGCGTACTGCTTCTTGCCTTCTGCAATCTTGTCGCCTCGGTACACATCAAAGAGACCTACCTGCTTGAGGAGCTTCTTACCCACACGGAAGGCACTCTTCCTAAGGTCTGCATAAGATACAGACTCATCCAGAAGCAGAGCAAGGTCGCGTCTTACTTCTGGGAACTTCGGAAGTTCCTTGTACTTGATCTTGTTTCTCTTGATCAAGGCAAAGAGTGAAGGCCAGTTGATTTCAGCCGCAAAAACAGGCTGCTTGATGCCGAACTGCTTGAGTCTTGCAGGAGCTATTGTTCCCATGACGGCAAGAGGCTGATGCGAGCCAGGCAGACTGTACGAAAGGCCCTCTGAGAAGAGATCTGCCGGCGCAGCGTCTGTCTCAAGGGAGTATATGTCACAGCCGAAACGCTTAAGAAGAAGCTCCAGATAGCCCTTAAGCTGGAAATAGCTGCCCTTGCCGGCATCGGTTCTCCATGACTTGTCAGGCTGACCGCTCATGAAGAGTGCATAACAGGTATGCTCCTCGTATGAATCCAATGTCCTGCCATCCATATCAGGATTGAATGAATACACAGATCCATACTCAAATGTCTTGATGTTGGTAACCTGACGGTTGATGTTGTATGCGATAACCTCAAGTCCGTTGAGAAGAAGTGTCTGCCTCATGACGTTAAGGTCAGAGCTGAGAGGATTCATTATCCTCACGCACCTGTCTTCAGGGAAGGTCTTGAGCTTCGAATAATAATCAGATTTTGTGAGGGAGTTGTTCATGGTCTCCACAAATCCGTTGGCAGCAAGGAAATCCGCAATAGTCTTCCTTACCTGCTCAGGTTCCGGCTTCTGAGGAGCATTCACTGACATACGCATAGCCTGAGGAAGTTCGATGTTGTTGTAACCGTAGATACGGAGGACCTCTTCCACCACATCACATTCACGATATACATCGACCATGTATGAAGGCACAGCTACAACAGCGCCACCCTCATGTTTCTCCACGAATTCATAAGCAAGATTCTCGAGAAGGGACTCGATCACGTCATGACCGATCTTCTTTCCGATGAATGCCTCCATACGGTTGTAGTCAAGATCGACGATCTTCTTCTCAATCTTTTCTGGATAGAATTCCTGAACCTTTCCCACTACGGTACCTCCGGCAATCTCCTGGATGAGGAGCGCCGCACGCCTTGCCGCATAGTCAACGATGAGAGGATCTGCTCCACGCTCATAACGGAAGGATGCATCTGTCTTGAGACCATGTCTCTTAGAGCTCTTCCTTATCGATACAGGGTTGAAGTATGCACTCTCAAGGAATACGTCAACGGTAGACTCGGTAACTCCTGACTCCTCTCCTCCGAATACTCCTGCAAGGCACATTGATTTCTCTGCATCAGCGATCATGAGGTCATTTGCACTGAGAGTACGCTCTATGCCGTCAAGAGTGACGAACTTCTCTCCTTCTGCAGCTCTGCGTACGATCACCTTGCCACCGCTGATCTTTGCAGCATCGAAGGCATGGAGAGGCTGTCCCACTTCATGAAGCACGAAATTGGTTATATCCACAACATTGTTGATAGGTCTCAGGCCGATTGAAAGAAGCTTCTTCTGGAGCCAGTCCGGCGAAGGTCCGACCTTTACGCCCTTGATTGTCGTTCCAGTATATCTTGGAGAACCGTCCGCTGCAAGAACCTCCACAGGGATCGCCTCGCCTTCGCCTTCGGCAAATGCTGAAACATCAGGAAGGTTCAAGGCACATGGTATGTTGTTGTGTCTGAGATATGCATAGAGGTCGCGAGCCACACCGATATGTGAAGCTGCGTCGATCCTGTTTGCGGTAAGTCCGATTTCGATCACGGCATCCGTCGCCAGTCCGAGATAATCCTTGGCAGGAGTGCCGACCACAGTCTCGGGTTCAAGGACCATGATTCCGTCATGTGACTCACTGATTCCCAGTTCATCTTCCGCGCAGATCATACCGAACGACTCCACACCACGGATCTTTGACTTCTTGATCTTGAAATCTTCACCAAGCACCGTTCCTACGGTAGCGAGAAGCACCTTCTGGCCGGCTGCCACATTCGGAGCGCCGCACACGACCTGAAGAAGATCACCCTCACCGGTATTAAGTTTTGTAACATGAAGGTGGTCAGAATCAGGGTGGTCGACACATTCAACCACTTCTGCAACTATGACACCTGCGAGGCCACCCGGAATCTCCTCTACCTGCTCGACACCATCAACCTCAAGTCCGATAGAGGTCAGCGCCTCTGCAACCTCTTCAGGAGAGAGGTCGCACTCAAGATAATCCTTGAGCCAATTGTAAGAAATCTTCATATCTTGTTTACTTTTGATTATTCAACATCTTCCTTTGAGAAAAGGGACGAAACGAACTCCCTCTTGTCAAACACCTTCAGGTCATCGATGCCCTCACCGATTCCGATGAACTTGATAGGAACCTTGAACTGGTCTACGATACCGACCACCACTCCACCCTTTGCAGTTCCATCGAGCTTGGTTACTGCAAGAGCAGTGATATCAGTCGCCCTGGCAAATTCCTTTGCCTGCTGGAATGCGTTCTGGCCGGTAGACCCGTCAAGAACGAGGAGTACCTCATGCGGAGCATCTGGCACAACCTTTCTCATCACATTGCGGATCTTGGTAAGCTCGTTCATAAGGTCTATCCTGTTATGCAGACGTCCGGCCGTATCGACAAGCACGACATCTGCATCCTTGGCTACAGCTGACTTCACAGTATCAAAGGCAACTGAAGCCGGATCCGATCCCATCTCCTGCTTTACGATATCTACTCCGGCCCTCTCCGACCATATGGTAAGCTGGTCCACAGCTGCAGCGCGGAAAGTGTCCGCAGCTCCAAGTACAACCTTCTTGCCCTGGGCCTGGAGGCTGCTTGCAAGCTTGCCGATGGTGGTGGTCTTGCCGACACCGTTGACACCGACAACCATTATCACGTAAGGTTTGCGGGAAAAATCGAAAGGTACGACTACATCGTCTTCCTCAGCACTTCCGCTGACGTTCAGGAGGGCAGCGATCTCTTCACGGATCATGTCAACGAGTTCGTTCAACGAAACATATTTGTCGCGTCGTACCCTCTCCTCAAGGCTCTCTATTACCTTCATGGTTGTATCGACGCCCATATCTGTAGCCAGCAGGGCTTCTTCAATAGCATCAAGCAGATCTTCATCCACCTCTGTCTTACCGACGATAGCTCTTGAAAGCCTGTCAAAAAAACTTCTGTTGGTCTTCTTTACTCCTTTGTCAAAAATACCCATAAAACAATATGTTTAACCCGCAAATTTAATCATTTAACGCGTATAAAAAAAGTGGCGCAGCGGAAAATGATTCCTGCTGCGCCACTTTTAATGCTCTTAAAGAAAATTATTTCTTTGCGAAGAAATCCTTAGCCTTGTCTTCCTCTACGAGCTCCTCTGTAAATACATAAGCTCCAGTCTTAGGAGACTTGTCCATGCGGATACACTTTACCATCTTCTTAAGCGTACCAGCCTTGAAGGTTGCGACTGCTTTCTTTGCCATATATCAATTCCTCCAATAATTATTTGATCTCGCGATGAAGAGTTACCTTCTTAAGGAACGGATTGTACTTCTTACGCTCCAGACGCTGAGTTGTGTTCTTCTTATTCTTAGTTGTGATGTATCTTGAGATACCTGGTACACCGCTCTCTCTCTGCTCAGTGCACTCAAGGATGACCTGCACCCTGTTACCTTTAGCTTTCTTTGCCATAATCCGAAAAATTAAACAAGGTTAATAAATCCTTTCTTCTGAGCGTCTTTGATAGTTGCGTCGAGACCATTCTTCTCGATAGTCCTCATACCTTTGCAAGACACCTTGAGGGTGATGAATCTCTGCTCCTCCTCTGACCAGAACTTCTTGGTCTTGAGATTGAGGGCGAAGATACGCTTAGTGCGTCTCTTGGAATGGGAAACATTGTTTCCTACCATTCTCTTTCTTCCTGTAACTTGACAAACCTTTGCCATTGTATATAACTTTTTTAATTAATTCATTATTAGCGGGCTGCAAATATCGCATAAAAAAATCGCAATTGCAATAATTTACACAAATTTGAAGAACCTGCGCCATCTTATGTTTTTCGGAAACTTCTTGTTTCCATCGATTGAGAGCCAGATCAGAGCGGGTTTTCCAACTATATGATCTTCAGGAACGAATCCCCAATATCTTGAGTCGAGGGAATTGTGCCTGTTGTCTCCCATCATGAAGTAATAATCCTGTTCGAAAGTATAGCTTTGAGCTTCTTCTCCGTTGATGTATATCTTTCCTTCCTTCACCTGAAGCGAGTTGCCTTCATAAGCGGTTATGATCCTCTCGTAAAGAGGTAGATTCTCAACCGTAAGAGAGACTTCTGCACCTTTTTGAGGTATCCAGAGCGGGCCGAAATTATCTCTTGTCCAATTGTAACCTCCCGTGAACGGGAATATCGTCTTTTCCGAATCCGGGAAATCGGGCGGATATGAATCGATATTCTGTTCTACAGAAATCACATTAGGATAGGCCTTAACCTTTTCAAGCATCTCAGAGGTCAGAGGCATTGCGGGATATCCCGGAAGATCGGGCTGATACCACAGTTCCCTGACATTGAGTCCCAGCTTGTCCAGATTAACCGGATTGATACGCTGACCGTCTGTAACCACCTTATAGGAGTTTTGCACTCCCGGCCAGACTTCCTGAGCCTCGGAATCGATATATACTTGCCCATCCCTGATCTCAAGCGTATCTCCCGGCGATGCGACGCATCTCTTCACATAATGGTCTTTCTTGTCAGCTGGCCTGACCTTTACCGGTCCATAATTCCTGATCGTGTATTCACGTCCGAGAGTCCTGACATATGTATAATAATCAGCTGCCGGATCCTTGACGAGGACTGTATCGCCGTGCGGAAAAGCAAATACGACATAGTCTCCTGTCTCTACATGACCGAATCCCTTAAGCCTCTTGTAATCATTCTGGATGAGTGTCGAATAGGACTCTTTTCCGCGGATCACATTATGTGTGAAAGGGATTGTGAGAGGTGTCTGAGGCATCTTGGGGCCATATGCAAGCTTGCTTACAAACAGGTGGTCACCTGTATAAAGCGAGCTTTCCATGGAAGACGAAGGAATCTTGAACGCCTGGAAAAAGAAAGTATTGATGAATGTCACTACTATCACTGCGAAGATTATTGAATCAAGCCAGTCAAGCAGTTCGTTACGCTTTTCACCTTCCTTGTACTCCTTCTTCCAGAACAGCCACTTCACCTTTTTAGTGATGTGCTGGTCAAAGATAGGGACAAGTCCGAAAAGCCACCAATAATTTCCGAGCCAGATGACCCACAACAGATAGAGCACAGCCCAGAAACCGAATCTGGCCCATTTGTTATGGTACAATTCCTTCAAGCTCATCAGCCGAAACTATTTTACAGAATTGATGATAGCCTCAAATGCCTGAGGATTGTTCATGGCAAGGTCTGCAAGAACCTTACGATTCAAACCGATGTTCTGCTTAGCAATACGTCCCATGAACTGTGAGTAAGTCATACCGTACTGACGTGCAGCAGCATTGATTCTCTGAATCCAGAGAGCGCGGAATGAACGCTTCTTGTTCTTACGGTCACGGTAAGCATATGAGAGACCCTTCTCGTAGGTGTTCTTTGCTACCGTCCAAACATTCTTTCTTGAAAGAAAATTACCGCGGGTTCTTTTAAGAATCTTCTTGCGGCGTGCCCTTGAGGCAACTGAATTTACCGATCTTGGCATAAATTTAACTGTTTTATGGAGGCAGTGTCCGTCATCGGAGCTTTTCGACTGCGTTCCAAGTTTGACTTAATTTTACTGTTGTAATCCGAAAATTACATACCCAACAAAGCTTTGACTCTCTTCTCGTCAACACTTGCAACGATAGCGATGTGAGTCAAATTTCTCTTCTGCTTCTTGGTCTTCTTTGTGAGAATGTGGCTCTTGTAAGCGTGCTTTCTCTTAACTTTTCCCGTTCCGGTAAGCGTGAAACGCTTTTTTGAACCGGAGTTGGTCTTCATCTTTGGCATAGTTAAATTTGATTTAGTTAATAATTATTTGTTTTCCAATCACTTGGATTACTTTTTCTTGAGAGGGGCGATCATCATGATCATCCTCTTTCCTTCAAGCTTAGGCATCTGCTCCGCCCTTCCATACTCCTCAAGTTCCAATGCAAAACGAAGCAGAAGCTTTTCTCCCTGATCTGCATAGATGATGGAACGTCCCTTGAAGAATACCGAAGACTTTACCTTCGAACCTTCCTGGAGGAATTCCTGCGCATGCTTGAGCTTGAACTGGAAATCGTGCTCATCCGTATTCGGGCCGAATCTGATTTCCTTTATGACTATCTTGGCGGCATTGGCCTTCATCTCCTTTGCCTTCTTCTTCTGCTGGTAGAGGAATTTCTGATAGTCAATGATCTTACATACAGGGGGATCTGCTTTCGCACTTATCTCCACCAGATCAAGATCCTGTTCATCAGCCATTCTCAATGCATCCCTGAGCGAATACACTCCCTGGTCAGGAATGTTATCACCCACAAGACGAACTTGAGATGCCGTGATCTCTTCATTGATTCTCAATCCGTCATCGTCCTTCTTTCCGTTTACAGGCCTCTGGCCCGGACGATTGTTAGGTCTTGGGCCACTTGGGCGCGGACCTGGCTTAAATGGTGCTGCGATAAATAAATCCTCCTATAAGTTAAGTTATTAATATATATTGCTATGCAAGCTGCTCCTTTATCTCATTGCTTACCAATGTCACAAAGTCTTCAGCCAGCATAGAACCTGCGTCAACTCCGCCCTGCCTTCTGACAGAAACCGTGCCTTCGTTCATCTCCTTTTCACCTACAATCACAAGGAAAGGAATCCTCTTGAGTTCACTCTCACGGATTCTTTTACCTAAAGTCTCGTTTCTATCATCGATAGAGGCGCGAATATCGGAATTATTCAGCAAATCACAAACTTTTTTTGCATATTCCTCATATTTTTCGCTTACTGGAACGATATTCACCTGATCCGGAGTGAGCCAGAGAGGGAGCTTTCCTCCTGTGTGCTCAAGAAGAACAGCAACAAATCTCTCAAGTGAGCCGAACGGCGCACGGTGGATCATGATAGGACGATGTTTCTGGTTATCGCTTCCGATGTACTCGAGTTCGAAGCGCTCAGGAAGGTTATAGTCAACCTGGATTGTACCGAGCTGCCACTTTCTTCCGATCGCATCCTTCACCATGAAGTCGAGCTTAGGGCCATAGAATGCCGCTTCGCCATATTCTACCACTGTGTTGAGGCCCTTCTCCTGAGCAGCCTCGATGATAGCAGCCTCAGCCTTTGCCCAGTTCTCGTCAGTTCCGATGTACTTTGTCTTGTTGTCCGGATCACGAAGAGATACCTGCGCGATATACTCGCTGAAATCCAGGGTCTTGAACACATAAAGGATGATATCGATAACCTTGCAGAACTCTTCCTTGAGCTGGTCAGGACGGCAGAAAAGATGGGCGTCGTCCTGAGTGAAGCTGCGCACACGTGTAAGTCCATGAAGTTCTCCGCTCTGCTCGTAACGGTATACAGTACCGAACTCAGCTAGTCTGAGAGGAAGTTCCTTGTATGAACGCGGCTTAGACCTGAATATCTCACAATGGTGAGGACAGTTCATAGGCTTGAGGAGATACTCCTCTCCCTCCTGCGGGGTATGGATAGGCTGGAAAGAGTCCTTTCCGTATTTTGCATAGTGACCTGAAGTCACGTAAAGGTCCTTGTTTCCGATATGTGGAGTAATCACCGGAAGATAGCCATATGACTTCTGAAGCTTCTTGAGGAAGTTCTCGAGACGCTCACGGAGGGCAGCACCCTTAGGAAGCCACAAAGGAAGACCCTGACCCACTCTCTGAGAGAATGTGAAAAGCTCCATCTCCTTTCCGATCTTTCTGTGATCGCGTTTCTTGGCCTCCTCCATCATCTGGAGATACTCGTCAAGCATCGACTTCTTAGGGAAGGTAACTCCATATACACGTGTGAGCATCTGACGCTCCTGATCTCCTCTCCAGTAAGCACCTGCAATCGCAGTAAGCTTGACAGCCTTGATTACAGATGTATCCTTGAGATGAGGTCCGCGGCAAAGGTCAGTAAAGTCACCGTTCGTATAGAAAGTGATCGTACCGTCCTCAAGCTCGCTGATAAGCTCGCACTTGTACTCGTCACCCTTTTCTGTAAAGGTCTTGAGTGCCTCTGCCTTAGAAACCTCAGTCCTTACGAACGGGTTCTTCTGGCGGGCAAGTTCTATCATCTTGTCCTCGATCGCTTTGAGGTCAGCTTCCACGAGAGTCTTCTCACCAAAGTCCACATCATAATAGAAGCCTGTCTCCACAGCAGGTCCTATTCCGAACTTGACACCCGGATAAAGAGCCTCGAGAGCGGCTGCGAGGAGGTGTGAGGAAGAGTGCCAGAACACATGCTTTGCCTCTGCATCTTCCCATTTGTGAAGCCTTATCGAAGCGTCCTCATTGATAGGACGGGTAACATCATATACCATACCTTTTCCTGTCGTGTCAGCCGTGGTTACAACAGTTGCAGCCAATACCTCAGCTGCGAGTTTCGGGCTGATACTCTGTGCAATGTCGAACGCTGAGACTCCGCTTTCATACTGTCTCACGCTACCGTCAGGAAATGTAATGTTGATCATATCGTATTATTTATTTTATATATAAAACAAGTCTTGTCAATCCAAGAATGCAAAGGTATGAATTTTTTCTTATCTTTGTACTACTAAAGATATGAATATGGAACAAAATGTAATTCAGAAGAATATGTGGAACACGGCGGGCAAGGCCGGTCTGGTCTTGGGACTGGTGTCCACAGTTTATCTTTTCATTTCACAGTTCATCGGACAGGCGGGAATGCCGGCATTCCTTAACTCGGTCATCAGTTTCGTACTTTGGGCAGCAAAATTCATCGGCTGTATCTGGATCATGAAGTTCTTCATGAAGAAGTTCGCATCTGAGAACGGCTCCGTGACCAACTCTGGAACCTTCAGGCTAGGTCTTGCGATGTCTGTGCTATCTGCAGTTGTATATGCTGCCTTCACGTTTGCAAACGTGGCATTCATATCTCCAGATCTGTTCAGCCAGCAGATGGATATGGTCATGCAGCAGATGGCTCCCATGATGGACTCGAACACCCAGTCTGTGATGGAGACATACATGGAGAGGCTGCCTCAGATCACTTTCATTTCAAACCTCATCTACTGCTTCCTTTATGGAATGATTCTTTCATTCATACTTTCAAGGAACATTCCAAGCAAGGATCCTTTTGCAGAGTATAAACCAGATGAACAGTAAGAAATCATGGAATTCAAGAAAGACCTTTCGATAGTCATATCCCTGTTCAATGAGGAAGAATCCCTGACAGAACTGGTCGGCTGGATCGAGACAGTCATGATCAGGGCAGGATACAGCTACGAGATCATCATGATCGATGACGGCAGCACCGACGGATCATGGAAGATCGTAAGAAAACTGTCCGAAAGCAATCCGAATGTAAGAGGTATATCATTCCGTCGCAACTACGGCAAGTCTGCAGCCCTCTTCCACGGCTTCAAGGCAGCAGAGGGCAGGGTGGTATTCACGATGGATGCAGACCTGCAGGATTCTCCGGAAGAGATACCTGAAATGTACAGGATGGTTACAGAGGAGGGCTGGGACATAGTGTCCGGCTGGAAGAAGCAGAGATTCGACAACAAGCTGACCAAGAATCTCCCGTCCAAGCTTTACAACTGGACAGCAAGAAAGACTACCGGCATAAAGCTGCACGACATGAACTGCGGACTGAAGGCATACCGTAACGAGGTAGTTAAGAACATCGAGGTCTACGGAGAGATGCACAGGTACATACCGTACCTGGCAAAGAACGCAGGTTTCGGAAAGATAACTGAAAAGCCTGTCCAGCATCAGAAGAGGAAATACGGTGTCAGCAAGTTCGGTCTTGAAAGATTCGTAAACGGTTTTCTGGATCTGATATCATTGTGGTTCCTTGCGACATTCGGCAAGAAGCCGATGCATTTCTTCGGATTCACAGGTATACTCATGTTCCTTACAGGAGGATTCATGACCGTATGGATCATTGTCGAGAAGCTCATCCAGCAGAGCCACGGTCTTAAGTTCAGACCGGTAACCGATCAGCCGCTGTTCTATCTGGCTCTTGTTGCCGTGCTTCTCGGATTTCAGCTATTTCTTGCCGGCTTCATCTGCGAGATGGTATCGAGGAACAGCAGCGAACGCAATCACTACAACATTCGCGAAGAATTCTAATTGCCGCGCATCACGCATCTCCCTCTGAAGCAGATCCCCCATCCGGAAAAACCGCTTGTTTCACGGACAACATATGCAATTTGACTGCCCCATCCGGGAAAACCGCTGATTTTACGGACACAATGCTGTATTTCGTTGACCCATCCGGAAAAACCGCTTGTTTCACGGACACAATGCTGTATTTCGTTGACCCATCCGGAAAAGCCGCTGATTTCACGGACACAATGCTGAATTTGGCTGACCCATCCGGGAAAACCTCCGATTTCACGGACAACATCTGCAATTGGGCTGACCTGTCCGGAAAAACCGCCGATTTCACGGACACAATGCTATATTTCGTTGACCCATCCGGGAATAATGAGGATATCACGGATAAAATGCCCATTGGGGCTGACCTGTCCGGGAAAACTGCTGATTTCACGGACACAATGCTGTATTTCGCTGACCTGTCCGGGAAAAGCACTGATTTCACGGACACAATGCTGTATTTCGCTGACCTGTCCGGGAAAACCGGGTATATCACGGACCATCCGGAGCGGAGGGAGACGGCATACCCCTCGGGGATGTCGGCGAAGCCTAGCGGGGTAGGACCACCTATGACACTTACATACAAAAAAAGCCTCCGAGACATAGTCTCGAAGGCTTGTAGAAGAAAGTGGCAGCTACCTACTCTCCCACCTGGTGGGGCAGTACCATCGGCGATGGTGAGCTTAACTTCTCTGTTCGGAATGGGAAGAG